>NZ_CAWUDI010000001.1:0-339985 GCF_963920925.1 Calothrix sp. CCY 0018 | reverse complement strand
CGTAGTAGCGCTTCAGCGCATCCGGATTCCGGATGCGCTGAAGCGCTACTACAAACTCAAAATAAATCAAAAGCACGGATAATTTTAATTTTTTCTACGTCTGTTAACAGAGTATGGCGCAAAAAACTTTCTATAATATCCAGGATGAAAAGCTTAACTCGCAAGACTTTTAGCCTCTGCCTTCTGCCCTGCGCCTTCTTTCTTCTGACATTAGTTAGTTGTGGAGGTGAGAAGCCCAATCTTGACTCCGAACCAGTTGAAGACGAATCCGTACAAGAAGACGAAAGTAACTTTACTTTCCAAGGTGTAGCTTTAGAACAATTTGATGAAAAAGGTCAGCCAATTTGGAAGGTAAATGCTAAACAAGCTAAATATACCAAAGAAAAACAAATTGGTAATGCTGAGAATCCTTATGGCGAACTGTATCAAGACGGTAAAATAGTTTACAAGATTACGGCAGACAAAGCCGATATTAGGCAAGACGGAAAGCAATTATTTCTTAAAGGTAAAATTGTTGCAACCGATCCAGAAAATGGTGTGGTATTGCGAGGTAATGAATTAGAATGGCGGCCTAAAGAAGATTTAATGATTGTTCGCAATCAACTTAACGGTACTCACAAACAGTTACAGGCAGTAGCCAAAGAAGCAAGAGTTAAAACCCGCGAACAGCGGATTGATTTTTCTGGGGGAGTCGTAGCCAAATCGTTCGATCCCCAACTGCAAATGCAAACCGAGCAATTAACCTGGATGATTAAACAGGAAAAACTAATTGGCGATCGCACCATGCAGATTAACCGTTTCGAGAATAATAAACTTACCGATCGCGGTAGGGGAGATGCTGCTGAAATTTTCTTAAAAACAAAAATTGTCAATATTACAAAAAATGCCTTTATAGAATTATTAGATCCTTTGGTGCAAATAGCTAGTAATTCCCTAACTTGGAATGTAAACGCCCAAAATATTAAAACAAATGCACCAGTAAAAGTGGTACATCGTGCTGAAAATATAACTGTAACCGGGAATCGAGGTGAATTAAAAATACCCCAAGATACAGTTTTTGTTCAAGGAGACGTTAAAGGTATCGGAAAAAAAGGTCAGTCTATTCAATCGAATAATTTAACTTGGTATTTAAACAAGCAATTAGTAGAAGCTTCTGGAAACGTAACATACGCTCAAACAGAACCTCAATTAACTTTTAAAGGTGATTCTGCAACTGGTAATTTTAATACAGAAAATGTGGTTGTTAAAGGGGGAGGTTCAAATAATCGGGTGATAACAGAGATTATTCCCAACCTCAACAATTAACAGTTATCAGTTAGCAGTGATCAGTTATCAGTGATCAGTTAATAATCGGCTAAAGCAAGAAGTAAATTGTTCCTTCGTATCGGATCGATGATAAATGTTAGCTGTTCACTGTTCACTGATAACTGAATTCAGCTTTTATACAAAATGTCATTGCGACTAGCTTTACCTAATTCTGGTATGGCTTTTTCCCCTTCAGTAGGACTAATACCAGTTGAAGCGGTTGCTGGTACTTGCAATTCTTTGAGGGTTTTTTGCAGTAACTTGTCTTGTTCGGAACGGAAACCCGGAACGTAAACACCTTTGTTGATAACTGCGAACCAAACTAAACCGCGATCTTTTGTCGGCATTACTCCTGCTAAAGCGCTGACATCTCTTAAGGTACCAGTTTTAAAGGCTGTGTTTTTAGGAATGCGTCTGGCGTAAGTTGTGCCGCGATGATCTAAGCCGGAAGTGGGGAACAAGTCAGCTACCGTCAGATTATGAGGAGTTACTAAACGTTGAATAGCCATTAACATCGCAGTGGCAGCCCTGGGAGAAATGCGATTTTCTTGTCCTAAGCCGGAACCGTTAATTAATTGAATTTCTTCTTGCGGTACTCTGGCAAGTTTGGCAGCAATTGATTGGACTACACTTGCTCCACCTACTGATTCTGCAAGCATTTCGGCCATTTCATTGTTGCTGAAAACGTTCATTTCATTGATTAACTGTGTTATGGGCAATGAACGATGACGTATCAACTCGGTTTGAGAAATTTCAATCTTGTCTTTGACTTCAACAATTCCGGTAATTGGGACTTGAGGTTTTGGGGTACCTTTGGGCATTCGCGAATACTGAGAGGCTATACCTCTATCCCAAGTAGCAAAATTGAGCGCCCTTTTCAGTGCTTGCCCTGCTAATGTGGGATTGCGTTGGAAATTCATCGCAAATTTACCAACAACGATTAAATTTCCATTGACGCGCTTTATACCCATTTTGTTGAGCGTATTGCCAATAGTTATTGCTTCTTCCCAAACAAATAAAGGATCGCCACTAGCATTAACTACTAAATTTCCTTCTAATACACCGTTTTTAACAGGTCCGGTAGCACTTATTAAAGTTTCAAATTTGTGGTCGTAGCCCCATTTATTAAGAGCAGCAAGTGAAGTTGCAATTTTCGTTAAAGAAGCAGCAGGTAAAGGTTTTGTACCTTGATGGTTAGCCATTAGTATGGGACCTGACTGCATCCAAATACCCTGAACTTCGGTTTGTTCTGGTTTAATCAGTTTTAATGCCTGTAGCTCTTTGAGATATTCACGTATTGTATTGCTTCTGGCTGGGTTTGGATCGGGGCTGAGAACTAAGCCGGTACCAGCTTGCCAAGCTAACGTATCTAAAGCCTGCATTGGCTTAACTTGTACTCCTGCCATGTCTAGCCATAACGAAATTAAACCCGAACCAAACAATTCCAGCATTCTTTGCTCCTATACAAGTAACTGCTACCTTTTTCGCTGTAATATTACGCACAAAGCAAACCCATTAGCATGCTCGTAATCATAACCGTTGATTATTGCTTCTGGAAGAGTGCCATATAACAAAGTTTTGCAATCTGCCTCAACCATTATGCTTAAATTTTTAAGTAATGGATTTTATTATCACACTTCGAGGCGCGATCGCACCAAATTGATTGCGGAAAAAACACTTATGTGGATGAACCGGGGAATAAGCCCTTCTTCGCTATTAAATATAAATTTATAGTGTTTTTATAAGTAATATGGAGGGTTTTGACAAAGTTCATAAAATATTTGATAGACAATGCTTTGAGCAAAATTTGAGCCTTGATTTAATAGATATCTAAGACAGTAGGTTCCTCTATGGGTAAGATAAGCGACAGCGACACAGTATTAATTACAAGATATATATGCTCTCAACGGTACAGTTTACCGGCAAGCAAAAACTGAAAACGCCCTTTTTAAACGGATGTCATAGGCGTAACTGTGAACCTCTTCTAGATATTTAAGAGCAGATCGGGAAAATTTGATTATTTTTTCGATTTTGGATCGGAAATAGCGGTTTATTCGAGCTTTTGTTCAGTCGATCGCAATATGAAAAAAATGAATTAATGTCGCTCTTGATTTATTTCTTAGTTTTTTAGCAGCGAGTATGCGCTCGGTATCTATAAAAAGTCCCAAGCGTTTTATAATTATCGTCTTTTTTCCCTATTTGTTCTTGTAGGAATATTTAACAGCGCATAACAAGTCGAGTACAGAATAATACTTAAAAATAGATCGTATAAAAATTAATTTTAAATTTAATTATTTTAAAAATTAATACACACACAGACCGTATGTACTACAAATTATGTTAACCTTATTTATCTCGCTTAAAGACATTTATGCAAATTTATACAAATAAAATTTGAATTTTGGATCGGATAGATAACAATCATTTTTTCCTCAATGTAATATAACTACTGCCTCGTGCAATCTATGTATTCTTGCTTTTGCCTTCGGGATGGTTTAATAGTACTTCACGCAAGGGCAGCAATGTTGTTTCGGAACGCATTCACCGCCCTTCTATTGCTCAAAACATTTACCTGTCAAGAGATGAGAGTGGAGTGATAGAGGTGAATTCATGTTATGTTGAGCAAAAGTCGAAGTTGATGCCTTACTTAAACAAGTAAGATTTGGTAGTTAAAAATCTACTGCTACTAGTAGGGGCATCTGGTAAAATTTGTAAGGTTTCTGGAAGCTCTGAGCAATGGGATCGACTGGCGTAAGAATCGCTATTGATGCAATGGGAGGAGATAATGCACCTAGCGAAATCGTGGCTGGCGCACTGCGAGCCGTCGAAGAATTAGGTGTAAAAGTATTGTTGGTAGGCTCCCCCGAAGATATTGAACGAACACTGCCATCATCAATCAAGTCAGAACAAGTTGAAATTGTCCCTGCCGAAGGCGCGATCGCGATGGATGAGGAACCTTTAAGCGGCATTAGACGCAAACCGAAGGCTTCCATCAACGTGGCGATGAGCTTAGTGAAAAAGGGACAAGCTGATGCTGTAGTTAGTGCCGGTCATTCTGGTGCAGCAATGGCAGCAGCTTTACTTCGCTTGGGAAGACTTCCGGGCATCGATCGTCCAGCAATTGGTGCAGTATTCCCGACGATGGTGGCTAGCAAACAAGTCTTAGTACTTGACGTTGGCGCTAACGTAGACTGCCGTCCTAAATTTTTAGAGCAATTTGCCGTTTTAGGTTCGGCTTATTCTCAGTATGTTTTGGGTGTGGCAGAACCCAAAGTTGGTTTATTAAATATTGGTGAGGAAGAATGTAAAGGTAACGATGTTGCCATACGCGCTCACCAAATGATTAGTAAAAATACTCAAGTCACTTTTATTGGCAATGCCGAAGGGCGCGATGTGCTTTCTGGTAACTTTGATGTGATTGTATGTGATGGTTTTGTAGGCAATGTATTATTAAAATTTGCCGAAGCAGTCGGGGATATTATGTTGCAAATTATTCGCGAAGAATTACCCCAAGGATTGCGCGGCCAGCTTGGCTGTTCTATCTTAAAACCAAACCTGAAACGAATTAAACAGCGGGTAGACTCAGCAGAACATGGCGGTGGTTTACTTTTAGGCGTAAACGGCATATGTGTAATTGGTCACGGTAGCTCCCAAGCTCCTTCAATTTTCGGTGCAATTCGTCTAGCGAAAGAAGCTGTGGACAATCAGGTACTACAACGCATTCACTCTAATAATCTGAGCGAAAAAAGCGTTTTATGAATTAGCTTTCTTAGGCAATTAATATTACTAGTCTATAGTCAGTTTTTTATACTGGCTGTAGGCTAATAATCATTATCGTAGAGATTGTTACGTCCTTCTAGCGGATAGCTGCGGAGAGAATGAGTGCAAAATTTAGGAATAGCGATGACAGGAAGTGGCTCGGCTGTGCCAGCAACCTTTCTAGATAACCAGGGGCTAAGCGGGCTAGTTGACACATCAGACGAATGGATAACCAGCAGAACGGGAATTCGCCAGCGAAGATTAGCAATGGCGACTGAATCTGTTACTACTATTGGTACTGCTGCTAGTCTCAAGGCATTGGAAATGGCACAAGTTGAAGCAAAAGATTTGGATTTGATTTTGCTGGCTACTTCCACTCCTGATGACTTATTTGGTAGCGCTAGCCAAATTCAAGCTGAATTAGGAGCAAGCAGGGCAGTAGCATTTGATTTGACTGCGGCTTGTTCTGGTTTTGTGTTTGGATTAGTAACTGCCGCCCAATATATCAGGACAGGTGTATTTCAAAATGTACTCTTGGTTGGGGCGGATATCCTCTCTCGTTGGGTGGATTGGCAAGACAGACGCACCTGCATATTATTTGGCGATGGTGCTGGAGCCGCTGTATTGCAAGCCAATAAAGAAGACCGTTTGTTAGGTTTTGAAATCAAAAGTGATGGCAGCCTTAATAGCTGTCTTAAACTTGCCTATACACCTCAATCGCAAGAACTGACAAATGGTGTAAGTATTTCAAAAGGCAATTTTGGTAATGTCTCGATGAATGGCAAAGAAGTTTATCGTTTTGCCGTGAAGCGAGTACCGGAAGTTATTGACAAAGCTTTGTTTCGTGCAAATCTGACTGTCGAACAAGTGGATTGGCTGCTATTGCATCAAGCCAACCAACGCATTCTTGATGCAGTTGCCGAACGTCTTTCTATTCCATCAGAAAAAGTAATAAGTAATGTGGCTAATTATGGCAATACTTCTGCTGCTTCTATACCAATCGCATTAGATGAAGCAGTACGAGAAGGCAAAATAAAACCCACAGATACCATCGCTGCATCAGGTTTTGGGGCTGGATTAACTTGGGGCGCGGCAATTTTTAAATGGGGAAGATAAGAGTTAGGAGTTATGAGTTAAGAGTTATGATTTGAAAGCATTCAATCAAATCAATAAGTATTTTTGAACGTTTTGAAAGCTTGGACTTGCGATTGTTTTCTCTAACAACACTGTTCGGTTCCTGACTGTGTTAATTCGTTGAAACAAATATTGGAACAAATCTAATTTCCTAACTAATAACTAACAACTATTAACTAACAACTATTAACTAACAACTAATGACTAAAACCGCATGGGTGTTTCCCGGACAAGGTTCCCAAGCGTTGGGAATGGGAATGGATTTACTGGAATTGTCAGAAGCGAAGGAAAAGTTTGTTCAAGCTGAAGAGATTTTGGGCTGGAGTGTTAGCGACATCTGCCAGAATCACGAAGACAAATTGGCTCGTACTCTTTACACTCAACCTTGCTTGTATGTAGTAGAAACTATTCTTGCCGATGTTATCCGTAAAGCAGAAAAACCGGATTTAGTCGCCGGACATAGTTTGGGAGAGTATATTGCTTTATATGTAGCAGGGGTATTTGAATGGGCTGCTGGTTTGCGTTTGGTAAAGCGTCGTGCCGAACTGATGGAAAATGCTGCTGGTGGCAAGATGGCAGCTTTGATTGGCTTTGATAAAGAACAATTGGATCGAATTCTAGCCGAAACAAACGATGCAGTTTTGGCGAATGACAACAGTTCCGCACAAGTAGTAATTTCCGGTACACCTGAAGCTATAGAAAGCGTCTTGGCTCAAGTCAAAGCAAAACGGAAATTACCATTAAACGTATCGGGAGCCTTTCATTCACCGATGATGGCAGAAGCATCTGCTGAATTTAAAAATGTATTAGCAACCGTAGAATTTCATCAAGCTACCGTACCTGTTATATCCAACGTTGAACCAGTACCCACCGTAGAAGCCGATATTTTAAAGCAACGTTTAGTTAAACAAATGACCGGAAGCGTCCGCTGGCGAGAAACAGCATTAGCACTACCAGAGCAAGGAATTGAAAGAGTTGTAGAAATTGGGCCTGGAAACGTCTTAACCGGCTTAATCAAACGTACCGCCTCCGGCTTAAAATTGGAAAACGTGCGCTCTGCTGCGGAAACGGAATTAGTTAGGAGTTAAGAGTTAAAAATTATCTTCCCCTCTCCCATGCCCAATTCCCATGCCCCATGCCCATTTATCAAATATGTCTCGAAATCGCGAACCGTTTGTTAGCCTGCTACTTTACCGCGCGTTGAAATACTCGGTAGTAAATCCGATGCTTCTCGCTTACTTCCGAGGGCGTATTTATGGAGCGGAAAATGTCCCTCGCAATGGCTCATTGGTGATAGTAAGCAATCATGCTAGTAATTTTGACCCGCCAATTGTTTCTGTTAGTGTTCGTCGTCCGGTATCTTATATGGCGAAGGAAGAATTATTTAGAATTCCCGTTTTGAAACAAGCGATTCAGCTATATGGTGCTTATCCTGTAAGTAGGGGAAGTGGCGATCGCAATGCAATTCGTAAGGCTTTGGAGTATCTAAACGGCGGTTGGGCTGTAGGTGTTTTCTTGCAAGGTACTCGCACCAAAGATGGACGAATTACAGATCCTAAGCGAGGTGCGGCGTTAATTGCAGCAAAAGCAAATGCACCAATTATACCAGTATGCTTATGGGGTACTCAGGACATTGAGCAGAAAGGTGAGGCTGTTCCTCAAAGGGTTCCGGTAACAGTCAGAATTGGCGAATTGATTTCTGCTCCAACTTCCACAACCAAGGAAGATTTAGAAGCTGTAACCCAAAAATGCGCTGTAGAGATTAATAAAATGCACGATTTGGGACGTTAAGTTGGCAATAATCAAAAATATGCTTAAAGGAAGTAGTATTAGCAGTTAAAAATGCTTAGATTGAACTTTAGACATTTTTAAGATCCTAAATTTAATCTTATTTAATTTGTCTCCTGCTTCCTTGCTTCTACTTCCTTAATATCATATGAACGATTCAGACGGCAATAATTTTTTAAATCGATTAAATAATTTTTCTTTAGTTCGCTTTTTACTTTTCGCTGCTTGCGGCTGGACAATCGTACAATTAATCGCTTATTTTGAAGCGATTATCGTTATTTTTACGTTTGCCGCAATTTTAGCTTTTTTACTTAGCTATCCCGTGCAGTGGCTGAAACACTTTGTACCTCACAGTGTCGCGGTTATTTTTATTTTCCTAATTAGTATAGTTATTCTGGGCAGTTTAGCTATCGCGGCAGGCTTGGGGCTTTTATCTCAGGGACAACAATTAATTGATAGTGCAGCAACTTTTTTAAATGATTTAATACCTTTGGTACAGCGATTAGAGGAAATTCTCA
Organism: Calothrix sp. CCY 0018; assembly: GCF_963920925.1. Lineage (NCBI taxonomy): Bacteria > Bacillati > Cyanobacteriota > Cyanophyceae > Nostocales > Calotrichaceae > Calothrix > Calothrix sp. CCY 0018. The sequence continues at coordinate 331,481 of NZ_CAWUDI010000001.1, read as the reverse complement.
GAAACCGAAAACTTCAGATAGATTTAAGTTACTTAGAACAGGTATTAAGAGAACAAGCTATTGCTAGACTTAGTAATATTTTATTTTTATTCCAAAGTTTTATTACTAATTTTGCGACTTTCGTTTTAATTGCGGTTGTTTCCTTTTTTATGCTCCTTGAAGGAGAACAACTTTGGGATTTTATTTTGAAAATAATACCTAAACCTCGACGTACAAAGTTTGAAAAAGTTATCAAACGAGCTTTTCTTGGCTTTTTTCGAGGTCAGTTATTATTAACATTGTTTCTTACAGTCTCAACATTCTTTGTTTTTGTACTGTTGCGAGTACCTTTTCCTTTAGTATTATCTGTAATCGTTGGTTTTATTGATATTATTCCAGGTATTGGTGCAACTTTAGGAATTGGTTTAATCACCTTAATAGTATCGTCTCAAGGTGTATGGTTGGGACTTAAGGTATTAGGAGCCTGTATTGTACTTCAACAAATTCAAGATAACTTAATTGCACCTAGAGTAATGCAGGATGCACTTAATCTAAATCCGGTTGTAATATTTTTTGCTTTACTAATAGGCGCTAGAATTGCAGGTTTATTAGGTATTTTTATCTCTATTCCCATTGCAGGAGTCATTGTTTCATTATTTGAAATTGATGCAATGAAAGCTGAGGTTTAATCAGTATCTATGAGTAAAATAATCCAACCCATAATATTTTATGATGCAGGCGGAACCCGATCTTTTTAGCCAAACTAAGTTTTTGAATTTTCACATTCACAAATAATTTAAAATTGTTATATATTAATTATTGAAGAATAAATAATGACTGATGACAAATCAAGATTTAAGAGCGCAATTAGATCAAAACCTTGATGAAGCTGAATGGGAATGGTTGATTCCTCACGCCCAAAAAGATTCTGTAATTATAGTAGCTTCTGAATTAGATTTATTAGATGTAGGTGAAGCTATAGCTGGCGATAAAGCCTCTGAAGTTCAAAATTGGATTGATGAAGCGTTGATTGCTAAACCTTCAGCAGTACAAATTGGAGAATGGAATATGCAGCGAAAAAAACTGTTTAACGCTTTGATCGTGGAGCCTTTTGTTTTGGTGCAAGAAAAAGCTGCGGCGTAAATTTTAATTTTTAATATTTATTTGCGATTATTTTTTGGTGTTAGGGAGTAGGGAGTAGGGAGTAGGGAACAATAATTCTTCCTCCGCTTCTATTTCTCCCCACCACCCAAACCAGTAGCAACCCACACGATTGATCTAACTCCGTCGCGGATAGACTTTTCTACTGGTTCGGAATTATTTTGTGAAGGCACGGATACTGTTTTAAAGTCAATTCCTCGACTACCTAAAACAATCTCGCCAACTACGCTAGCACGAGGCATATGGTAATCGGAAGTGACTAAATATAATTTCTTGATTCCTCTTTTTTTTAAATCATCTACTAATGTCGTAAAATTTTCTACTGTATTATTGGCTCGATAGTCTAAGTACAAACGCTTTTGATCGACACCAGCTTTGATAAATACCTTTTTTGTCGCACCTTCTGGACTTCCTCCCGAAATCCAAATCGGTAGGTTAGGATATTGTTTTGCAAAGTCAGCTGTGAATTTTTCTCTTTCTAACCTTTTAGTAGAACCTCCTAAAACCAAAATTGCTTGGGGCTGTACAAATACAGCTTGAACTTTTTTGTAACCCCATAATAAGGTTAGGGGTAGAATGATCGGTATTAACCGTGAAGTAATTCCTTTGGGGAGCATTTTATTTAAGAGTGTGTAGCTTAGACTATCTAGAAAGGAATTTTTTCTAGAAAAATAAAAATAACGCAGCAAGATATACGCTTCACATTTAATATGTCCAACAAAATATAAATATTTTGTGGAAAAATGCACAGGGGGTAACACCCCTTAGCGACCAATTATCGAGCTTTTAGCTTTTAGTTTTTAGCTTTTAGCTTTTAGCTACGAGAGGGTAAAACCTCACTGATAAACATAGGTGTAAGCCGTTTTGTTGGGGTTTAAATCCCCATCCAATTCCCTGGCTTAAGCTGATAGCTAATAGCTTTTAATTCGGTCGAAGTATATTCCCAAGTATTTGAAGAACCGTTCTTGACTATTGTTTAAGTAACGAGAACGTATTGTATTGCACCAGAACTAACTTGTTTTGACGAATAGATATCATCAATGTTCGCTAACGCGCAAAAATAATCATTTACTAGTTTATATGCACTGCCTATTGGATTGCAGCAACAAGGAATACCAGACTTAATCAAAGATTGTATCTGTTTTAGGGGGTGAAATAAAAAGTATATTGAATAACTTTATTCTTTTTTTTTCGGAAAACGGGACTGGCAAGGCTCGAACCTGCGACCTAGCGCTTAGGAGGCGCTCGCTCTATCCTGCTGAGCTACAGCCCCAAATTGTTATTTTTATAATAACATTTCTAGTCGCTAAGCCAGGAACTATCCCAGGGACCACCCCCTGTTTCTAATCCACATAAATTACTGGTTGCTTTCAGGATAGTTTTGGATTCAGCAGTATTTAATTCGCGCAATTCTAAAGTTAATTTTCCTTGCATGGTGTCGCGACAAGCAAATATTAAACCATTTTCGGTTGGCGCACGCAATTCTGTACCGGGTAAATCGGTAGTTCCCGTTAAAGTCACTTCGTATTGCGAATTTCTCGCGTGCATTTCCCATTTTCCCCAAGGTTCGATATTCCAACTAACTTGAGAATTCCAAGGTACAAACTCATAAAATTTACCTTGGTAATGCAAACCGATCATTGCTACAGATTCCATCCACCACAATACACCACGTCTACCTCCACCTGCGGTTAAAGCTAAATCTGGTTCGTCATCAAAACTATTACAGTTCAACCAAAACCATTTTTCGGGAAAAGCTCCTCCCCAGTTTTTTTCACTGTAAGCGGGTGCGTTGGTAAATTCATAGCGTTTACCATTCCAATCTATCCAACCGCTAGCGAAACCATGAGCCATCAAAATTTGCCATCCCGGCTCAAAAATCTGTAAGTAGGAGATCCAGCCTGCGGTTGATTGCTGAATGCTGCCTTTATTTCCCCAATAGTACACCGGCTGAATTTCATACTGCCAGCGACAGTAATTACCATTACTTGGATCGTAAATTATCCCTTGATTTAAAGTTGCTGTAGCTTGATAACCCTCTTGAATGTAGCTTTCAAACTCTACAGGAAGCAGATAAAGGGGTTGACTTTCTATATCAGTTTTCCCCCAATGCCCTAAAGCCAAAACATCAGGCTTTGCCCAAAATTTATTGACATCGGGAAAAGTACGCCACAAATATTCATCATTTGGGCCAAGAATTTGTGCTGCACCACCACTGTGAGGTTTGCCACCGATTGGATCTTCAATCGAATACATGAAAGCGAAAGTTTGATTTACAAAGGGTAGAGTTACTCGGTAATACCAACCTTCAAAAAAGCGACGTTCCCCACCATCCCAGTGGTAGCCACTATGAGGGGTTTGCGTCAAAGAAAGCGGGTTTTGGGGAAGAGGCAGCATAGAAAGTTAGCTTGAAGATATTTACTAGTATGAGCGATTATTTACAATTAATTAAAAGGTAATTTAAGTTGTTAATTTCATAATCTTATAAGAATAATAATAAATTTATTCTATGGTTATGAATACTGGTATCAAAAAAAAATTTACAAACTTTAAATCACTCTTCCGGATATATTAATCACCTTTCTAGAGATAGAACCACTTACTTCCTGCCAGAAGTTATTCTGAGAATATAGCAAGATGAAAGTTTAAAAAGCAACTACGAATCCTTCACAAATTAATTTATAGAGACGTGGCTTTTACTTCGTCTCTATTTTTTTTGTTAAGCAAAATCTTTGAAATCTGATATTTTCACTATTTTCAATTAGCCTTATAAACCGCCTTGGAATAAATTCCCAGGCTCAAATACAAAGTCTGATAAATCAGACTAGATAAGACTTTTAGTGCGTTTTAACGTACTTTGTATATTAGCCTTGAAATTGATTTCAAGGCGGGTGCTGAACCTTAAGGACAATGGTGCAAGATGTTAATTAAATAAGACTTACGCAAGCAGAACGACAAAACAAGTATTTCATAGATTTAGGATTTAGATCCCCCCAACCCCGCTTAAAGAAGATGGACTTTATGGAAATTCCTATTAAAAAAGGCTTTTAGCTATTTATAAGGCAAAAAGCAGGAGTAATTAATACTATATAAATTAGGAGTTACGCAACCGCAACGATAAATTAAGTATTCCCAACGTTAAGATCCCCCCAACCCCCCTTGAGAAGGGGGGCTTTGCGTAAGTCCTATAAATAAACAAACTTAGACAAATATTGCGAAAAATTACCAATAGTTACAGTCAGTAAAATAAGGTTTTAATTATAGAAAACAGGTGCTAACTTTATAAATAAGGCACAAGCGAGTTAAAACTCTAAAAAATAAATCTTTCGATTGGAGTTAGTGTCTCCCCCTCTAATCCCATCGCAATATCTCGATTGTTACATCCTTCAAACAAATAAATGCTATGTTTTCGCCTTTCCTTATATGAACAAGTGAGTTTGGAGGTTTTTACAAGCAGACAAAGAATACTGCTTGAATAGAAAATAACTCAGGATGTACATTGGGTAACAAGCGTTTCTAAAATTGCGATTCCGGTTCACCCTAGATTAAAAGTAAACTCTGATTTTCAACTCTTCTCAATTTACTAAATATTTAATAAACCGCTTTTAATTACTGACATCTTTCGGTCGTAACTAAAGGCGGTTTGTTCAGTTAGGAGTTAGGAGTTAGGAGTTATTAATTTTAGATTGAAAAGTTAATAGTTATAAATTAAGAGTTCTCCCCATCCCCCAATCTCCCCACTCCCTCACTCCAAAGTAATTACAGTAACTTCCGGCGGACAAAACAAGCGCCCTGGTAAATAAGTTCCTAAACCACGATTGACATATAGCTGATTTTTACCTACTTTGTGAAATCCCTGCGCCCATTCCCAATGTCGGAGAACTTTTACATAATCTGGTCGTAAAAATGGAATGAATTGCCGCACATTTTTGGGAATTATGCGAACTAATTCTTTGTAATAAACTACTAAAGGGCCAATATCGGGTAACACAATTTGTCCTCCGTGGCTGTGCCCTGATAGTTGCAAATCTACTCGCCACTGCTGCAATATTTGGGCTGTATCGGGATTATGGGATAAAACGATACGCGGTGTTGCATCGTCTAAGCGATCCATTACCGATGCCGGGTTAAATCCTCTTGACCAATATTCAGCTAATCCAACCAATGGTAAATCTTTTCCCAAAGGATAAGCAATTTCATTCCAAAGAACTTTTATATCAATACTTTCTAATGCTGCTGTAACTTCTGCCTTTGCAGTACGGTAGCATATATCATGATTGCCAAGTACGGCATAGATACCAGCGCGAGATTTTAAATGCTTAAGTCTTTTAACTAGTTTATATATTGGTGCGGGATCGTCGGTTACGTAGTCACCAGTTAAAACAACTAAATCCGGTTCAGCTTGATTGCTGGCGATTATAGCCTGCTTTAACATTTCTTCGGATAACCTCAAACCGTCGTAGTGCAAATCCGAAAGCTGCACTATACGAGTACCCCTAGTAGATGCTGGCAAACCCTCTATCTTAACTGAAAGTTTTTCTACACTTAAAGGACCAGTTAACAACCAATGCATAGGGCTAAAATTGCTTTTTGTACCAGCGCTTTTAGTCTATCACCAGTTATCAGTGAGCAGTGAACTGTTAGGTGTTAGGTGTTAGGTGTTAGGAGTTAGGAGTTATTAGATTTTGGATTATGTCCTTGCCGACACGCTGCGAAGACTGGATTTTGGATTAAAAGAGTTAGGAGTTAGGAGTTAGAAGCTAGGAATTAAGAATTTGGAATATTTTTCTACTCCCTCTACCCCCTCTACCCCGTCTAGCCCCTCTCCTTGTCCCCCAATCTCCCCATCCCCCCATCTCCCCATCCCTTCATTCCAAAGTAATAACGGTGACTTCTGGGTTACAAAAGAGCCTTCCCGGTAGATAAGTTCCTAAGCCACGATTAACGTATAGTTGATTGGTTCCGATTTGGTGAAATCCTTTTGCCCATTGCCAATTTCTGACTACTTTAAAAAATTCTGTTTTTACTAATGGCATCTTACGCCGCAGTTTTCTGGGCATACTGCGAACAATATTGCTATAAGTTGCGATCGCAGGGCCAATACCGGGGATTACAATATGACCACCATGAGTATGACCGGATAACTGTAAGTCTACTCGCCATTGCCGCAGGATATTGGCAGTATCGGGATTGTGAGATAAAACTATGCGCGGTTTTGCTGGATTTAACTGATTCATGACTAATTTTGGCTTAAAATCAGCAGACCAATATTCACCAAGCCCCACTAATGGTAATTCTTTTCCAAACGGATAAGCAATTTCGTTTTCCAGTACTTCAATTCCAACTCTGGTAAAAGCAGATGTAATTTTTGCTTTTGAGTGAGCGTAATGTAGATCGTGATTGCCAAGCACTGCATAGGTGCCGCAGCGACTTTGTAAATGCTTGAGTTGAAAGACTAATTTATTGATCGGATTTGGGTCATCAGTTACATAATCGCCAGTCAGAACTACTATATCTGGTTCCGCTTCGTTGCTAGAAATTATGGCTTTCTCTAACATTTTCTCTGATAAACGTAAGCCGTCATAGTGAAAATCTGTCATTTGCACTATACGGATACCTTTTAAGGATGCTGGCAAATCTGGAATGCGAACTGTTATTTTTTCTACAGTCAATGGTCCGGTCAGTAACCAGTGCATAAATAAATAAAGCCCATTACTTCAATACTCCTAGCGTATCAAAATCAATCTTTAGCAACAGTATATTAAAAAACTAGTTATGTCTATTGGTAGATGAAATTATCTTACTATTACAGTTTTTCTTTAACTAGTTTGGATTTCAATCAAAAAAGTAAATTAATTGATGAAAATTACGACTTGCTAAATACGACTTTGGTAAGAACCTATACTTTGCATCTGCCCTAAGCCATAATACCTATTTATGTCCCAAGCAGGGTTAATTCCGAGTTATCAATTTATTAAATATGTAAGAGAACGCAATTATTGATAATTCATCTTTCTCATAGGATAAATTCATGACTTTTACAACTGAAGAAAAAACAAGAAAAGCTCTAGAAGAATTTCGCGGCTTTGATGCTGATACCCAATTAGGTTTGTTATGGAATGGCTACTTGGAACTAAAAGACAACTTAACCCCTGTTAACCAAGATTCTGCACAGCAAACTGCTAAAGCTTTATTCGATAAAATCCAGGCAATGTCGAAGGAAGAGCAATTGCAAGCACAACGGGATATTGTTTCTGGTGCAAGCAGTGATATTAGTAGTTCATATACAGCTTTAAGCTCTAGCGCTAAGCTTGATGTATGGCTAAGACTTGCTCAAGGAATGGAAGGTGGAAGCGTTATTCAAGTACCAGATGACTATGAATTACCATCTAACACAGATGATTTTGTAAATTCCATCAAACAATTAGACTTTGAACAGCGCGTTAATTTTATGCGTAGTGCTGTAGTAGAAATGGGTGCTAAGTCTTAGTTAATTTTTAGCTAATTTTTAGTTAATTCTTAAATAACCTATTGTAGGGACGTGGTATTACTACGTCTCTATATTTTTAAAATATTTTAATTGTTTTTGTTTGTAGTAAGCGATTTATCCCTTTATTAAGTAGTCTTAAAACGAAAGACAAGGGCTAAAGTCTTTACTACGAACCGTCGGATTTTGATAATTGTTAATTGATAATTGATTTAATCATATCGGCGGCTTTTTCGGCAATCATAATTGTAGGAGCATTTGTATTACCGCCAATAATATTAGGCATTATTGAAGCATCTACTACTCTTAATCCTTGTACTCCATGAACTTGTAGTTTTGAATTAACTACCGACATTGAGTCATTACCCATTTTAGAAGTTCCGACTGGATGATATAAACTTTCTGCGGTGTTGCGAATAAAAGTATCAATATCTTCATTTGATTGAATTTGCAAACCGGGTATTATTTCTTCACCTCTAAATTTATCAAATGCTTGTTGCTGTAAAATTTTACGGCTGATTTTTACACCTGCTAATAGAATTTCTAAATCTTGTTGCTTTGCCAAAAAATCCGGTTGAATAACTGGAGGTTCTAAAGGATTGTTTGAGCGTAGAGTAATTTTACCTTTACTTTGAGGATATAAAAGTGTTGGACATAAAGTAAAGCCGTGTTCTTGACGATGACTAAAACCGTGATTTATTAAACAACCGGGAACAAAATGTAATTGGAGATTAACATTATCTAAATTTTTGGAAGTTTTTAAAAATCCGCCAGCTTCAGCTATATTTGAAGTTAAGGCTCCTTTTTTCAAAAGTAAATACTTGAGAATGTTATATGGCTTTTCGAGATTAGCTAAGGTAATAGGCTTTGTACATTTATAGGCGATTGGTACAAATAAATGGTCTTGTAAATTTTGCCCTACACCAGGTAAATCTATTAATACTGGGATATTTAATGATTTTAGATGTTTAGAACAACCAATCCCAGAAAGCATTAATAATTGAGGAGAATTGATTGCTCCGGCACTTATTATAAGTTCTTTGTTGATTTTAACTTCGTGTTCTATATTTTTGTTTTTAAGTTTATTTTGAAGTTCGTTTTGATAAATTAAACCAACAACTTGCTTTCCATCGAATAATATACGTGTAACCTGCGAATTAGTTTTGACAGTTAAATTTTTTCTAGATAATACAGGCTTTAAATAAGCAGTAGCGGCACTGTGACGTTGCCGATTTTTTTGATTAACTTGATAAAAGCCTACTCCTTCCTGCTCTATTCCATTAAAATCATCGTTGTGAATTAATCCAAATTCTGTGGCTGCTTTGAGAAAAACCTCAGAAAGAGGATTATGAGAAAGCAAATCGGTAGCGTGAAGAAGTCCTTTTATATCGTGATATTCGCTTGCACCTCTGGATTGATTTTCGGCTTTTTTAAAATATGTGAGTACTTCCTTACTACTCCATCCTTGATTGCCTAAATTCTGCCAGTTATCGTAGTCATCGGAATTGCCTCGAATATAAATCATGGCGTTAATTGAACTACTTCCACCTAAAACCTTTCCACGAGGAAAATAAAGCTGACGATTGTTAAGATTAGATTGTTTTTCTGTATAAAAAGCCCAATCATATTTGGTTTTAAATAAATCTGGATAACCCGCAGGAATATGAATTTTTTGGGATTTATCTGGGTTCCCAGCTTCTAAAAGTAATACTTTAATTTGAGAATTTTCTGTCAAACGATTCGCTAATACGCAACCAGCAGAGCCTGCACCAACAATTACATAATCGTACATGGGAGTTAGTTGTTAGAAGTTACGAGTTACTTAATAATTTACATCTTGCACCATTCTCGTTAAGCTTGAATAACCGCCTTGTAAGCCGGAGGCTTTCTCGCAGAGAAATAAATTTCAAGGCTCATATACAAAGTACGTTAAAACGTACTGAAATCCATGCCCAGTCTGATTTATCAGACTTCATATATGAGCCTGGGAATTTATTCCAACGCGGTGTTGAGAATCGTGCAAGATGTTAATTACTAATTATCCCCCCATCCCCCCATCCCCTTGTCTCCCCATCTTCCATCCCCTCATCCCCCCTACCAAAGCGCAACTTGCTGTCTAACTTCTTCCATATTCAAATAATCGGTTGCAAAAGCTGTTCTTAATAATGGATGAGGAATAAATTTATCGTATTTCTGTATTTCTGGTGCTTCTGCATCTGCTACTAAATGTTCATTAACTATGCGTTGTTTGCACAAAGATAAAATTTCGGGTTCGAGTTGTTCAAATTTACCTTTTCCTAGTTTTAGTATGATGAAATAAGGATTGACTCCACCAAGAGATTTAATTTCTAATGACTCTCGACAAAAATTATTTAATAATCTCTGGAAAGTGTTGTAAGCAACTGTACCCATCCAAGGGAAAATGCAGCATTTACCTTTTTCTAGTTTAATTATATTGCGTTTGTCTAACTCAAAGTCTGAAGCTAATTGACGTGCTTCTTGTAATCTGATTTTTGCGTTTGTTTGCAAATAAGCATATTCTGTATCTTCTAATAAAACGCGACGCATACGTTGTAATATTTTGCTATGAATTGTACCAGTTCCACCGCGCCAAAATATACCGGCTTTACCTTCTACTGGTTTAACAAATATTGTTTTTTTCGCAAAATCTACGTCTAAAACTTCCCAGGTTTTCCCTGCCAATCCGAATTGACTGCCTACTTTAGGCACTATAACAATCGTACCGATATCTGTTGAATCATGTTTAACGCTAAATTCAATAGTTTCAGGAAATACAGCATAAAACTGAAATCTCTTGACTATTTTTTCACCAGCTAACCCAAGGATTAGTTTACCTGATTCAGTTTTATTAATATGGTCGATGCTAACTAAATAACGCAGCAATAATTTATAATCTTCTTGAGAGATATATTGAAAAGATGATAAATTAAAAACCTTTTGGGCAAGAGCAGATGGTGAAATTTCTTTTGTTGCTGCCAAAATACTCATAGTTTGATGATAAAGCAGACTCAATGGATATTTTATGGGTTCAATAGGTTCAATCCATTTGTCTTCTAAATAAAGTTGAATTATTGCTATTGACTGTAAAAGTTGCCAGGGAATTTGTTTGGGAAGTGGTGCTTCTAAAGGTGGCTGTTTTTCCGGACAAACAAAGCGCATATCCGCAGGTTCTCCCCTTCTTCCGCTGCGCCCTAAACGTTGCAAAAAACTTGCTACAGAAGAAGGTGATTCTAACTGAATGACTCGCTGTAAATAGCCAATATCTACTCCTACTTCTAAAGTCAACGTTGCAGCCGTTACCGCTGGTTGATGGGGTTCGCGCATGGCATTTTCGGCGATTTGTCGCAGGAAAGCGGATATACTGCCATGATGGACGTGATAAATATCTGGCTGTCTTTCACTTGCAGCAATTTGACGTAAAGATGCAATGACAGATTCGGTTTGCGATTTATTGTTAGCGAAGATAAGACATTTACGAGATTGAGTTAAATTAAATATATATTTATCGCAATCGGTGATTTCTGAATTATCCGCTTTTTCCGGAACGTAAAAGTGTTCTAAAGCTAGTTTAATTTGTCGCTTTGCTGCCTCAATTTTTGGCGTAATTACGGATTTATTGGTACCGGAGCTAAGCCAATCTTCCGCAAGAGAATAATCGCCCAAAGTTGCCGATAAACCGATTCTACGGTGTTTATTTTTAGTTAAATTTGCCAATCTTTCTAACTGACAAAGAATTTGACAACCTCTTTCGGTACCCATGAAAGCATGAATTTCATCGATGACTACAAAACGTACATCGCCAAAAAGACGGATTAAATCTTCATGCTTATTAATTAATAAACTTTCAAAAGATTCTGGTGTTATTTGCAGAATACCCGACGGGTTTTTTAAAAGCTGTTTTTTTCTAGTTTGAGAAACATCTCCATGCCAATGGGAAACTGGAATATCGGCTTCTCTTAATAAGTCGTTCAAACGTTCAAATTGGTCGTTAATTAATGCTTTAATAGGACCTATATAAATTGCCCCTACAGTTTTAGACGGTTTTTCGTATAAATGGGTTAAAACTGGTAAAATAGCAGCTTCTGTTTTACCCGAAGCCGTACCTGCTGCAACCAATAAATGGGCATCAGTATCAAATATTACTTCGCAAGCGGCAGCTTGTACTGGTCTTAATTCCGTCCAGTTATTCTTGTAAATATATTCCTGGATAAAAGGTGCGAGTCTATTATATGCATCGCTCATAATTTTGATGCTATAACCTTAGTTGGTAATTAATTGATGCACCTAATACTTTAACTCGATTGGTGATAAGCCGGGAACTGACAATTGGCGTTAAGCGTTCACGCAGTGAGTTGTTAGATAATCGCTCACCTTTATGTATCGCATATAAGTAATAAGTACATTTTTTCTTAACGCTGTAATTATTGCCCATCACAGGCAATTTATGAACTCTATTTTCCTGGCACACATAAAATTGTCCACTGTACATAAGTAGATATTTTTACCTATGATTTTTGTTAGCTACTTAAAATAGTGCCTTTTAAAATGTATCAATTAATTTGACTGATATCAAGTTTTTCAGTATTAATAGTAAATAATATCGATGGCAGAGAAAAACGTTTTGTACTTGGAAAATAATTTATAGCGATGTAGCAAAAAGTAAGATTATCTAAAAATAATGTATTAAAGACCACGTTATACTGATTCAATACTTTCAGCGATCAATTATTTTAGGTAGTATAAAACACTATGAAATCAAAGCTATTTTTTTTATAATTTGTGAGAACTAAAATAAGTGCGGGAACTTGCTGAGACATTGTAGAGACACAATGACTTAGATTTTAGGGATTATTGGGATTTTTCTTTAATCACTCATAGCTCAAATTCAGGAGATTTTTTGATGATGGAATTGTTGTCGAATAATATTTTTTTTAGTGCCAAAATTCAATTGACATTTGTTGTCACAGTATTTAGCTTTATAGCATTTTTTACTGGTCGTGTCTTTCCTCAAATAGCGAAATCTTGCTTAAATTTGTTTGTTTCTTCCCAAGCTGGTGAGAAAACGGAAAAATTGTTGCTACCTTACAAACAATTAATTGGACTTGCTTTCGGATTAGGATTTATGGAGATTGTTGCCCTATTTGTCCCCGTACTCGATGATTATCCAGTTATAGAAAAAATCATTAGTCTAATTTTAACTATAGAAGCTTGCTGGTTATTTTCTCGCATCTTCGGAAAATATATTGATGAATATATTTTAGAATCTGCTTTAAAAAGCGGTCGTAAAGCTAACAGCGAACTATTAAATTTAGCAAAGTATACAGCTTACTTAGCCATTATTTTTGTTGGCTTTATTTTCTTTGCTCAAACTCATAATATAAATATATTTAGTTTATTAGCTAGTTTAGGAATTGGTGGTGTAGCATTTGCTTTCGCGTCTAAAACAACAATAGAGCAACTTCTTAGTGGTGTTGTATTATATATCGACCATCCCTTTTATATTGACGATTATATTGGCTTACCAGATGGTACTTTTGGGCGAGTTGAATCTATTGGTTGGCGCTCTACAAAAATTCGTACTTCGGGTAAAGGAACCGTGATAGTAATTCCGAATAATTCTCTAACTCAAATGAGTATCGAAAACTTTTCTGGTGCTAAAAAGGTAATTTCAATTCTTTCTTTAAACTTTACTCGCAAAATTGAACCCAAAGAACAAGCATTAATCGAACAGGTTGTTTTAACAAGTACAAAAGATATTTTTGGACTTGATTCACGCAGTACTCGTATAGATTTTAGAACTCTAAATAAAAACAGCGAACCAAAGACTCAAGCTCAAGTTAGCTTATTTATATTAGGTTCTGGTAAAGTCTCGATGGAATTGCGTCGGCAATTACTTGATGTGGCTACACAAACTATTAATCAGAAGTTAAAAGGATACGGTATCGATTTCAATATAGAAGAACCGACTATCTATGTAGATGCGCCCGTTACAATCTAGAGTTAACTATGAAAATTATGAATCAAATACTTGATTTTGTATTAAGAGAAGATATCCGTAACTTAGAAATATTTATTTTATGCGTTATTGCTTCTTTGTTTATCGGAAGATACACTCCCTTACTAATTAAAGTAGCTGTTAACCGTTTCTTGCCTCCACAAGTAACTGATATCTATGAAAAATTAATCTATACAAACCGTCAAGCTTTAAAATGGGCTGGTACTTCAATCTTAATTTTATTATCTTTAGGTCTAATTTCTGAGTATAAAGGCTTCTATGAATTTTTAAGTAACGTAGTGCAATTAGCAGTGATCCTCAGCATTGCTTTTTTAGCTTCCGGTGTTTTTCGGCAATTGATTAGAACATATGGTATTACTATTATTCGTAAATTGGGCTATCAGGCTGACGATTTACTATTAATTGTTGAAACTATTGTGAATCTGACTATAGGATTTATTGCTGTTTTAGTTTTTGCTAACGATAGATTTAATTTAGTTGGTTTAATCACTGGTTTGGGAATTGGTGGATTAGCAGTTGCTTTTGCTGCTCAAAAAACTTTAGAGCAATTCTTAGGTACTATTGTTATATATTTAGATCGACCTTTTACTACAGGTGAATATATTCATTTACCGTCATCGAGTAGCTACGGAGCAGAAATTTATGGAAGAGTTGAATCTATCGGATTTCGTTCTACAAAAATTCGTTCTTCTGGTAAAAGTACTTTGATGATTGTACCTAATTCTATATTAGCTAATGTAGAAATCGAAAACGTAACCCGTGGAAAAAAAGTCATGGTGTTGCTATACCTTGACTTTAATCAAAAGCTACTTGATAAAGGACAGGCTTTAGTAAGACAAGTAGTTGAAGACAGTATGGAATCACTTTTTGGGGTACAACCTGATAGCACAAAAGTAGTTTTTGAAGATTTAAACTCAACTTCTCAGACAACGAACACCGATCTTTCTGATAAAATTCATGCGACAACTACGGATCTGACTACCGACACAGATTTACAACCAGAACATACTAGAGCTAGAATTACTTTCTTTCTTTTAGGTTCAAACCAAAATTCTCTTGAGTTGAAAAAACAATTATTAAATTTAGCAAATGAAAAGGTTTCTTATAAATTGAATAATTTTGGTATCGAGTTTATCATGCAAGAACCTAATATTTATATTGAAGCTCCAGTGACAATTTAGGATTGGGAATTGGGCATGATTAGATAAGGAGAGGGGGTAGAGGGGGGAGAATTTTTAATTTATAAATAATTCCTAACTCCGGTGGTACTAACTGTTTAAATCCAAAATCTAAAATCTAAAATCCTATGCCCCATTCCCATTTTTCCCATTTTGCTGTACAGAATTTCGTAATAAAGCTTGTTCTATTTCTGGTGAAAGTTTGACGGGTAATTCGCCAGTGCGTAAATGTAAGTCTCTTTGCGGGAATGGAATTTCAATTTTATATTCTTTCAAAGCTGCTTCAATTCGGAAACATAAATCGCTTTTAATTGATATTTGATGGCTGGGTGCATTTATCCATACTAATAGTTCAAAATCTAAGGAACTGTCACCAAATCCGGTAAATAATACTTGGGGTTGAGGAACTGAAAGCACTTCAGGATGATTTTTTCCGGCTTCTAAAAGTGCTTTTTTGACAACTTTTACATCAGCACTATAAGAAACTCCTATTGGTACATGAATCCGGGAAATGGGATTGTGATGACTCCAATTAATTACTTCGTCTTCCAAAAAACGTGAGTTTGGTACAATTATTGAAACTCTATCTAAAGTACGAATCGTTACACTGCGGGCACCGATACTTTCAACATTCCCCATATAGTTTCCAACTTCAATAAAATCACCTACCTGAATTGGTCGTTCAAATAATAATACAAGTCCGCTACCAAAGTTTTTAGCAATATCTTGAAAACCAAAACCAATACCTACACCCAAGGCACTAGCTAAGATTGCTAAAGAACTTAAATCAACTCCGAAAATTTGCAGCAGTACAACCGAACCTACCCCAATAAACGTATATTTAAAAATAATTGCAATAACTTCCTGCGCTCCACGACTGATTCGCAGTACTCGCAAAATTCGCGATCGCAATATATTAGTTACAGCACCAGAAAGTATAATTAATCCTAGAAATAAACCAATTAAAACTAAAATACCTGTAACTGAGAAGTCTTTAAAAATTGGGGAAGTCAGGCTAATTTGTATACTAGCGGCAATATCAAAGCTCCATTGCCGCGTTACCGGAAATAAATTGGTAATATAAAGAGCTACACCTACCCAAAGTGCCGTTCGCACTAAAAATAAGGTCGCTTTTAAGAGTATATTTAAGCTACTTTGCTGTTGATTTTCATCGGCAGAACCTACAGAAGTTACAAGTGGGGAAACATTACGCTGCAATATTTTCCATACTTTTCCTAAAGCAAAATGAAGTGCAATTGTTAGCACCACAAGTATTAAACTTAAAATTAATGTCCGATTAATAAACTCTTCACTCCTTTCTTCTCGGGCTTTCTCAACTGTTTCGCGAATTATCTTTGCCCAATTTTCGGCTTGTATATTCGGATTTTCAGCAGAAACCGCGTCTTTAT
The DNA here is from genome assembly GCF_963920925.1 of Calothrix sp. CCY 0018. NCBI lineage: Bacteria > Bacillati > Cyanobacteriota > Cyanophyceae > Nostocales > Calotrichaceae > Calothrix > Calothrix sp. CCY 0018. The sequence goes on along the minus strand of NZ_CAWUDI010000001.1, from coordinate 315,230 downwards.
CGGTAACAGTGAATTGAGAATTTTCTCCAACTAAAATTTTTGCATATTTTTCGCCTTTTTCAACCCTCACTTGGGGTAGCTTTTCAGAGTTTACTGCTTCTTGAAGAATTTTATTGATGATTTCAGCCCTTTCTTTAGCTGTAGTACCTTCGGTACTAACAACTCGAAAAACTTCACTACCATCAATGTCTACAGGAGCAGATTGAGTAGACTGCGCCATTGCGTGTGTAAACTGCAAGCTGATTGCAAGCACCAAAATTACTATTGCTGCTTTTACTAGCTTAAAATACTTATTGTCGCGTAAGTTCGGTTTATTTCTCATATTTACTGGTATAACTAAATAAAATGGTATTATATGAAACTAAAAATTACGTAAAATCTTTTACGGATTGTACAAATCTCATATATGTTAAGACCATTAATACACAATGCCATCAGTCTCTAGGATAGGCTTATTGGTTTCATCTTTAAGTATAAAAAATGTTTATAAAACACTTGTACGATCCCTTCGGAATTGCATAAAGCTTCACATTTGCCCATATTTCCTTGCTGACAAGAACGCGGTAATCTGGATTTAGTTCCCAGGATTGAGTTATTAGTTATCACTTAGCAGTTATTAGTAACCAGTTATCAAAAATTAATTATCAATAGTTCTTCAGTAGTTAATATGCTGAAAATTGAGTTTAAAATCCTGAAACTTATATTAAATAAAAATTATCTATTTCAATAAGTAACATAATTTACGAATCCAATTTTCTTCATCTGTTCCCTTTTCTCTGTTCGTTCCAAACCTATAAATCCAACTGTTTAATTAACATCCCTTTGAACTGAAAAACCTTATTAATTAAAGGTTTATTATTAAGGTTCTTCAGTACTTGGTATGTTAATTAAATAGTCGTGAAAAGGCAGAAGGCAGAGGGCAGAAGGCAGAAGAAAAAAAAGGACGATATTAGTAAAAAAGGACGTAAACAAGAGACAAAGCCTTTGCCCAGCAAGTATTACAGCGGTTTATTACTTATGATTTAGCATACTATGTAATGATGAGCCATTATTAATAACTCCTAACTCCTCTTCACAATCTCCTCATGCTTCTTGTACAAAATTACTCTTGCTGATTATGTTTACTTCTAAAAAATAAGGATGTCACGATATATTGGCTAGAACTACAGTTATTAAGAAGTTATTTTTCGGTTATTATAGATAAAATTGCTTGTGTAAATAAACTATGGTTCAAATTATCCAAGCTCAAAATATAAATGTTGCTTATCTAGAAGAAAATTTTAAATTACATAAATCAGATAGCGAAGATTTTTTTTCCGAATGGTTGCAAAATTTACCTGAGATCAATGATTTAGAAAAAAAATTTTTAGATAGAGTCAAAGCTAACTTCTTACATTTAATAATGCAGCCACCATTTTTAGAAAATGCGGTGAAAATGGTGGTTTTATCTCCCTTATTAGATTTAGCTAGTTTCTATAACAATCCTTTTTATCTAGCAACTGAAAAATCTATCGAACTTGCCGTACAAGATAAAGATGAAATTGTCAGAGGTAGAATAGATGTTTTAGTAGTTCAACAACAATTATGGTTATTGGTAGTTGAATCTAAAAAAGCAAGTTTTTCTTTGTTAGAAGCCATACCCCAAGCATTGACTTATATGCTAAATAATCCCAATAAGGAAAAACCTGTATTTGGATTGGTAACAAATGGCAGCCATTTTACTTTCTTGAAACTAACAATCCAAGATAAACCCGTTTACGCAATGTCTGATGAATTTACATTATTTAGAAGACAAAACGAACTATATCAAGTTTTGAGTATTCTGAAAAAATTAAGCAGTATTATCAATGAGCAGTGAACAGTTAGGAGTTAGGAGTTAGGAGTTAGGAGTTACTAAGGTTAAAGCTTAAAAATCTCCTTGTCCCCATCTCCCCATCTCCCCATCTCCCCCTCTCTCCATCTCCTTGTCTCCCCCTCTCCCCACTAGCAACCATGTCTCAACGTCCCATCTACCTAGATTGCCACTCCACAACACCCGTTGATGAAAGAGTATTGAATGCAATGCTACCTTACTTCACCCAACACTTTGGTAATCCTTCAAGTATTAGTCATATTTACGGTTGGGAAGCGGAAGCTGCTGTAAAAAAAGCACGAGAAACAATTGCAGTAGCTATTAACGCAACTCCCGAAGAAATCATTTTTACCAGCGGTGCGACGGAAGCCAATAATTTAGCTATTAAAGGTGTTGCAGAAGCTTATTTTTCTCAAGGGCAGCATATTATTACCGTACAAACCGAACATAGTGCAGTCATAGATCCTTGTAATTATTTAAAAACTCTCGGTTTTGAAATTACTTTTCTTCCCGTACAAAAAGATGGCATTATTAATCTTAAAGAGTTAGAAAAAGCCTTTCGCGATGATACTATCCTAGTTTCAGTCATGGCTGCAAATAACGAAATCGGGGTTTTGCAACCGCTGGCAGAAATTGGTGCAATGTGTAGGGAACGCGATATCATTTTCCATTCAGATAGCGCTCAGGCGATCGGTAAAATACCCTTAGACGTACAAGCGATGAATATTGACTTGATGTCATTAACAGCACATAAAGTCTACGGTGCTAAAGGAATCGGAGCTTTGTACGTGCGTCGGCGCAACCCCAGAGTTAAACTAGCTTCCCAGCAACATGGCGGCGGACAGGAACGAAATATACGGTCGGGTACATTATATACACCGCAAATAGTCGGATTCGGTAAAGCGGTAGAAATTTCCTTAGAAACTCAAGCTACAGAAAACGAATTTTTAGCTCAATTAAGGCAAAGCTTGTGGGAACAGATTTCGCAATTAAAAGGAATTCATCTTAACGGACATCTTAATAAAAGATTAGCGGGAAATTTGAATATTAGCGTTGAGGGGGTTGATGGTTCGGCATTATTGTTAGGATTGCAGCCGATAATGGCAGTTTCCTCTGGTTCAGCTTGTTCGTCAATAAGTACGGCACCTTCACACGTTTTAACAGCATTAGGTCATTCCGAAAAATTAGCTTATGCTTCCGTGCGTTTTGGTATCGGAAGATTTAATACAGTTGAAGAAATTAATCAAGTTGCAGAACATTTTGTTTCTACAGTAGAAAGTTTGCGAAAACAAGCTGTGATGGTTTAGATATTAATTGATAGTTCGTAGTAGCGCTTCAGCGCCTCTGGAATCCGGAGGCGCTGAAGCGCTACTACGAACCTTTAATTACTTTTGACAAATGGGAATTTCAATAATAAATTCTGTACCATTTCCTCGTGAAGATAGATAAGATAATTTACCGTGATGTTTATCTACAATAATTTGATGGCTAATAGATAAACCCAATCCCGTACCTTTACCAACTTCTTTGGTTGTAAAGAAAGGATCGAATAGTTTAGACTGAATTGATAATGGAATTCCCGAACCGTTATCAGCAATGCGAATTACAATATTGCTTTTGTCAGATAATTCTGTAGAAATAAGAATATGAGGGATAAAATTTTGATTTTTCTTTACTTCATCTTCTAATGCATCAATAGCATTAGCCAAAATATTCATAAAAACCTGATTCAATTGTCCGGCATAACAATCAATTTTGGGTAAAGAAGAATAATCTTTAATTACCTCAATTTCATGATGATTGGATTTCAATTTCAAGCGATTGTGTAAAATTAGCAGGGTACTATCAATACCTTGATGGATATCTACCTTTTTGAATTCAGCTTCATCAACTCGGGAGAAATTCCGCAGCGATATAACTATTTCTTTGATTCTTTCTGTACCATGCTGCATTGAATCAAGCAATTGAACAAAGTCTTGTTTGATAAAATCTAGTTCAACCGCTTCGATTTCTGCTTCGATTTCTTTTGGGGGTTTGGAATAGTGTTTTTGATAAAGTTCAATAATTCTAATTAAATCTTGAGCGTATAAACTTGCAGGAACAATATTGCCATAAATAAAGCTGACGGGATTATTTATTTCATGGGCAATACCTGCAACCATTCTACCGAGAGCAGACATTTTTTCGCTATGAACTAGTTTTGACTGCGTGCGTTTGAGTTCGTCAAGAGTTTCTTCTAAATCTTTTGCTTTTTGTCGCAACAAAGCTTCTGATTGTCGTAAGGCAATTTCTGCCATCGACTCGTCGATTTTTTTATTCAGTAAAAGAAAGTTATTACTTGCTAAAGAGCGACTTTTTAAACGTAAAAGAATTGTAGCATTAGAATGGGGAGAAGACGGTTGAAACAGTGCGCCTTCACAACGACAACACATTGAAGTTTGTCCGTCATCTTGATAAAACGACAAACACCCAAGAACCATTTGCCGACTTCTTGAACAAGCTTGTAAATACTGAATAACTTTATTCAATGGCTCTGCTACTACATCAAAAAGCATTTTATTTTGTAGTTTTTTATAAGCTAAACCCAGCATTTTAGTTACAGCTTTATTGCTAGCTAAAATTTCACCCTCGCTGTTGAGGAGTAACATCGGTTCTGGCAAAACACGGGCAAGCTCAACAAACTGTTCGGGAGTTATTGAAATTTTATCTTTTAACATTTTCTTCTCTTATTAACTAATTGAGTTTAAATCCAAATAATCATGTCATTAAAAGTCAATTCAATCAAAAAAATAACTATTTATACTGACATTTGTAAAAGGCTAAATAGCCCAATTTATGAAAAGGCTTGCTCCTATTATTACCCTTTACTAATATTTCTTCTTCCCTGTTGCCTATTCCCTGTTTACTGTTACCCTATTAAAAAAGCTATTTTTTATCCCTTAAAATATTCTCTCCCAACGGCTTCTTCGGCTTCTTCTGTATGTTCTAAATAAACTACAACTCTGCATCCAGAATCACCATTAGCGATAGTTTCTTGCAACTCAACTTTGGCATAACCAAGATTATCGGCAGCTATCGAACCAAAGACGTTAGAAGTCATCATACACATTGAGGGGCGATCGAGAACTTTTTCACCAAAAGGACAAACATGGTTGCCAAAAACAATCTTTTCATCACTTTGCTCGATGATATAAAAATCACCTTGAATGCGTTTTTTTAAATCAACTAAAACCTCAGCAATTTGCTCGCGAGAAAGATTGGATAATTTAAGGGCTGATTTATATTCCTGGTTAATTTGTCCGCCCATAGTTTGCCCTACGACGCTGATAAACCCAGAAGCTTCTTCTAAGCCAACCAAATCCTGCAACGTACCAGATAATTCGCGAATTAAGGTGCTGAAAAATCCTTCACGCTCCAAGGGAAGGTTCAAAGTATTACTTGTATTTTCTGAAACTTTTGATTTAGTCATAATTACTTATATTTTTGAAATGAAAGTTTGAATTTACGCATAACTTTGGCGATCGCGTTATTACAAGCGATGAGCCGCATCTTAGTCATTGTTGAACGGGCAATTTTGGGATTGCTTCCTTATAGGGAGCCTATCCTAAAGCGGCAATGTGGTAGTAATAACTAATGTTTTTACGTAATTACTCAACTATTTAGGTGTCAGTCTTATATTTCCCAAAAATGTCTTGGGAATAACATTTACCATTTAAGATTTATAAAATTGTTAAATATAGTCTGGGTAAGCACTTAGGCAAAGTCTTTTGAAGATGGTGCAATTATTCCCCCCAAGTTAAATTACGAGAAAATAAAATTTATTTTCCTTCAAGCTTGGGCAGAAACTATAAGTATGAAGTATTCGAGGTATTAATCTCGGCAGCAAGTCTCTATGCATTACGAAGAAATCAGCATAAAAACAACAATGAGCAAAATTTCATCCTTCCTAAGTTATATTTTAATATACACCTAATTTAATATGCGAATAATGTACTCTTTAGTACATTAGGTGGATGCTTTTATGACTGTCTGCTGAATAGTAGTGATTTCAAAGCTTTTAAGATATTTGCCGCTTTTGTTTTACAGGTAAAAATCAATTTATGTGATGCGATAAAAGTCAATAAACGGACACATTTACGTAAAATACCTGAATAGATTAAGTTCAAAGCTAACGATCTTATTTTAAGTTAATATACGTAAGACATGCATTATTTATGATAATTTTATACTTTTACCTAAATAATAAAACTCAGATATAAGCTTAAATTAGCCATAATTAATCAAAACAGCCTATTCTTAGTTGCTTTTTTTTTAAATCGTTAATTTATTTTATTTCAAAAAAACTTAATCAAACCTTTGTATTATAACTAACGTTGTAATTATAGATACATTTATTTAAGATAATTCAATATAATTTCGGTTACATCTTTGGTTGAATTGTTAAAGAATCATTTCATACTCAAAGAATTCAACTAGCGAATAAGTATTGTTGAACACCATATTAGTAATAAGAAGTGATATTATAGCACTTTTCTTGACGGTGGTGAGAGTAAAGCTTGTGAAAAAACAATAATTAACGGGGTAATAGAAATGGCAGAAGTCCTTGCATTGAATGAGAAAGTTTTGCAAGAAGTAGTTAGTTTGCCATTGCGTAACGATCGCGATATTGATAATTTTTGGGAGCGGGAAATTAGACCGCTATTTAATTTAGAATCTTTATTTTTTAGAGTAAAAACTTTAGACGGAAATTATGTTAACTACGTCAATTTAGATAACGGAGCTACAACCAATCCCTTTGCCCAACTCAAGCAGTATATTGATGACAAGCTGGATTCTTACGGTAGCGTGCATCGAGGCTCTGGGCAGAAATCTATTATTACTACCCAAGAATACGATTCGAGTCGAGACGTTATCCGGGATTTTGTTAACTCCAGCGCTAACAACTATGTAATTTTTTCCAAGAATACCACCGAAGCCATCAATGGAGCAGCAACGCTTTGGGCAAAAAGAGCTGGAAAAATCTTAGTCTCCGATATCGAGCATTCTTCAAACTTACTTCCTTGGGTAACTAGAGACGAGGTAGTTCAGTATAGAACCCAACCAGATGGAAGCGTTGATTTAGCTGAAATCGAGAATATCCTCAAAGCACATCAGCAAAAACCAGAAAACGAACGAATTAAGTTGCTGACAATGACTGGTGCTTCGACAATTACAGGGTACAGACCACCTATCTACGAACTGGCAGCTTTAGCACATCGGTACGGTGCGAAAATGTTTGCTGATGTGTGTCAATTGATTCAGCACGAAAAAGTAGATATGCGTCCCGATGATGACCCATGTCATTTAGATTTTGTGGCTTTTTCAGGACACAAAATGTATGCTCCCTATGGAACTGGAGTTTTATTAGGACCAAAAGAATTTTTTGATGATTGCTACCCTTACCAAATCGGTGGCGGTAATTTACCTTACATAACAAGAAACTTAGAAATAAAGCGTTTTTATACCGAAAGAGCGCACGACCCCGGAACACCCAACGCAATGGGTGCGATCGCCATTGCTAAAGCGATTCATATTATCGAATCACTCGGACGCAAGCGTATTGCCAACTACGAGCATTCTTTGGTTGAGTACACATTTACCAGACTGCGCCAGATTCCCGATGTCAAGGTACATATTACAGGTGAGGACATTGCCCACGTAATACCCTTTGATATTGATGGATTTGATGGACGTTTGGTAGCGGAAATCCTAGCGCAGGAATACGGAATTGGAGTGCGGGCTGGGGCTTTCTGTACTTATGAATATATCCGCAAGCTGAAGAACATTTCCGATCAACGAGATTTAGAAATAGCTGCCGAAGTTGACAGAGGAATTACCCGCAATATTCCGACCATTATTCGAGCCAGCTTCGCCGTATACAATACTTTTGACGATTGCGATCGCTTTTTATCTGCGATTTCAGAGATTGCTCAAAATAAAGCCGAACACTATCTATCTTCTTACCAACAGGATGAAGCTACAGGTGTTTGGACGGTGATAGAGAGTTAGGAGTTAGGAGTTAGTAACAATGATAAGGTTTGTAGTAGCGCTTCAGCGCTTCCGATAAGATGCGCTGAAGCGCTACTACAAACAAATTTTTTTTGGGGATAATAGCTTGAGCAACAACGACTTTGATCAAGATGATTATTTGCAAGCAAGGGTTGATGAATACATCTGGCAAGAAAGCAGAAATAATGGTTTATCTCGCAAGCGTTTTCTACAAATTTTAGCCAGTATTGTAGGAGGAACAGCTATTGGGGGGTTGGCTATACCTGCATCTGCTCGAAGTCAGCAAAAAACTAGCGTTAAAAGTAACGGCAGTAAAATCATTAAGCCATTGCCACCAGGATATATTTCTCACACCAGTGGCTCGTTAGAGATGAACTGGGAAGCAATGTATGGACGCGGTTATATAGTTCCTAATGATTGGTTTTACGTCCATAATCGCAGTAAACCAAAGGCAATTGACCTTTCTACTTGGCGTTTGCGAGTTGAGGGTACGGGTATTGATACACCCCAAGAGTTTACTTACGATGACATTCTTGGAATGCCGTCAATTTCTGTTACTAGTGCCATAGAGTGCGCTGCTAATGGTCGAATATTCTTTGAAGAAGTTTACAACAAGCCTTTTTCTGGAACCCGTTGGAGGCTGGGTGCTATTGGTGTCGCTGAATGGACTGGGGTACCGCTTGGCTTATTATTAGAGCGGGCTGGGCTGAATAAAAATGCCGTAGATGTAAAAATTCAAGGTACAGATATAGATTCACTCGATTCAAAGGGAACGAAATCTAAATACAGCTTTGTAGTGCCAATTGCCAAAGCCAAAATGGATAATTCGCTGATAGTGTATGCAATGAACGGCGAACCCCTACCCATAGATCACGGTAGCCCATGTCGAGCCATATTTCCTGGATGGGCTGGAAACGCCAATGTTAAATGGATTGAGCAAATAGAAGTTTCTTCTGCACCTATATATAGCGAATGGATTACTAAGCAAGCATTTCTCCGAGGCTCAGACTATCCACCGGAAGGTAAATTAATTACTTCCCAAAACGTTAAGAGCGCTTTTGAATTGGCTTGGGCTGCGACACTTAGTGCTAAACCTTACCTGCTGCGGGGACGTTCGTGGTCTGGAAAAGGAAAAATTGTCCGCGTGGAAGTTAGTTTAGATCAAGGTAAAACTTGGCAAAGGGCACGATTGCGAGAACCAAATTTACCCTTTGCATGGGTGCGTTGGGACGTTGATTGGAACCCAACTCCGGGGGAATATTCTTTGCAAGCTCGCGCTACAGATAATTTAGGCAACACTCAGCCTTTAACAGTTCCTTGGAATGACAAAGGATTGCTTTATGGAGGTGTTGTTAGTCATCCAGTAACGGTAGAAGGTTAGGGAGTAGGGAGTTTTAGAACAACATTTTTAGCAAATATTTTACAAAATACTGAGAAAATACTTAATTATGATTGATTTTGTGTGGTTGATTTTGGCAGTTGGTGGCTTAATTAGCGGAATGATATCCGGATTATTGGGAATCGGTGGCGGTATTCTGACAATTCCGTTGATGGTTACATTAGGTTATACACCCGTTCAGGCGATCGCCACAAGTAGCCTTTTTATTGTAATTACTGCAATTTCTGGAAGCGTACAGAATTGGTTGATGGGTTACTTAGATTGGAAAAAAATCATTTATTTAGGAATTCCAGCCTTTTTAACTACCGGAGTTGGAGTATATTTTGCTAACCAAATTCCTCCCCATATCATCCTTTTTACCTTCGGAATTATACTACTGGCTAATATTTATCTTATTGACTTACGCAAGCAATTAGCTGCTGTGGAAGTAGAGAATACAGAAGTATTACTATTTAACCCTGTGGTTTCTAGAATTGGTACCGGAGGCTCGGCCGGAGTTTTAGCCGGTTTATTTGGTTTGGGTGGCGGTACAATTATGGTGCCGATGCAAATGTTGCTTTTAAAAGAAGAAATTAAAGTAGCTATCCAAACAAGTCTTGGTGTTATTGTCATCACAGCTTTAGTTGCCTGTATCGGACACACATTAAAAGGAAATATTTTGTTTATTCCAGGTATAGTTTTAGCTTGTGGCGGTATTTTAGGAGCGCAGATAAGTACTCGTACATTGCCAAAGCTACCAGATTCTACTGTAAGTCTTGTACTGCGTATCTTCTTAGGAATGCTATCAATCTATATATTTTGGGAAGCTTGGATAAATTATAAAATTATTGATATATAAATGGGATATAAAACTAACACCATCATGATACTTTTTTGTTTGTAATAAGGGCATTTTTACTTATTTTATTTTAAGCACCCGCATTGCTTATAAACCGCTATAAACCGAAAAGTCAGTAGCGTAAACTATAATTATCTACTACTTAATCTTACTTTTTTTATTAGATAATGACTTACTTCTTATTCCTGACAATCGGCTTTGCAATTATTTGGTTAGCGATAAATATTAAAGAAGAAGTTCTCCGTATATCCACCGTTATCATGGGAACTTTACTTTCAATTTGGGGTTTTTCTTTAAGCCCCACACCTTTTCAAGTCGCAATTGAAGTTGTAGGAGTAGTATCCGTGTTTTCTTTTTGCGTACAGTGTTGGAGTAAGGATTAGGATGGGGGATGGGGAGATGGGGAAAATTTAATATTATTAACTCTTAACTCTTAACAATTACCAATTACCAATTCCCAATTCCCAATTACCAATTACCAATTCCCAATTCCTAAACTCAACAGTTAATCTAAATATCAAAACGGATTCTTATAGATAATGTCAGTAATCGAAGAAATTAATCACGCAAATGCTTTAATTGTCGGTGCTAGCCAAGGGATTGGTTTGGGTTTTGTCAAAGCTTTATTGCAAGATAATAGTATTACTAAAATTTACGCTACCTATCGCAATGCTGCCAATGCTAACGAATTATTTTCATTGCAAAGCGAATATTCTCAAAAATTAGTTTGTCTTTCAATGGATATTACTCAAGAGTTACAAATATCCGCAGCAGTAGAAAAGATAAGCGCACAAACAGACAAGCTGCATTTAGTAATCAACTGCGTGGGAATTTTACATGAAGGTGAAATGCAACCCGAAAAAAGCCTGCGGCAAATTAATCCCGAACAATTGATGCGCTATTTCCAGGTAAATAGTATCGGAGGAATTTTATTAGCCAAACACCTACAGCCTTTATTTAAACATCAAGAAAAAAATATTTTTGCCTGTATTTCTGCGAAGATAGGCAGTATCGGCGATAACCGTTTGGGTGGATGGTACGGATATCGAGCATCGAAAGCAGCACTTAATATGTTCATGAGAACTACGGCAATCGAATATAGCCGAAGATGCCCTAAAACCATTGTCGTTACCTTGCATCCCGGCACTACAGACACCAATCTTTCACAACCCTTTCAACGCAACGTACCCCCAGAAAAGTTATTCCCCATCAAGCATACGGTTAAGTTATTGCTCGGTGTAATTGCAAACTTGAAACCAGAAGATAGCGGCGAGTTTTTCTCCTGGGATGGTAGCCGGTTGCCGTGGTAGGGGGATGGGGAGATGGGGGAGAAATTACCAATTACCAATTCCCAATTCCCAATTCCCAATCCCCAAAGCTCAATTCTCAACTTCTCATACGGAAACAGGAGCATAAAGAATATCCAAAGCAACGCTCGCTTCTACTGTTTGGGAACTGCCAAGTATCGGAGTTGTTGCATCACTTGCTACGCTTGCCTCAAAGAGGGGTTGAGGAAAAGGATTTGAGGCACCAAGTGATAAAATCTCAATGCCAACAATTTCTTGGGAAACTAAATTTAAAGTATCAAAGACAGTCTGAGCCTCGATTAGAGCTTGTTCCACGGCTTGAGTAAGTGCCTGTAAACGTGCCTGTTGCAATGCTTCATCTGAGGCTGAGAAGCTGATATTTTGCACCACATTTGCACCTGCTTCAATAGCTGCATCTATAGCGGCTCCGGCTTCTTCATTTGGCAACTCAAAGGAAAGCGTGTTGCGGGCTTCAAAGCCAGTTAATGTTCTGGTATCGTCTTCAAAGCTATAGATTGGAAACAATTGAACTGAGGTGGTTTCAAGTTCTTGAGCATCCAAGCTTTCTAGTACTTCCACTACATTTGCTGTCTGCCGAGCTGCTTGCTGTTGAGCTTCGGCAGCAGTTGCAGCCTGTACTTCAACTCCCACATCAACTGTAGTAATGGTAGTGGGAACGGTTACTTCTCCAATGCTTGTTACCTTTAAGATATTATTAATACCGTCTGTATCGGTAAAAGTAATGCCACCAGTCAAAGGATCGCGACTTTCTAAAGCAGAACCATTCTTACTGAGTAAAGAATCGTTACCTGCAAGCATCTTAATTTATCCCTGTTTTCGTATTTTGATGCCATAGTATCATCTGAGCGATCGCCTTGATCATGGAAATAGGATATATCTTCCATAAGAAATAGCCGTAGGGAATAGGCAGTAGGGAATAAGTAAGTCGGCAGAAATAAAACCAACTATGTAACGAAAAGTAATTTGCTCGAAACGGCTGGGATTGCGTCGTCGTGCCTCCATTCCCGGTGTAGGGAACACTCTTACCTATGTCCTACGGACACGCTGCGCTAACGGGCATACTTCGTGAACGTGAACGCTGCGGACAAAACACAGTTATGTTTAATTACGCTCACCTACTTAGGCAGTAGGCAGTAGAGGTAAAGAAGATTTCTAAAATTAATCAGATTTAACGATAGGTACTACTCGACGTTGAAAGGGTAATTTTAACGAATCGCTAAGTTCTTTAATCAGCCAATCTACTTCCGTTTGAGTGATTCCGGTAAGTTTATATTGTTTATTCCCAGCCCAAATAATGATTGCGGGTGAAACTTCTTTGTATGAGATATTTCCTCTTGAATTTTGTTTCTGTTGAATAAAAGAATTAATGTATTCCAGCTTAAGTATATTTTTGCGGAAAGATGGTTTGGTTCTCTCGTATTTTGCACCGAAAAGTTCATAGCTCAAATAAATTTTCTTTTGATTAATAACTAATCGAGTTCTTCCAAATAATTCAAAGATAAATTTTACCCAATTAATAGCTCCTGAGCAAACAAGCATTAGCGAAAAAATCCATCCAATCAGCGGTATATCCCACAAAATCATGACAACAAATAGTCCAATAAAAGTAGATACTATGTTGTGGGTTAATTTTCCTAACGAAGTAAAATTCCATCCAGCTTCGGGCTTAATAATTTCGACTTTTTCAGCATTTTTATGGAATAAAATTTTGGTATCAACTGGTTTAATCGCAAGATGATTTGCAAAGCTGAGATTAACTACTGGCTCTGGGTTTTGTAATGTTTCTAATGCTATTTGTGCCGAGTTAAATCTTTTTTCTTGACTGGGTTCTAATACCTTTTTCAACCAAGCTGTAAAATACGGACTTAATTGGGTTTTATCTTCAAACTGAATTTGTAAATCTTTTTGAGGGAAATCTGCTGGATGAATTCCGGTTGCCAGATAAATTAAAGTTGCTCCCAGACTATATAAATCGGAAGTGGGAACAGCACGCCCACCAAAATGTTCTGGTGACATATAACCGTAAGTTCCTACAACAGTTAAAGTACCATTTTCCACAACGGTAATATTTTGTACCGAACCGAAATCCACTAAATAAACTTCACCAGCGCTATTCCCAGAACGGTTTGTTAGTAAAATATTGCTGGGTTTGATATCTCTATGAATAATCGAAGGTTTGCGTTGATGTAAATGAATTAAGATATTTAAAATATTCTCGGCAATTTCTTTTAATTGTGCTTCGTCGAAAGTGCGTCCGTTTGAAACTTGTTCTTCTAAAGAGGTTGCATCGATGTAGCTTTGAACTAAAGCAAAACCCTTAGTGTCAGGTGAATCAACGTCAAAATAATCGAGATATTCCGGAATTGCAGGATGAGATAGATTTTTTAAAATTTGTGCTTCTCTCTCAAACAGTTTTAAGCTATCCCATTCAAAATCGCGATCGAGTTTGAGCAATTTGACGACGACTAAATTTTGAGTTTCTTCGTCAAGCGCTAAATAGGTGTATCTTCCTGGTTTTTTGCCAAGTTGCTTTTGAATAGAGTAGCGGGAACCTAAATCACTTTTCATGTTTTTTATACAGAAATTCCACAGTCTTAAACCCTGCTTTAATTTTAGCTCGTTCAGAAAAAGTGTGGATTCTTGCAGCATAGGACTTGTGGCAAAGTCTCAGTCCACTAATTCGATTTAAGTAAGGGTAAAAATTGATGTTGAACGGGTAATTCTAACCAATCGCTAAGTTCTTTTAGCAGCCAATCAGATATTAGCTAAACTTTCTTTTGTTAGCGATAGAATAGTTAAATATCACTCTTAAGAAGTAGTAGTTGTACAAATAGCATTTTAAAACATTTGAAATCATGCCCCTGCAAGAAGAAATTGACAAAACAAGGCAAGAAATTCGTACAGATGGATACTCAATGTCTATTGGTGAGTGGATTAGCCTTTATCAAAATGATGAGATTGATATTCATCCCGATTTTCAAAGGTTTTTTCGTTGGTCTGACCATCAAAAATCAACTTTTATAGAGTCAATTCTTTTAGGAATACCAATCCCACCAATTTTTGTCAGCCAAAGAGATGATGGTGTTTGGGATGTTGTTGATGGTGTTCAAAGATTGTCAACTATATATGAATTCGTAGGTATTTTAAAAACAGAGGAGCAACAGCAAAATAAATCAAGTGTAGCCTTACAAAAAACTACCTACTTACCTTCTTTAGAAGGCAAAAAGTGGGACGATCCAAATGATAAAGACAATTCTTTTAACCAAGCACAACGTTTATTGATTAAGCGAGCAAAAATTGCAGTCAATATCGTTGAAAAAGAAAGTGATGAAATGGTTAAATATGAACTATTTCAGCGATTGAATACAGGAGGAGCAATTGCTACACCTCAAGAAGTAAGAAACTGTATCCTTTTGATGTTAAATAAAGATTTATATGAATTGATGCGATCGCTTGCCGATCATGAATCATTTATAAGTTGTATAGCTCTCAGCGACAAGCTTTATGAAGAGCAGTACGATATGGAATTAGTATTACGTTTTATCCTTCTTTTTGATAAAGATGAAGGAAGTATTAAGCAGTTGAGGGGAGATGTCAGCGTTTTTCTTACAGACGGAATTCGTCAAATGGCTATTAGTAAAGAATTAGATTATAGCCATATAGAGAAAGCTTTTAAAACAACCTTTGATGTTCTGAATGAAGCTTTGGGTGATGATAGCTTTAAGAGATACAAGCGTGAGCAAGATAGATTTCTTGGAGGCTTTTTATTATCAGCATATGAAGTAATAGCATTAGGAATTGGATACCATTATCAAAATCCACCTCAAAAAACACAAATAGTTTCTCAGATCAAAACTATTTGGTCAAATTCAACTTATCAAGAATCGTCGGGAGCAGGGAAAAATGCTGCGAGACGTTTACGTCATCTTATTCCTCTTGGTAGAGAGGTATTTTCTCCCTAATGAAGGTTAGAACTGCTGAGGAACTGAATGATAAGCTGTCAAAGGATCTAATTTGGCGAAAAAAAGAGCTTTCAGAAGTTAAATCTTTGATAGAAACTAAAACTTTTTCTTCTTCAAAGCACAAAGCATTAATTCGGAGTGGGATATGCCTTCTTTACGCTCACTGGGAAGGTTTTGTTAAATTAGCAGCAAATTCCTATCTAGAATATGTCAGAATGCAAAAACTTTCCTATGAAGAACTTGCGAGTAATTTTTTAGCTTTAGCTATGAAAGAAAAGCTCAAAGAGGCAAAAGATACAAATAAACCTTCATTATATATACCTGTTTGTAATTTTTTTTAAGACGAATTAAATCAAAGATGTAAGCTACCGGAAGATGTAATTTCTACTGCATCAAACCTCTCTTCTGAAATTCTTAAAGAAATAACTCATATTCTGGGAATCGATTTTTCACCCTACTCTACAAAATCCGTATTAATAGATACTAAGCTTTTAAAAAAAAGAAATGAAATTGCACATGGCGAATATTCGATATCCGATCGAGAGGAGTATATAGAGTTACACGCAGAAATTATATCAATGCTGAATATATTTCGTAATCAGATAGAAAATGCAGCTATTAATAAAGACTATATGCGAAATTGACTGTTATCTAATCGAAAAAAATCTGTTTTTATAATTACTACATACCTCTACCAAAGAAATAACGAAAAAACCTTTTTCACTCAGCGATGTAGAAAGGAGAATTCATCCCAATATTAGCCTCTCCAGTAATATCGCCATCGAATATTTTGACACTAAGATTTCCATTAATTTGCGAAGCGAATGGAATCAATAATCCATCAATATAATTTTGTGCGTTCTCTACAGAATCAAATTCATAAAAACCCCCTACAGTATTGGTTTTAATCCCGCTTAACCAAGTTTTGGATTTCAATCCGGGAAATTTTTTCATTTCTAGATTGATGGATTTCCAATCAATTTGATTGAAAGGAATAGATACTTGATACTCAGCATATACAAATACTTTATTTGCTGACATTTTTAGTTCAACCCTGTATATTATGATAATTATTTTAGTTCAAGCTTTGGAAAATAATATAGAAGAGTTGAGGGAGTAGGGAGTCGCAACATTTGTAAATTAGTAACTAAGATTATTTATTAGTTTTCCCTGTTCCCTGTTGCCCGTTACCTATTCCCTACTTTTCGACAATTTAATTAATATCACTGAGTACCGCGATAACCCGCGCATTACACCTCATTCGAGTTTACATGACGCTGATTAACAATATTCATTGCTTTTTCTAACGCTTCCAAACGTGTATTTACTGGATTTTGTAATAATACTCGTCGTAAAATTGGCAATCGTCGTAATCTGCCTTCTACTATGCCGCTAGCCCCTATAAGATAAACCGTTCGCCGTTTCTCATATGCTTCTTTGACAATATTTTCTATAGCTAAAGTCGCTGTTACTCCCAGATAAGGTACTTCGTTAAATTCTAAAATTAATACATCATAATTTTCTACAATCGACATTTGCTGCGAGATTGCTTTTGCAGCACCAAAACTCATTGGGCCGCCAAGGTGAAATAACAAAATACGACCTTCCCCTCGGCTTAAAATCTGTTCTTCTGAAGCAGTTAAACCCAATTTACGATGATTTCCATCAGGGGTTGTTATTGCTCTAACTTCCTTAGCTTGCAAATCGGTTAAACGTTTGATAGTTAATAGATTTGCACAAAATACACCGACGGCTACAGCAGTAATTAAATCAACAAAAACCGTCATAAATAATACCGCGTACATTAATCCAGTAGCCTTCATTGATATTTTATGAGCGCGTTTAATAAAGCTCCAATCGATAATATCTATACCAACTTTGATTAAAATACCTGCTAAAACTGCATTGGGAATATTTTCTGTTAATTTTCCCGCACCTAAAACAATTACTAATAATACTATTGCGTGAACCATTCCCGAAATCGGAGTTTTCCCACCAGCACGGATATTTATAACGGTTCGCATTGTTGCACCAGCACCCGGTAATCCCCCGAATAAACCAGCGAGTAAGTTACCGATTCCCTGTCCAATTAATTCTTTATCAGAATCATGATTTGTGCGAGTAATATTGTCTGCAACCAAGGAAGTTAATAGCGAATCGATAGATCCCAAAGTTGCCAGCATCAAACCATAACCTACCATATCTCGCATTTGAGTTAGTTCAAATCGAGGTAATTGCGGTTTGGGTAAACCCATCGGAATTTTCCCGATGACTGGAATACCACTATCGGGAAATATCAAAACAGAAATTAGCGTACAAACTACCAACGCTAATAAAGGTGAGGGAATAATTCGATTTAGTTTTTGAGGGGAACCAAATACTATAACTAACGTTAGAATAGACAATCCCACAGCGACGGGATTGGCATTATTGGCATATTCAGAAAATTTTTGCAGCGATTCGACAACATTTGCAGAACCTTGATGTCCAAAAAAAGGTCCAATTTCCAGAAATAAAATAATAAATCCAATCCCCGACATAAAGCCGGAAATTACAGTGTAAGGAATTAAAGTGATATATTTTCCCAACCGCAGCAATCCGAAAAGGATTTGAAATGCTCCTCCCATCATCACCACGGTAAAGGCGATCGCCACACCTGTTGTTCCTGGATTTCTGTTGACAAAGGTAGCAAACACTGTTGCCATTACCACCGTCATCGGACCTGTAGGGCCAGAAATTTGGGATGGGGTTCCACCAAATAAGGCTGCAAAAAAACCGATGAGAATAGCACCGTAAAGCCCCATAATTGCACCATCTTCTGGTGAAACTGAAACCCCAAACGCTAGTGCTAACGGTAAAGCAACAATTGCAGCAGTTAAACCACCAAACAAATCTCCGCGCAAATTCCTAAAATTTAAGCCGTGAACAAGTTGCATAGAGATTACGAGTTATAAAATAGGCATTGAGCATTGGGTAACAAGTATTTAAACCTTTTATGCGAAGTCAAAGTCTACACTTACATCTTTTTAATTGTGTTGACTACCGAATAAGCTGAGTAATTAAGATAATTACTCAAGGCATGATTGTTTTTTTTTACAATCATCAAAGGTTTCTAAATTCTTTAATATAAATCTATTCATTTATACAATAAAATCCTATTTCGCTATAAATTTGAATAAAGTCTATAGCGAACAAATTTATTATCTATTTTTGTTATAGAAAATACTTTTAAACTAAAAATTAGGTTTATAAATTCTCATATAGAGTTATAAATAATATTCAGTTTTTGTTAAATAGCCCAATACCAATTACCCAATCTACAAACTAAATTCTGCAACACCATCTTCATCAACCTCTGTATCTGCACCTACCTTACTGGGCTTAAATTCAGAATCATGAATTATCTGACTTAAAGTCATTTGCGGGTTTTGATGCAAGATATTTAGGATGCTAATAAAATCGCGGACAATTTCGCCGGGAGTCAGTAAAGCTTCAGCCCCCAAACGGTTAACAATCTCTGTGACAAACTCTTTCAAATCAGTTTTATTTAAAGCTTTTTGATAATTGTAGTTAAGCGCGTGAATGTCAGCTAATTTATCTAATAAATTCAAAATTTCTGACTCACTCAAAGGATTAAGTTTGATTGCTGGGCCGTTATATTCCTGTACTCCAGCTTTTGCAACAAAACGACTTTCTTTAGTACGTCTTCGCCAAGCTGAATCGGAAAATAATCCCCGATTTGGATCTTCTAAAAACTTCACCGTTCCACCCACAATCACCCCAAGATGTTCGGCTTTACACTGCATTACATCATTGAAAATTGCTAGCAGTCTACTGTAGTTTTTCTGGCGACTTGCTGTAGGAGAAATTTGATATAAATGTACTGCTTCATCTAACAAAACCAAAAGCCCTTTGTAGCCAATTTCCGCAACAAATTTGGCTAATAACTTAACGTAGTCATACCAACTTTCATCGTCGATAATTACTCGTACTCCCAAAGCCGTTTTTGCTTCAGTCTTAGTATTAAATTCTCCTCGCAACCACTGCAATGCAGCATTTTTTAAATCGTCATCATCCAAACGATATCCTTTCCAATAAGCAATAATTACGCTACCAAAATCAAAACCGTGGACTAAATCTTCTATCTGTTGAACTACTTCTCTAATTTTCTTTTCTACCGTATCGTCAAAACCCTCATCGTTGGGCTTCATCCCGCTTTCTTTTACTACTTCCTGCTGAATTTTATTAATCCATCCTTCCAAAATCGAAACAAAAGCACCACCATCGGGACGAGTTTTTGTAGCAAGACGGCTCATCAATTCTCGATAAGTAGCCAAACCTTGATTATTACTTCCGGCTAATCGTCTTTCTAAAGATAAATCCGCATCGGTAACAACAAAACCCAACTCCATCGCTCGATTGCGAACAAGTTGCAGTATAAAGCTTTTACCGGAACCATAATTACCAATTACAAACCGAAATGCAGCTACACCTTCGGCAACATCTTCGATGTTTTGCAAAAGACTTTTTAGTTCTTTTTCCCTACCTACGGCTACGTGTTCCAATCCAACCCTGGGTACTACCCCCGCACCCAAAGAGTTAATTAAAGCTGTAGACACTTTTTTAGAGATTTTAGGCTTCATGCGATTTTAGATTTTAGATTATTGATTATCTGGTTGGATTATTAAATTCAATAATTGTAGGGTGTGTTGCTTGCTGCGCGCAACGCACCATCATCGTTAAAAAGTAATCATAATAATTTGAATATTTCACTACTCAATCCAATCATAAATTACAAAGAAAGCGGCAATCACCAATAAAACTCTCTTTAAGTAGGCAAAACTGCCCTGGGTAGAGTAAAATTAATAATTTATTATTTTTATACCGAAAAAAGTGATTGAGATACTTGGTGAGTTTTTGCTAGGGGCTATTGCCTGGATATTGGCAGAACTAATATTTTACAGGTTTTGCTATTTTACGGGTATGCTTCTGACTCCCTTGGTAACTTTTGGGAAATATTATCCTGGTAATGTGATTAAAAACAAGGAATTGCGTAAAGCTCACAGAGCTAAAGGAAATAAATTTATTTATGTAAAAGCTAAGAAGAAGTATCTAAGTTTTGAGACTGTATCATTAATTGGCATGACATTTTGGGTGATAGCTTTAGTTGTGGCAATGATATTCTTTATATTTTCGGCTAGCTAATTGAGTATAAGATTAGTTTTAGTTGAAATCAAAGAATTCAGTTTAATCTTGATAAATTTATTTAGAAGGCTGTTTGCTTTTCGCTTCTTCAGACACAGCAATCAATTTTTGAATATTCCGCTGATATTCTTCATAAATTTCGGGAATATCATTGCTCGTTGAAATTATTAATTCGCCAATTGTATCAGCCGCGCGTTCGTTGATAGAATCAATTAACAAATTTGGCATTGTGATATTTGTTTCAGCTATCTTCTTAATTGTAGATTTAACTTTTAGTTGCTTTAATATAGCTTTTAATACCTCAATTTCATATTCTGGTAAACTTTCCAGAAAATCCGTCCATTCTTTGGATAAACCTGGCGATTTACTCGATGTTTTCTCTGCTGGTTCAATAGAGATAGTTTCTATCAAATCAGCAAAAGGAAATTCTTCTTGTTCTGTTTCTTCTTGGGCTTCTACTTGAATAACAGGTGGCTGCGGATTCAGGTTTTCTAATTGTTGCAGTAATTCCCAAACCTGGTGTTGCAATACGTCTCTTTCTGCTTGAAGTAATGAAGTTTGTCCCTGCAACTGTTCTAACTGCTTACTTTCTTCTGCTTTCTGAGCTTTTAATAATTTTAGATCGGCTCTTAATTTTTCTTGTTTTTCGTTTCTACTAGAAAATAGCTCAAGAGAGTTTTTCTGTTCGTTTTCTAATTCTTGAACTTGTACCCGCAATTCATGTAGTTTCTCTTCTAACTGAGGCTTTAATCTATTTAATAAAGTTAAACTATTTTCTAATTCTTCCTGCTCCTGAAGAAGTTCGCCAATTTTTGCGTGTAATTGAGTTATTTCAGCTTTCGAGACACTGCAATTTAACTCCAAACGCCGCTTTTCTGCTGTAATATTAGTAAAAGAATTGTCAGCTTCTTGTTTGGATTTCTGTATATTCTTAATTTCATTTTGTAAATTAATAACTTCCGACTCTAAATGCTTCTTCTGAAGCGCAAAGGTACTTAATTCTCGGTTGAGTGAATCTCTTTGATTGCGGCGATCGCTCACTTGATGTTGCAGTTGTAAGAATTCAGTGTGCAACGCACGACGTGTAGCTTCTAATTGATGAATTTCTAAGTTAATACCGTGTTCTATATTTTCCAGTTCGTGAATTCGCTTATGAAAGGAATCTATTACCAATGATTCATAGTTTCTACGTTTCTTTTCTGCTTTTTTATCTACAATAAATGTCGCCGTGTACGTAGCAAGTATAGTTATGATACCCGTAACAAAGGCACTATAAAAATTCCACCAGGTGAAAACTAAAGTCAACCCGAAGCTCACCCCGAAGGCAACTATACCTATAATAAATCGATTGCTGACCATATCTTGCGCGTCGCTTGTTTTTAGCATAGTTCATTTATCAAAATATGTTATGTGTATCAAACCTCACATAGATTTTTTAACACCTCGATGCAATTATTTTACTTATCGACTTAAATATGAGTATAAAAGAATAACTAATAAGTCAATATATCTACTTAAAGATAATATTTATTTATATTTATTTATATTTATTTCTATTCTTCTGTTTCGTTTTGAGCAATTGTGTTTTCTGCTCTCAAAAAATCTACAAATTGTCGTGCAGTTCTTCCGGAACGTCCGTTATGACGAGTTGCCCATTGCAATGCCCGATTATTTAGTTCTTCTGTACTAATTTCAATGTTAGTTAATTTAACCAAATGTCGGACAATTTGTAAATAAGCCTTTTGAGAAGCGGGTTCAAAAGTCAGAGTTAAACCAAAGCGATCGCTAAATGAAAGTTTTTCCTGTAGGGTATCCCAAGAGTTAACTTCGTCGGCATCTTTGGGTAATGGTCTATCTGCAAAAAATTCTCGAATCAAATGACGACGGTTAGAAGTTGCGTAGACTACAACATTTGTCGGTCTTGCGGTAATAGTTCCTTCTAAGACAACTTTAAGAGCTTTGAAAGCATCGTCATCTTCCTCGAAGGAAAGGTCATCAACAAATATGATAAATTTTTGTGGCTTATTCCGCAGATATTCAACTATTTGTGGTAAATATTTCAATTCAGACTTTGCAACTTCTATCAATCTTAAATTGCGGTGTGCGTATTCATTTAATAAAGCTTTGACTAAAGAAGATTTACCGCTACCACGACTACCGTAGAGTAAAACGTTTAATGCCAGTTGTCCTGACAACAAAATTTCGGTATTTTTAATTAAAGTTTGCTTAGGAGATTCATAAGCCACCAGTTCGCTCAACTTTACTTTGTCAGGATAGCGTATACCTTCTAATTCTCCCTGCTGCCAGCGGAAAGCTTTATATTCTGCGAAGATCCCCGTACCATATTGCCGATAAAACGCTGTCAAATCTTCCACGGCATCAGTCCAATCTGACAAAGTTCGTAATTTTTCTATCAGCGGTAATTGTTCGTTGATTTCTATTTTTTGCTGTTCTGTATACCATACTACTGGCAAAATGGGTAGATGGGCAACAGACTGCACCCATTCACCAAGAGTTGCAACGCTGCATTCATGAAAGCTCTGCAAAGCCCGTAAATCGTGTTTAGCTGCTGAAATTAAAGCAGTCGGTAAATTTTCTAATCGAGAGCGATCGCTAAAAGGATTTTCTGAAGTCAAGATTTGAGAAATCAGATATTCTTCCCAGTTTTGATTTTTAGTAGCCAAAATTTTAAAAAAATCGCCGTAAGCCTGAAGACAATCTCGTGCTTCAGCATTAGGGTAGCGTATAGCCTGCAATAAGTTAAGAAAAGCTTTACCTACTTCCCCTTCAAACACAGACTGGTAAAGTAAAAGAGAAGCTGCTTGACGCTGGAGAAATTGAACCGATTCGATCGCTTGATTATTCATTTATTAAAAGGAGTAGGCAATAGGGAATAGGGAATAGGGAACGGGGGAGTAGGGAAGACAACTTCGAGCAACTGCCTCATGGAAATGAATGGCTGTTGTTAATTTTCCTTCTACGCCGAGGACAATAACTGCAAATCTACACAGGTTTTAACAATGCAAAGTATTATAGCCGCTAGTTTATACGGTATTTTATCAATTATCGGTGGCATCATCGGTTACAAAAGTGCAGGCAGCAAGGTTTCTTTGATAAGTGGAACAGTCAGCGGTTTATTGCTACTGGTTGCTGCTTACCTGCAATTACAGGGACAAACTTGGGGTCTAACTATATCGCTTATTCTTACGAGTATTTTGGTAGTTGTTTTTGCAGTTAGACTCGGCAAAACACGTAAATTTATGCCAGCTGGATTAATGGTTTTTTTAGGTCTGGCAGCATTAATAGCGATGTTTTCTCAATTAGTTTTTAGTGCTTAATTAGTTCGTAGTAGCGCTTTAGCGCCTCCGGATTCCGGAGGCGCTGTTAGCGGAGCGTGCCCGGAGGGCATAGCGCTACTACAAACCTATTAAAATCAATATCGCGCAATACTATTTAATAATTCCTTAAAAATGTCTAAATACGATCTGATTTATAAAACTGTTCGCCAAATTCCCTGTGGTAAAGTTGCTACCTACGGACAAATCGCGGATTTAGCAGGAATTTATGGTAAAGCGCGTTTAGTTGGATACGCAATGTTTCAGGTAGATACAGCTTCTAATGATATTACGAGGGCATCGAATCATTAATGCTAAGGGTGAAATTTGCTATTCAAACTTGCGTGAAGGAGGAGATAGGAAGCAAAAGCATTTGTTAGAGCAAGAAGGAATTGAGTTTAACTCGAAAGGGAAAATCAATCTAACTCAGTTTCAATGGCAACCTAAATTTGACGAGGAGTTAGGAGTGGGGAAGTAGAAGTTAGAAGTTAAGAGTTAAGAGTTAAGAGTTAGTTGCTAATCATAATTTCTTCCGCTCTACTTTCTCTCCCTATTGCTAATTAATTCGTTATTGCAAATAATTATAGGTATCGAGATTTTTTAAATGGTTTTTATTGGTGAGAACATCGCCCTAAAGGATTTTTGATGAAGTTTTGATTTAGTTGTAATAAATTTTTTCTATAGCAATAAAAGTACAACTTATCTAGCTTTTCGTCGTGGGGTAAATGTATAGTAATGTAACAATATGAAAATAAGATGCAACTATTCCGCTATTGGTAATGGTCGAAATTTGATGATTTTGCGTAGAATTTAGGTTATAGAGGATTGTTAATAGTTGGGCAAAAAATTATTAGCCTACGCACAAAGAAAAATATTTATATTCTTCCGGAAACTATGCAAAATTTCTTGTACTCCTAAAGTGTTAGCTGTTGTATTCAATAATTATATTAATGTTTGTTAATGGCACGGCTGTTCAAAAACGTAATCGCGAGGATAGAACAGGCATTAAAAGGTTAAAGCACAAATTTCTATATTCGCGTAAGTAAAAATTAAAATAATATTAAAGATTTCACTATGCTTCAAAAGTGAAATTTAAAGCGACGGTAAAGATAAATTTGGCAATTTGGCAGGTATTTGTCAGGGGAATTCGATATTAATAAAGCGTAGTCATCGTTTTTTTAAGATTCCCTAAAAAAAGGGCTTCGCTGGGGAATGCTGCCACAATTAAAGCCAAAACCAAACAAAGCTAATTTTAAAGGAATCTAAGGAAGTAACCAATAAATGAAACTTTCACTGTCTTCTCAAAACGTTATCCAGTATCTGCAAGAAGCGGGTCTGAGTAGCTTAGAAGATGGCGCAACCGCCGATGCAGATTTGCCACACAGTAGTAGCCGCAAGAATTTTAATATACTGGTTACTAAGAGTGGCGATCGCAAGCTTTTGGTAAAACAAGAACTAGCCCAAGAATTCAACGGTATCCCCCATGAATTCTTTAATGAATGGCTGTTTCACCAGTTGCTTGAATCTTTTCCTGTTCTCGGCAATATAAAAGCGTTATCTCCACTAGTAGTACATTACGATGAGGAAAACTCAATCCTCGTGCGTAATTACCTTTGGGAATACCAAGGTTTGGAAAGCTATTACAGGCATAACCTATATTTTCCGCCAGAATTAGCAAGTTGTATTGGCAATACTTTAGCAACATTACACCGTGCAACTTTTAAACGCCAAAAGTGCCGCGATTTTATGGCTACTGCTCCAGCTGGGCAGATTCGCTATCAGTATTTTAATCCGGCACAGGGGGTAGATTTTCTCGATCCCTCTATTTTTGGCAAAGTTAGCAGTGCGGGACTTTCGTTTTATTCTCACTATCAAAGCCACGACTTTTTAGAATCTGCGATCGCGGATTTAGCTTCTGCGTATAATCCTTGTTGTTTGACTCACAACGATTTGAAACTAGAGAACATTTTAGTACATTCTCGCAGTTCCAATTTGGATAACGCACAAGTCAAGATGATTGACTGGGAAGCTTGTGGTTGGGGAGATCCCGCTTACGATTTGGGAACTTTGCTGGCTGGTTACTTGAAAATTTGGTTAGAAAGTTTAGTTGTAGATTCCACTTTGGAATTAGAAGAGTCTTTGGAATTAGCGGCTATTCCGCTGGAGATTCTTCAGCCTTCAATGTTGGCTTTAACTGAAGCTTATCTTAAAGCTTTCCCAATGATTTTAGAGTACCGTAAAGATTTCATCCAGTCGATTATCAAGTTTGCCGGTTTAGCATTAATCAATCAAATCCATAACAAGATTAATAGTCAGCAAAACTTGCATCATACTAGTTTGATTGCTCTAGAATTCGCCAAAAATATCTTAACTAGAACTCCCGAATATGTAATAGACGTTTTTGGTAAATCAGAATTACAAATTCTCAAACCATTTGTAAAAACTGCCAAAATACCTGTGGCTGAAAGGGAAAATAATTTAATTCCCCTTTTCTACGAAAAAACCCGCTTGCGTGGGTGTTAGTCAGTTCGTAGTTAGCATTTACTAGTAAACAGTTAACAGTAACCAGTCATAAATGGTTGCTGTTAACTTTTCTTTTCTATCAAGGGTTGCATTTATTTTTCATAACTTATAATTCATAAATTTCGATAAAATCACCATGATAGCTTCTTCTAAAACATCTCTATCAAAGACTTTCTTAAAAATTGCCACTCAGATTGAAATAGAATCTAGATTTTCCATTTATCATCTGGACTATCAACCTTTTAGTTTGCCTGCCTTGATGGTAGAAACACTTGAAAAAAGTTCTACAGCATTACAAGACAAATATCTTACTTTACTGCTGCGAAACTTCCTATATGGTATTTATTACAACAACTCGTTACAAAGTGTTTTAGCAGCAAATACCACTAATCCTAATCTTTTATTACATCAAGATTTAGAGAACAATTGTGTATTTGAAATCGATTGGCAGTTTTACAATCAATTACACCAACACAATCACGGTACGGGCTACTTAGATTCTGGCTGGCGGGTGTTACGACAAGAACCCGATGGAAGTTTAGCTGTAACTAAAGATGGTTTAACATTACACGTTGAAGAGAGTTATTTAGAACCAGACGCATTATATAGTAGAGTTGATGACTTAATTGATATTCGACTACCAAAAAATCGTTTAAATAACGGCTTCTATTTAGCAATGAGTAACTCAGGTAAACAGCAACAAGACGATTTGCAAAATGCCTGGAGTGAATTAGAAGTTGTAAGTATATTTTTCAACTTAAATCCCCAAGGTGCTATTGCTTTAATGAGTAGTCTGACTCTTAAATTAAACGCCGTTGAAATACCCTTCAACTTTCAAGTTCCCCATCATCCATTAGGTTGCGATCGCTATGATTCGGGGATACTTAATTTTCAACGTCAAGATTATCCCGCTATCCAAGAATTGCTTAGAGATATTTACGCAGAGCATCAAGCTTATTTTAAGCCAGAAACACCATTATTCGCCAAATATTTAGCACCAGGATTGAGTTTAGCCGAACAACCTTTAGAAAAACCCCTTAACAAGCAGAGCTTCGGTGTAAATCGCTGTCAAATTATTGCAAATGCTTTATTTGAAGCTTGGGAAAAAGACATCGATTCACCAGAAGAAAAATTAAATATTATTTGTCAGCACTTTGCTCTTATGTCAATTGATTTAGAGCATCCTTATCTTAATCCCAACTCCGAAGATATTTATAATTGGGCATAGGGCATTGGGGATTGGGGATTGGGAATTGGGCATTGGGGATTGGGAATTGAGAATTGGGAATTGGGAATTGGACATGGGATATTAGGCATATGAAACAAAAAGGGAGCAAGATGCTCCCACTACTATTATTTTTGTGACACGTAACTTATAACTCCTCACCTTTAACCTTTAACCTTTAACCTTTAACCTCTCTCAATGTCTTTCACATACAATCGCACGATTCGCTTTCAAGATACCGATGCTGCTGGTGTAGTTTACTTTGCGAATGTTTTAGCTATATGTCATGAAGCTTATGAAGCAGCTTTAGAATCTTTAGGAATTGATATCAAGCAATTTTTTACAAATCCATCTACTGCTTTTCCCATCATTCATGCTGATATTGATTTTATGCGTCCAATGTATTGCGGCGATAAAATATTTGTGAGCTTAACTCCTTTAAGAATTCGCGCCGAGCAGTTTGAAATTGATTATCAAATTTATATTAGTGATAAGTTAGCAGCTAAAGCAATGACTCGTCATGTTTGTATTGATGTAGCAAGTAGAAAAAAGATTGGATTGTCAGCAGAAATAGTCAAGTGTTTGGAAAGGTTACGTTAGGACGATTTTACGGAAAATTATGCGTATTCACCAACTATTTCATAAAGCTTCTGACGATTAATTTTACCTTGAGAATTACGAGGTAACGAACCAACACAAATCCAAACTTTAGGAATTTTATAATTGCTTATCCTTTCCTTAAGTAAAGCTTGAATTTCTTGATTTGAAATATGTATTTTGTTTACATAAATAGCCGTTACAATTTGTCCCCAGTGTCGATCGCCTACACCAATTACACAAACATCAGCCACCATGCCGGTTGCTCTAATTGCGGCTTCAACTTCTGCGGGATAAACGTTTTCTCCACCTGTAATTATTTTGTGGCTATTTCTTCCGACAATATTCAAATAACCTTGCTCGTCTAAAAAAGCTAAATCATCTATTTGCAAACAAGTTTGTCTTTCACCATCAAGAGGATAATAGCCAAGAGCTAACGATTCGGCTTTTATATTAATGCTTCCGACTCGATCGTTTTGTAAATTCTCTCCTTTTTCGCCGCGAATTTCTATTTTTGCATGAGGAAGAACTTTTCCGCAACCACTTCTACCTATCAGGAAATCTTCGGGTTTCATAGTCGCAATTTGAGAAGCAGTTTCTGTCATTCCGTAGGTAGGAGCTAATCTAATATGATGAAATCTGGCTTTTTGTAATAATTCATCCCAAGCTGGGGCACCTCCTAAAAGAACAGTTTCAAATTTACTCAGCAATTGAGTTAAATCAGGTTTTTGTAATAAACGTTCTAACTGAGTGGGAACTAAAGATATAAAAAAATCAAAGTTATTAGTATTTTTATTAATTAAATTTTGAATATTATTTTGACCTAATTCAAGCTCTTTAAAAGGTAAAATAACTAACTTGCCACCAGTTATCAAACAGCGCATAAACTGCATTAAACCGCTAACATGATACAGCGGCAATACACAGCAAGAATTAATTTTATCAACTTCAAAATATTCTTGAAATCCTTTTACCGAAGCCGTCAAAGTATCCCAAGTATGAACGGCGAATTTTATTTTACCCGACGAGCCACCCGTAGGAATCATGATGTATGGGAATTGGGAATTGGGCATTGGGCATTGGGCATGGGTAATAAGGCTGTCTTCTATGCTCCAAATAATATCTGGTTTGACTAAATCAAATACTTGCTGCCATTCTTGTTTTCCCCAATCGGGATTACATAAAAAGACGGGACAATTTGCTTTACAAGCGGCGATAAAACTTGCTAAAAAACGCACTGGTTGACATTGGTTTAAAATAATTTTTGGTAGATAAGAATTTTCTTGTTTAAACTTAATAATATCTAAATAAAATTTTTCGATTAGCTCAGTTAATGAATGATTATCTTCGCAAATTAAACAGTCATTATTTACAAAATATGTGAAGTATTCTTCCATAAATTATCCAAACAAATTTGCTCGTTTTCTGCAAAGAAATGATTGACACCAAAACCTACTGCTCTTTTTTGTGGCGATAATTCAGCAGCTAATGATAATGCGGCTTTTCTGCCAATACTGGTTTCAAAAACTGATGAAAATACAGTATCAATTTTATGAGTAAGGCAAAATTCGCGTAAACGTGATGGCGAGCCAATTATACCGGCTTTGATAACAAAAATTCCTCGCCAACCTTTTTCATAACAGCTTTGAAGTTGTTCGAGTGTAGCTACAGATTCATCTAAAGCTATTTTCGTAGCGTAATTACGACTCAATTCCAACATTTGTGAAAATCTATCTACCGAAAGCGGTTGCTCAATAAATTCGATTTCTAAATCAATATCATTATTTATATTGATATCATCGCATTTTTGCAGCCAAATCTCAGCTTCGTGGTAGTTTAAACCAGCATTCGCATCCAGTCGCAGTTTTGTAAAAGCAGGTAATTCTCCAGCAAGTAAGTCAAAAATAAAAACTTCTTCTGCAACCGGATAAACGCCGATTTTCCATTTAAAACTATGAGAGCCGATATCCCATACATTTCGCCATTGACTCAAAGCTGCTTTACCAGCAGGTAATAAAACGCTCTTAGTAAGATTTTGAGAAAGCTTTGCAGCAGAATTATTTTGTTCGATGGTTTCTCGTGCTGACTCAAACCCAAATTGACAAGTTGGCAATCTATCAGGAATCGAGAAAATCTTTTCATCGGTAATTTCGTTTGATAATTGCCGACAAAATGAAACCGCTTGTTGAATAGTTTCCGAGCCAAACCAACTAATCGGAGCAATTTCTCCCCATCCAACTTTCCCATTTTCATCCTGAAGACGAATAATAACACCATCCCGACTTTCCCAAATACCGTGAGATGTTTTTAAAGGAGTTGCAAATTTGCGACGATAAGAACGAAATTCAAATTGGTAAACCATCAAGCGATTTTGGATTTTAGATTGAAAATTAGGAGTTAGGAGTTAGGAGTTAGGAGTTAGGAGTTAGGAATTAATAAATTAAATTTCTCCTTGTCTCCTTGTCCCCTTGTCTCCCCATCTCCCATGCTCCATATTTAATTGATAATTGATAACTGCTCACTGATTCACAAAACAAACCCGAATCCTAATAGCAAACAGCACCAAAATTGCATTGCGATCGCGATAAATTTGGAGTTACTAATTTTAAGGGGTTGGTTGTGGTTTTCGGCGACGTGGTTACATAGTTTTGCAGCAAAAGGTAAGCTAAACCAACTTAAAAGCGTCCATAATGGAAAAATTCCGCAAAGTATAAATAACAATATCAGCGCGTAAATACTGCCTGTTAACCAATTTAAAACTTGCGAACCTCTTTGGGTTCCCAGACGAACAATTGGGGAAAGTTTTCCTGCTGCTAAATCGTCTTTGACTTGATGAAAGTGGGAACAAAATAATATCAAAGTCGTGGGAATACCAACGATTAAAGAAGCGGCTAAACTCGTTAAAGACCAACTTTGAGTTTGACTGTAATATCCTGCTGCTACTCCCAAAGGACCAAAGGCGAAAAAGCAAAGTATTTCTCCTAAACCTTGATAGCCTAAGCGGAAAGGAGGTCCTTGATACAGATATCCTAAACCGCAACATAGCAAAATTATTCCAATTAAAGTTAAGTCTTGTTGCCACCAACAAATTGTTAGTATTCCCAGCAATCCTAGACTTAGAAAGCAATTTCCCAGCCAAAAGATTAATTGTCTATTGCCCGTCAAATTAACTAGAGAATGATGTTTATTAAGATCAATTCCCGTATCAGAATCGAAGACATCATTACTCAAATTTTCCCAGGCAACAATCAAAATCGCAGCAGCTAAAAACGTGCAAAAAACAGCTGCATGAAGCACCTTTTTTTCTGCAAAAGCGACAGCAGTTCCTACCCAAATCGGCATAATCGCAACGCAATACATTGGCGGTTTTATCGCCGCCATCCATAACTTTAAGTTCGGATATAAAATCAGCTTTGTAGTCATCAGTCGCAATCAATGAAACTGCCAAATATTCTTCCGGCACAAAGCCGCAAGCGCACCCTTCATAGCTGTTGTTTTGCCAGTTCTCCCTCTTTCCTACATCCCTTGTCCAACAGGGCTGTATTTAGAGCGAAAGCTCCTGTAAAATCTACACTCGAAGCAGTTAAGGAGGTTTTTACCATCAAGGTTGACGAGCCTCCTTGGCTAGCTGGCAAAACAGCGTCTGAATGTGCTACCTGTAGAAATACGACCACGATTCATGATGCTTTAGGAAGAAAACTTCAAAAAAATTTACCCTAATTGAGATCCATGACAGTTTCACCATGTTCTGCCAAGTTTTTTATATCTAATCAAGAGCTATACCAATTTCTTGAAAAAAAACAAGCATATTGTATTAAGAATAATTGCACGCAAATAGCTAGTATTGCCGTTTATATTGACTCGGTAGATCCTTTGGTTGTCTTCCAGAAACTAGCTACAATCGATCGGCTTAATTTCTACTGGGAAAGCCCTAGCAAAAAACAAGCTATTGCTGCTATTGGTGCGGTAACAAAATTTGAAGTTAAAGGCAAAGGACGTTTTTCTGAAGCTGAAAAGTTTATCAGGTATAATCTCAGTAGAATAGTTAATTTTTGCAATGTAAATAATTCTTTTGCAAACCCGGCATTTTTTTGCAGCTTTAGTTTTTTTGATACAAATCTTCAACAAAACTATCCTTTTTCTCCAGCTACCATTTTTTTACCTAATTTGCAAATTACTCGTAAAGACGAACGCTGTATATTAAGGGCAAATATTCTAATTGATGCGGATTTTAATATAGAAAATTATCTAAAAAGTTTGTGGGATAAAATTACAGATATTAATAATTTAAAATATGATTTTATCAGCTTAAATGATTCCAAACCTAAATTTATTAAAAACTCGATCGCGAAATCTAGTAAATTTAAACAATCGGTATTATCAGCATTAGAAGATATTGGTAAAGGTGATTATAGTAAAATTGTTTTAGCGGATGCTTTAAACATTCAATTGATCGCTCCATTAAACTTGTTTAAATCATTAAATAATCTACGACAGCTACATCCTAACTGCTGTATATTTTCTACAAGCAATGGCAAAGGACAAAACTTTATTGGTGCTTCTCCAGAAACATTGATTGCAATTCACAATCGAAAATTAACTACCGATGCTTTAGCTGGAAGCGCAGCCAGGGGGAAAACACCCGCAGAAGACGCAAAAATAGCTAATATTTTACTCAACAGCGACAAAGAAAGACACGAACATTCTTTAGTAATTGATTTTATTACTCAAAGGTTGCTCAGTTTAGGCTTATTACCGCAGGTTTCAACACCTAGATTGCGACAGTTATCAAATATTCAGCATTTGTGGACACCGATTGCCGCGAAAGTGCCTCGTAACGTGCATCCTTTGCAAATAGTCGCTCAACTGCATCCTACACCAGCAGTAGCCGGTGTTGCACCCGAAATTGCTTGTCAGGAAATACGGCGTTATGAAACTTTTGAGAGAGGCTTATATGCAGCACCTTTGGGTTGGATAGATTCCGAAGGTAACTGTGAATTTGTCGTCGGAATTCGTTCCGCACTAATCGACAACAACAGCCAATCATCCCTGCTTTATGCCGGTGCTGGTATTGTACCCGGTTCCGATCCAGAAAAAGAGTTTGCAGAAATTCAACTCAAATTACAGGCATTGTTGAAAGCATTGACTTGAACAGTTAGCAGTTAACAGTCTGTAGTTTTCAGACGCGGCAAAAAACGCCTCTCGATTGCTCGGAAGGCGTTTTTATTAGGTTAATTTGATTTGGCATTTTCAAACATTACATCTTCATAAAGTAATTCCATAGGGAATTTAAAATCAACGCTTGTTAAATCAATTTCATCACCTTGATTATAGGTGTATAGTTCCCACAAACCTTTATCATTGAGTCGGAAACATTCCACCATGATTTGTTCTGCGCTAATTAAAACATATTCTTTTACAGTTGAAATTTTTTTCCTCTATCAATTCCTTCGGTACTAGGAGAAAGAACTTCGACAATTAAACAAGGATGATAAATAACTTTTGTAGCGCGTTTATCTTTTTCATTGCAACTTACCATCACATCTGGGTAGTGATAAGGGCCATTTTCTGATACACCTAGTTTTGCATCAGCCATCTGTACTTTACAGCCTTTCCCTCTAACATGATTTTTGAGAGCAGATGCTAAATTTAAAGCAACATCATTGTGGGCAAGGGTTCCCCCCGTCATAGCGAAAACTTCACCGTCAATATATTCGTATTTGAGCGGCTGTTTTTCTTCCCAGTCTAGATATTCCTGGGGTGTCATGTATTGATAATTAGGAATTGTGGCCATGATTATTTTTAAAATTTAGTTATATTTTGATGTTCACAGGTAAAAGTTTTTATATACAGCAGAATAAATTTAGTAAATGTTTCTTCAAAATAATTTAATCCTTATTCGATTTTGTTTTAATTACCTTAAATTTACAAACGACAATCTAATAGCATAAGTCTATTAAAATGGACTGAAAATATAAATCTTTCCAATTCCAAATCTATTGATAAAATGAAATTAAGGTTTGCTCATCAATAATCTTTTATCAAATTTTGGCTAAACTAAACAATTCATTTAAAACAGAATAAATACCCACCTATTCTTATCATTGGTAAATTCTATGAATAAAGATAATTCCTATCCAAAATCTCCTCCTTTTTTTGATAATACAGATACACCGGAAATGGGTGGAGGTTTACCTATTATCGGATATTGGGCTGAACATACCTTGTCACCGGAAGGAGCTAAACTTTGGAAAACTCTATTGCATAAAAGCGCTTGTTTATCCTGTGCTTGGGGTACAGGTGGACAAAAAGGTGGTTTTACTAATGAAGAAGGGGAAAAGTTACAGCGCTGTATGAAGAGTGTTGAGTCAATCTCAGCAGAAATTCAACCTGCGATTCCCAAACAGTTTTTTGAGCAACGAAATATTGAACAATTACAGCAACTTACGTCACGAGAAGCAGATAGATTGGGAAGATGGAATTTCCCTGTAATTTTACGTTCTGGCTCATCGCATTACGAACGCATTACTTGGGATGAAATTTATAGTATTTGTGAAACAGCTTTTGCTAAAACCCCCGAAAGAGTAGCTTCTTACAGTTCCGGACGTTCATCCAACGAAGCAGCATTTTTATTACAGCTGATGATGAGAACTTTGGGTTCTAATAACTTAGCTGACTGTTCGGATTTGTGTCACGCTCCTTCAAGTTTTGGATTAAAACAAACTTTGGGAACTGGTACTTCTGTTGTTAGTTTGGAAAGTTTGAAACAAGCAGATTGCATTGTGTTAGCGGGTTCCAATGCTGCTTACAATCATCCCCGGTTGATGAATGAATTGATTAAACTGCGCGATCGCGGTGGTAAGGTAATTGTAATTAATCCGATGAAAGAAGTCGGTTTAGTTAAATTTGCTTCTCCTGCTTTTGTAAAGTCGCTGCTTACAGGTTCCGATATCGCTTCAATTTATTTACAGCCGATTCCCGGTAGCGATGTGGCATTATTTACGGGAATTCAAAAGGCTTTATTGGAAAAAGGTAAGATTCAAAACGAGTTTTTACAAGCTTATACGGAAGATTGGCAAGCAGTAATTAGTCACCTTGAAAATACAGATTGGGAAACCATTATTTCAACTTGCGGTGTCTCTCAAATTGAAATAGAAACCGCTGCAAATATAATTATTAACTCGCAAAAAGTTGTATTTGCTTGGGCTATGGGTATTACTCAACAAAAAAACAGTGTTGATAATATCTATAGCATTGTCAATACCGCTTTAATGACTGGTAATATTGGCAAAGAAGGAACCGGAGTCATGCCAATACGGGGACATTCAAACGTCCAAGGTTTTGGCTCGATGGGTGTCACGGTAAGATTGAAAAAAGAAATTCAACAAGCATTAGAAAAATTATTAGGTCGTTCTTTAAGTAAAGTCAAAGGATACGACACCCACGCTTTAATTGAAGCCGCTGACGCTGGAAAAGTTGATACATTAATTTGCGTCGGTGGTAATTTATATGCTGCTAATCCCGATTTGAATAAAGTAAAACGAGCGCTAAATAAAATTGAAACCATCATTTATTTAGCAACAAAACCAAACCTCGGTCATTTTAATGGATTAGCTAATCAAAATACAATTATTATTCCCGTCTTTAACCGCTTTGAAAATCCCCATAAAACCACAGTTGAATCCGGTAATAACTTTGTTCGACTCAACGATGAAGGAGAAACCCATCTCAAAAAAGCCGATTTAATTTCAGAAGTAGACTTTTTAACCGAATTAGCATATCGAATACATGGAGAATATCCCGTCAACTGGCGTAAATTACAAGATACAAAATACGTCAGAGAATTGATAGCTCAAACAATTCCCGGATACGAAAAAATAGGCGAAATTGACGAAACAGAAGAAGAATTTACCATTAGCGGCAGGATTTTAAAAAGTCCTAAATTTTCTACAGCTTCCGGTAAAGCTAAAATGTTTGTTACACCATTACCTATATTAAAGCTTCCAGAAATAAAAGACTTTAAAGTTGCCGAAAGTACGCAAGGAATAGTTGTCGCATTAATGACCGGACGTAGTTACGCTCAACATAATACGGTGGTTTATCAAACTGAAGATAAATATCGGGGAATACCGCATAGAAACTGTATTTTGATGAATAAAAATGACGTTGAAAAAGCTGGTTTTGAGCAACATCAGCGGGTAACTGTGAAAGGAAATGTGGGGGAATTAGAGAATGTAGAAATTATTTTTGGAGAAGTGCGTGAAGGTGCGGGAGTGATGTTTTATCCGGAAGTTAACGTTATTTTTAAAGCGGAAGTTGAAGAGCGTTGTGGTACTCCGGCTTTTAAGAGAGTTCCGGTTTTGGTTTATAAATAATGATGTGGTTATATTTTACTGCGTATTTTAAATAAGTTAAAAAATATTCAGCTTATATAGTTTATTTTTCTCTCTGTATAAAATTGTTTACACGTTCTAAAAGTTCTTCAAGCCATTCAAAAGCAGCAGATGGAGTTGTAACATTGTTCAGTAGTTTTTCAATTCTTTGGCTATGCTCTTGCAATTTATCAAGTACATTTCCATGACAGCAATTGTCTAAAGCCATATCAGATAAGATGTATCTAATTTCAGTACTGTCGGGATATTTTTCTAATATATTGAAAGTGATAAACCAAAAATTGGGTTTAGAACCCGACAAAATTGAACAAACCAACTCTGCTTGCTTTTCATTTTCTAAAGCAAATTCTAAAAGTAAATCACAGTCAGTTTGTTGGTTAACGACTGCGGAAATATGACGTGTAATTATATAATTTCGTGACATTTCTGCTACTCCAGAAGATAGAACCATGCGAACAGCACGTTTCTTATCCGCTTGATATAAAAATTCCCAAAATTCTCTTTGTTTATAGTAGTTAATAGGATTCCAATATCTTAATTCATAAGGTAAAACTAATAGCTTCTCCAAAAGTGTTTCTAACAAAGTGAAGCCACGTTCAATATTGAAGTTTACTAACTTACAAGCAATTTGGTCACATTTATATTCATCAATATATGACTTATTTGGAGCTTCTAGACACTGCCATACAAACTCTGCAAGCTCACTTTCCAGAGATTGTTGGTTATGCAGCCACATAAAAACAAAATCAATAACTGCTGCTACATTTTCTAGTTCTAAACCTGCAATTGCTTTAAGAAGACGCAAACAATCATTAGAAGTTAATCTATGAAACCACCTACCAGTACTTAGTACTCGTTCAACATAGATACGATGAACACGTTTTTCGTGAATCAGTTTTTCTACACGTTCAACTCCTGCTAAATCACCACCAATATATTTAGTAGCATTAACAATCGCTTCACCTTTCACATCATAAGCTTTGGTTAGTTGATCGAGTCTTTCGCTAACAAATGAGCGGTTAACTTTACCTAAACCACCAAAGTAAGCAGAAAAAACAAATTCACCTTTATCTTTAGTACCTATTTCTTCAATTTTTGGTAGCCACTTTCGTTCAGAATCTACATTCCCAAGGCAAAAACAAAAATCATCTCCTTGAGCTTCTGCTGAACATAACCATCCTAAAAGTTCATCACTTAAAATTTCTGGCTTTTCTATTACTTCTTTAGCAAGGATTAGCGATTCTTTTTCCTTTCTATATACAGTTTGTCCATTTTGTTCTACTTCATATTTTGTATGTTCTGGAGTCCATTTACCTGCCCATCTTTTTAGTCTTAATGCAAAATCGGCTTTATCCAGCTGATTAATTAAATTTTTGATTTGTGCTAAAAAACTTTCACACTGAGCAAATCTTTCTTCACAATCTTTTTCCTTCTGTGTTTGATAATGACTGTAAACAGATTCCAATGCATCAGCCAATTTGGAAACAGAAAGATTTACTTGATTATTTATCACCCAATCGACAAGAGTTTTGAATTTTCTAAGTGTAAACTCAGGTGAGAATTGGAATTGGAGTAAAGCAAATTCAGCAATTGTATTTGGGAGAGCAACACTTGCTGCTTCAGCCACTTTGGGTTCTTCTGACTGAGCTAATTCTATTAAAAATTCTAATAAGTCTTCACGATATTTCCACACTTCACCCCAAGTTATAGCATTGGGCATCAAATCAATAGGTTTATTTCCACTTTCTTCACGTAGAGATGTATATACCCAGCGATAAAGAATAGTTTGAATTGCTTTAATACCTAATAAGCGCGATTCAACCGAAGATTCTGGCGCAATTATTGTCTTAAAAAATTCTAGTCTACGTTGAAGTGATAGCGGTATTTGTGAATGAAAAGGCTGAAAACATTGGCTGAATTTGCTAGCAACGCTATTGCTTCCATAATTTTCAACCTCAGTTTCAGCAAGTAATCCTAAATATTGTATTCCAGAACGACTTGTTTCTTGACGGAATATGAGTTCTTCAATAGACCATACTAAAGCATCTCTCTCTGAATAGATTATAGATTTACGCTCTTCAAAAGTTAGATTTTTCAAATCATTCAGAAGTCTTTTAACTTGGTTTGGAACTGCACTGGCTGTTACTCGCAATATTTGTCCATTAGAAAGTGCAGTTTCTAAATCTCTGAG
The DNA here is from genome assembly GCF_963920925.1 of Calothrix sp. CCY 0018. Lineage (NCBI taxonomy): Bacteria > Bacillati > Cyanobacteriota > Cyanophyceae > Nostocales > Calotrichaceae > Calothrix > Calothrix sp. CCY 0018. The sequence goes on along the minus strand of NZ_CAWUDI010000001.1, from coordinate 276,334 downwards.
CAAACCATTTGAACTAAATAGCTCATTCCAGAACCAAGAAATTTTTGCTTGTTTTAATTGTGCTAGCCTTTGGAGTAAACGCGAACGTCCATCTTGACTCAATTCATTAAACAGTAGTAATAGTTTGGATGAATTATTTTGTAGCAATTCCTCAGCTAGAGAATTTGCAAGTATTGGTGGAATGACCTCAACGTATAAACCTCTAACCTGAACATAACCAGCTTTTTCAATACTCTCAATTTCTTTTAGAATTTGACCGGGTTGAATGTCATCTCCAAAGAATTGACAAACAAATTCAATTTCCTCATAAAGTTTGTCTTTAATACCGATATATGTTAGTAAACTTAAAATTTGAAGTATTTTAAGAAAATTTCCGTTAAACTGCTTGTCAACTTTTTGCTTTAAGGTATCAGTTATTTCTGATATAAAGTTATTATTTTCATGTCTAAAATCGGGCAATAATTGAGCTGCTATTACCAATATTCCTGGATTTCCACCAGCTTGTTTAACAACCCATGATTCCACACTATAATCAAAGTCAGCATTTGCAGTCCTTAAAAGTTCTCTAGAATCATCTTCAGAAAGCGGCTGGATCTGAATATGATTTATTCGCTTATCTAGTCCTAAATAGGGAATAGGATAGTTTTTTACCGTAGGTAAGGTAATTACAAGTTTTAAATGTTGAGAAACAATCGCTTTATTAATAAAATGTTCAACTTTGTCTAAAGTAGGATCTTCAATAACAACAATAATTTCTAAACTCTTGTCCTCTAGACTCAGCAGCTCGCTTACACTCATAGAACGAGGATCGCGTGTGATAACAGTTCTAGTAGAACAATGTTTTGTTGCTTCGAGTACGAGTCTTGTTTTTCCAATGTTGTGTTGTCCGGAAACAATAACTGCTCGAATTTCATTATTATTAATTACAGTTTGTAAATCTTCTAGTTCCTTATCTCTACCAACTAATATAGTATTTGTACAATAAGATTTTACCTTTTTGAATTCAGACCAAGCGTTTTCCCATTTTGAAAACAACTTATTTGACGAACTGTGCTTAAACAACTGTCCCCCTTGATTATCCTGCCAGCGCAGATACAATACGGGACGATACCATTGATTACCTTCCACACCCATCGCTTCTCTTCCCTGACTTATTGCCACAGCAAGAGAATTCTTTTGTCCCAAGGAACGATAAAATTGCTTTGCGAATTCAGTTGCAGCATCAACCCTCACAGAATACTGCATCGCTACCACTGCGGGAATACGGTGATTTATCAAATTTTGAGCGCTACCGTTAAATACAGATTCACCTTCTAAAGCCATTGCTGATTGACAAGCACTCAACACCACCAAAGCTACACCACTAGATTCTTGATTATTATCAGCAAAACCAGAAATTTGCAGTAATGCTCCCAACTCCTTAGCACTTAGATAATCTGGTTTACCGGCTTCACTTTCAAATGCTAAATAACCTTGAGCCTTCGGTAATTCACTATTGCATTCACTACAGTGGGTTGCAGAAATTCTCTTATGTATAGTGCTACAGTCTTTATTTATACACCGCTTGGCAAAAATTCCATGTCCATCAAAATGCACTACATGGGGAGCATCATTTCCTTGATGTTCGGTCAAATATTTTCTTAATTCATCAATAGTCGCATAATCTAATTCATCAAGGTTAATATCTCCGTCTTCGCTAGCGGTTTCTAATCCTTTATAAATAGCCTGCTGTTCTTTTTTTGAAAGTTTTTGCAATCCTAATTCTTTATCAAAAGCAGCAGAAGATATCAGTAAAACATTTAGCTGTTCAACAGGTGGTAAATTGGGAGGAAATTTATCGTGAGCAATGTAGCGAGAAAAAGTTACTTGATGATGCAATAAAAAATCTTGTCCATCATGTATTAATTCCCAAGGATAATCAGCTAATCTAGAACGCTTGCCCGAATCGTCTTCAAATCTTAATTGAACGTGTAATTGGGTATTTTGATTTTGAGCAATTTGCAAAGCAGTTTTGAAAGCATTTTCAACTTTACCAAATGGAAACAACGAACGATATAAACTTTGACCAATATTAACTAAATAATTGGTATTAAAATCTTTACCATCTTGAGCGAGAATACCCACATCTCTCATCCAATTTTTCTCTTCACAGGAAAAATATTGGGAATTGAAACCACTGATTTCCAAACTTCTGAGCAAAGTCATTCGGCGATCGCCTTCATCATCAGAAAACGGTAATGATGAATCCGTTTCCCCCGACTGGGTGACAATTGCTTTAAATCGCTTTTCGTTTATGCCAGACAGGTATAGCTCAAATGTTTCCATAAAACTGCTTTATTAATGCTGTTGCTGAAGACGAATTAAAATCCGGGTTGTTCGTTTCCTTTCATTCCACCTTCGATACTTGTCTCCAATAATTCATTCCAGCGTTCCGGATATTTCTTCTTATATATTGCCAGCATTTGTTCTTTATTTAACAACGGTGAGAGCGTTACCTTTACCTTCTGGACATCATCTTGACTGTTTCCCCCACCCAATTCGAGAACGTATATTTTAATTCCTGCTTTTCCTTCATTCTTCACCGTCACTTGCAATTCCAACTCTACAGAATCGACGCTGAGTAAAGGAATATCCTTTTCGTTTTCCGGTGAAGTTGTTAACAATTCTTGTTTAACCTGCTCAATTAACTCTGAGAGTCCTATGAGGTTTTGTTCGGACATGGGAATTTTCTGTAAGTAAATCAGTATACATATTTACTTTTGGATAATCCCATGAATTCTTAAACATAGGTATCAAATTAATAGTATTTTCACAATGATGAGAAGTTGAAAGTTATAGAATGAGTATAAAAAGGCAATTCTTTCAGAAAGCTACGCGATCGTAAAGGTCAATATAGCATTCGGATTAATAACCAATATCGAATTTGCTTTATATGGACACTCCAAGACGCATCGGAAGTTGAAATAGTCGATTACCATTAAAGATAAATAACAGATGAAAATACCAAAATATAGACCCCCCACACATCCAGGTGAAATATTACTTAAAGATTTTCTCGAACCAATGGAAATAACCCAACGGCAACTCGCAGATGCACTTCACGTTCCCTATCAGCGAATAAATGAACTTGTAAATCAAAAGCGAGGTATTACACCTAGTACAGCAATACGATTATCAAAATTCTTCGGAAATAGCTCGCAGTTTTGGTTGAATCTCCAACAAAATTGGGAACTCTACCACGTTTTTAAGGAAGAAGAAGAGGAACTAAAAACTATTTTGCAATTTAAAAGCATTGGGTAATGAATATAATTTCTTGCCTGTATATTATTGATGATTAATTTTCAATTCACTCAAAAATAACTTCTAAATCCAAAATAAACCCTTCCAGAACATCTTCCCCAGACAAACTTGTCGGAGAATTCAAAACTTCCACTTCCTTACCAGCACGATAAATTTCAACTTGCTTATCTTTCGGATTAATCAACCAACCCAACCTCAAACCATTTTCAATATACTCTTGCATCTTCTTTCTAGTATCTTCCACATCATCGCTTTCAGATACTAATTCCACTGCAAAATCGGGACACAAAGGTAAATATTTCTTTCTTTGTTGTGGTGTCAAAGCATCCCATCTTTCCATTTTTATCCAAGAAGCATCGGGGGAACGAGTTGCACCATTAGGAAGTTTGAAACCAGTTGATGAATCAAAAGCTTTTCCTAATTTATTTCTACGACTCCAAAACCATATTTGACCGATTAAATCAAAATTACGATTTCCTGTTTCTCCTCCAGTAGGTGACATAATAATTAATTTTCCTTCAGCAGTTAGTTCTAAACGTAATTCTTTATTAAATTGGACAATTTGCTCAAATTCCTCATCTGTAAATTTGAGTTCGGGAGGCATTTGTAAAGTTAAAGCTGTCATAATAATTTATCCTAAATTAATTTTAATTACATCTTCATAAATTTCAGCCATCGTTAAACTTAAGTCAATCGAATCTAAACGTAATTCATCATCTTTACCCAAGATTTGCATTAACCAGTTACCTTGATTATCTTTACGATAAACTTCCACTTTTATTTCATCTTGGGAAATTAAGACATATTCTTGTAAGCTTTCAATATTTTGATAATTAAGGCGTTTTTCTCGCTTGTCTATAGTTTTAGTAGAATTAGATAATACTTCTACAATTAACTTTGGGCTAGTTTTAAAGTATCTTTCATTATCATTTGGGTTACAGGTAACTAATATATCGGGATAATATAAAATATCTGCCTTTTGAACCTTGACTTTAACTTTCATATCTGAAGCAAAAGTACGACAAGGAGTTCCGCGTAAATGAGAACGCAGTAAGGTATAAATATTTCCTGTAATAAAATTATGTTCTTCACTAGCACCAGCCATCGCGAAAACTTCACCATCTACATATTCGTGGCGAATTTCGCTGGTTTGTTCTAATTGAAAGTATTCTTCAACGCTAAGAAAGTTGATTGCGGACTGCATAGCTTTTCTCCTATAAGCTAATTACATCTTCGTAAATTTCAGCCATTGTTAAACTTAAGTCTATCGAATCTAAATGCAATTCGTCATTTTTACCCAAAGTTTGCATTAACCAATTACCTTGATTATCTTGACGATAAACTTCCACTTTGATTTCATCTTGGGAAATCAAGACATATTCTTGTAAGCTTTCTAAAGTACGGTAATTAACAAGTTTTTCTCGTTTATCTGTTATTTCCGTACTAGGTGAAAGCACTTCTATAATTAAGCAAGGGTAATTTAAATAAAAACGGTCTTTGTCATCGGAATCGCAACTAACAACAACATCAGGATAATAAAATATATTTTTATTTTGATTGATTACTCGTATATTCACTTTCATATCAGCCATGAATACACTACAAGAACTACCTCTTAAATCAGAACGTACTCTGCTAGCAATATTTAAGCTAATAGTATTATGTTCCTTACTACCTCCAGACATAGCAAAAACTTGTCCACCAAGGTATTCGTGACGAATTTCGCTGGTTTGTTCTAATTCCAGGTATTCCTCAACCGTAAAAATATTGATTGCAGACTGCATGATTTTCCCTCAATTCTTAATACTGTAGATGAGATTCTAACTTCACCTCTATTGTCCTACAGTTAATTAATTGGAAAAATTAAAAAGACTATAAAATTCAATATTCTAAAAAAAATCGGGATGACTGGATTTGAACCAGCGGCCCCTTCGTCCCGAACGAAGTGCGCTACCAAGCTGCGCTACATCCCGGCAGTAGCCTTGCGGTTATTATCATATCACAGAATTTTAATGGAGAGATGGGGAGGCAAGGGGACAAGGGAGAAGTAATTATCAAGAACTAACTGCTCACTGTTCACTAGACATCTCCAGAAAACATTTAGATAGTTTAATTTTATACGCAAACCTAACCCCCCTACCCCCCTTTCCAAAAGCGGAAAGTGGGGTTTTTTAAGCCTCTCTCCCAGTGGGGGAGAGGTTTGGAGAGGGGTATTTTCTTTTCCTGCGATGTCTACTGTTAACTGTTAACTGCTCGCTGAATTTGCGTTACCATAAATCCTGTATATCAACAAGTGGTAAGGACAGATTGTGACTGTAAAACCAGACTGGTTGCGGGTTAAAGCTCCTCAATGGGAACGTGTTGGTAATGTTAAGGAAACTTTGCGGGATTTATCGCTGAATACTGTTTGTGAGGAAGCGTCTTGTCCGAATATTGGCGAGTGTTTTAAAGCAGGTACCGCTACGTTTTTAATTATGGGGCCAGCCTGTACTCGTGCTTGTCCTTACTGCGATATTGATTTTGAGAAAAAACCCCAACCTTTGGATTCGACGGAACCCACACGTCTTGCGGAAGCTGTACGTCGGATGAAGCTGAATCATGTGGTAATTACTTCTGTAAACCGCGACGATCTACCCGATGAAGGTGCTTCGCAGTTTGTTCGCTGTATTGAAGCGGTTCGGACTATTTCACCGTATACTACTATTGAAGTTTTAATTCCCGATTTGTGCGGTAATTGGGAAGCGCTACAAATTATCTTGAAAGCACAACCGGAAGTCCTCAACCACAATACAGAAACGGTTCCCCGGTTATATCGTCGCACCCGTCCCCAAGGTGATTATCAACGAACTTTGGAATTGTTGAAAATCTCGCGTCAAATTGCACCTTGGATTTATACTAAGTCAGGTATTATGGTTGGACTTGGCGAAACTGATGCAGAAATTCGTCAGGTTATGCGAGATTTACGCGCTGTTGATTGCGATATTTTAACAATTGGGCAATATCTGCAACCGAGTCAAAAGCATTTAAAAGTAGGTGATTTTATTCATCCCGAACAGTTTGCAGCATGGAAAAAATATGGTGAAGAAATTGGTTTTTTACAAGTTGTTTCTTCTCCGTTGACAAGAAGTTCTTATCATGCAGAACAGGTAAGAGAATTAATGAAGCAATATCCACGAGAGAAAAGTAACTGATATAAAAAAAGCCCCCCTTAACAAAGGGAAGCCACTCCGTTGCGGAGGTCTCCTCCGTTGTAGGAAGTGGCGTGGGTTGGGGGGATCTGAACGCTTAGAATCAAAACCCATCAATTATAAGCTGCTAATTCCTTTAAACTCGTAATAGTTGAAGCAGTCAAACCTGTAACTTCTGTCATATTAACTTTTTCTAATAATCTATTATCTTTAAAAGAAGCAACTAGCTTACCCCAGCGAGTAATAATGAAGAGTTAAAACTCTTACTACTAAATAAAAAAAGACGATACACCATACAGCGTATCGCCAATTAAAAATCAATAATCCAAAATCCAAAACAAATACATCCGTTGTTAAAATCTAAAATCTAAAATTTAGAAGGTTGTTTGCATCAAAACCAGCCTGCACTTGAGCAATAAACTCGCTATAGGGCGCTTGAGGAGATTCAGTCGCCAAAAAACTGGGAACGATAAAATTAAGCAATAATAGCAAAGTCAGCAATATAAACAAGCTGCCGCCAAATTGCCGCATTTTCGCTGGCTTAATTGGACTTTTATTTTTATTGTCAACGAACATTTTATTTCCTTATTTTCGATTGAAGAAATATAACAGCAAATATTTTGACTAAATCCTTACGAATAGGGAACAGGAAAAAGTAAAAAATATTGATTTTTTTTGAGATACGTAGCGCAGCACGAAAATATATTCGCGCTCCTAATTCCCTTAAATAAATAATTTCTCTACTGTAGATTTGTTGGCATACAATGCAAACGAACAATTATAGAATTGTATTTTTAACAAATTTTTAACAGATATTTAAGTATTGCAAAGGAAAAAGATAAATTGGTTAATTACCGATCTAAAATACAAATCAGTTTTAATGTTACATAATTTATTGTAGAAAATTGCTAAAAAGCGTTATCAGTGTCTACCCTACCTCTATATAGGTGTATAACCGTACATAAGATGAAAAATCAATTTATATTTATATTGAAAGTCTTGTTTCTTTCTGGAGCTATTTCACTTTTTATTAAATATTTAGCTCCTAGTTTGTCGATTCCGGAAACAGCAACAAACGCTTTGATTATTATATTGTTACCAAACGTAATTATGGCAACTATTTTGATATGGCAACTATTTAAAGAACAAAAAATTAACTAAATTTACTTAGGCAGAAGTAGCTAATTTCAGCTAACCTAGCAACATTATCCGTAAATAATTATTAGCCTTGAGCCAGGAGTTTAAGCGTGAATTTGGGTCAATGGATTGGTTTAATTGCCTTAACGATTTCTTTGTATATTCTGTGGCAGATAAAAGAAGTCATTTTACTTATATTTGCCGCAGTTGTTTTAGCTACGACTTTAAATAGATTGGCTCGAAGGCTACAAAGTTTGGGTATTAAGCGCGGTTTTGCAAAATTTTTAGCAATAACCATTTTTTTTATTGGCGTAATTGGTTTTTTCTGGCTAATTGTGCCATCTTTTATAGTCCAGTTTCAAGAATTAAGTTATCAATTTCCTAAATCATTGCAGCGCCTCAATGTTTGGCTTTTGGAATTGAGAGGACAGCTTCCGAGCCAAGTTATTCCATACATACCCGATATAAATAGTCTTTTAAACCAAGCCCAGCCATTTATTAATCGCGGTTTGGAAAGTACTTTTGCTCTGGTTTCGGGTTCTTTAGAAGTAATACTAAAAATTTTATTAGTGTTGGTTTTAACAGGGATGTTTATCGCAGATCCTTTATCTTATCGTAAATTGTTTGTCAGGCTTTTTCCCTCGTTTTATCGAAGAAGAGTAGAAGGAATTTTGGATGAATGCGAAGTGTCCCTAGAAGGTTGGGTAACTGGTGCTTCGATTGCGATGTTTTTGGTAGGACTTTTAAGTGTAGTAGGGTTATCAGTATTACAAGTACGTTCGGCTTTAGCTTTGGGAGTTTTAGCAGGATTTTTGAACTTAATTCCCAACTTAGGTCCCACCTTAAGCGTATTCCCAGCAATGGCGATCGCGCTGTTAGATTCTCCTTGGAAACCAGTTGCTGTATTGGTTCTGTACTTTTTTATCCAGCAAGCTGAAAGTAATTTTATTACGCCTATAGTTATGGCGCGGCAAGTTTCTTTACTACCAGCGGTGACGTTAATATCTCAGCTATTCTTCGTCACATTTTTCGGCTTTCTAGGATTATTTTTAGCACTACCTTTAACCGTAGTAGCAAAAATTTGGATGCAGGAAATAGTAGTTAAAGATGTTTTAGATCAATGGAATATCAAGCTGAAAACACAAGCTGAATGCGTTATCTTAGCAGAAAATGTCGAAATTAATACATCTGAAGATAATACGACTATTGAAAACGAACAGCCAGTTGTGGAAGAAAATATTGAAGATAAAAATGTGAATATTGATTAATTATTAAGGCTCTAAGGGATTAGGGAATAGGGAACGGTGAACAGTGGTAAAAAGTAATAAATAAATATTATTAATTAAATAATGAATTTACAAAAAAACTGTATAAGATAAATGATGTGAAAGTGAATAATCTGAATTTAATTAACTTAAATTAAATTTAAGTTAATTTAGTTAATTTAAGTTAAATGGATAAGAGCAAACCATTATTAACTATGCCCTATGCCCTATGCCCTATTCCCCATTCCCCATTCCCCATTCCTAAAAGTCCGACGGAGTTTTATAATATGTGAATGTCCGAACCGCTAAACGATTATATATTTGAGTGCTAACAGCTTTTATTTCAGGATTTTTATTAATAACAGTTTCCGAAATTGGCGACAAAACCTTTTTTATTGCCATGATTTTGGCAATGCAGCATTCTCGAAGATTGGTATTTGTAGCAGCTATTTCAGCTTTAGCAGCAATGACAATGCTATCGGTAGGAGTAGGGCAAGCAGCTTCTTTATTACCAGAAATTTATATTCATTACGCAGAAATAGCTTTATTTATAATTTTTGGCTTTAAATTAATTTACGACTCTACTCAGATGCCTAGTGAAGCTTGTGACGTGGTAGTAGTTGGAGAAGCCAAAGAAGTAGTAGAAAAAACAGATTTGCAGATCGTAGACGAACAAAATATTTGGGCAATTTTACTGAAAGCGTTTGTATTAATTTTTGTCGCTGAATGGGGAGATAGAACTCAAATTGCCACCATTGCTTTAGCAGCCGATAACAACCCAATTGGAGTAACCATTGGAGCAATATTAGGACACGCCATTTGCGCCGTAATAGCCGTTACTTCCGGAAGAATGTTAGCCGGACAAATCACCGAACGTCAACTTACCTTCTCTGGTGGATGCCTCTTTCTGATATTTGGTGTAGTGGCAGCGATTCAAGGAATGTAATCAGTTAACAGTTAACAGGAGAAGTTGGGAATGGGACATTGGAAATAGTTAGGAGTAAGGAGTAAAGAAAAATTAGTGATTTTCTCCTTGTCCCCTTGTCCCCTTGTCCCCTTGTCCCCTTGTCCCCTTGTCCTCTTGTCCCCCCATCACTCTTCAGGTGAAGGTGAAACTTCGGGAGTCGGAGTTGGAGAAGCGCTGGTTGCTTGTCTGTTGATTTCGTCTTTGTAGCGGGCTGGAGCTAAAGAATTTGCTTTTTCAAATAAAGGTTGTGCTTCTTCGGTTTTTCCTTGATCTTTTAAAACCATTGCTTTTGCTAAAAAGGGGCGAAAATCTTTGGGGTCATTTTTGATTACTTTGTCGTAAGTCGATAAAGCTTGAGCGTATCGCTTTTCCTTGGCGTAAACGCTACCTAATAAAACTTGAACGGCTGTAGTATCAACGCTGTCGGGTTCTATTTTATTTGCTTTTTCGGCTTTATCCAGACTTTCTTGTAGTAAACCAATCGCAGCTTCGGGGCGTTTTTGGTCTAACAGCAGGGCTACCATACCCTGTAAAGCTGGTAAGTCTCCTGGTTTTGTTTCTAAAACAGTACGGTAAGCTTGAGCGGCTCCTTCTTTGTCACCTGCTTGCTGCTTTGCTTGGGCTAATAGTACGGCGTATCTTGTTTCTTCCGGGTTAAGCTTTGATAACTTTTCTAAAGGTGTAATTATGCCTTTTATGTCACCTTGTCCTAATCTAAATAATTGGAGACGAGCTTCTAACAAACCTTGTAGTGCCGTTGTGTTTTCTGGTTCTCGTTCTAAAACTTGTTCGTAACCCTTTGCAGTAAGTTCTAACTTTGCTTTTTGATCTGAAGCAGAATTGCCCGTGCCCTTCTCTGTATTACCTGATTGTTGGGAATCATTGAAAGCCGCTATGATAGGAACCATTGAACCACCCACAAGGGCAATAACAGCTAATATCAATACGATTTTCATAAACCAGCGATTACGACCTTGAGACACCTTCACCCTCCTTTACTTTGAATGAAATAATCGTGTATCGAAAAATTGAAAACTAAAAAATTCTTAAAACTTTACGGAATACCGTGTGTTACTTGTGAACTTTATAACAAATAACCGCGCTGTGAAGCCGTATCTCAAATGACGACTTTAGGAGGAATAGTCTGAAATTGTAGCTATGGTATGCTTTTGTTCCAAGTGTAAAGACGCTAAATTACACCTAATAGTGTTTAAATGCGAAACTTCGCAACACTAATATCTCATATCTCATAGAGTTTATCTATTTTCGGTTGTAAGGTTGGAAATATACCGCCTGCTCACCGTGCGATTATTCTTGAGAGTAGCCTTTGTAAAGTCCCATATGGGATGTGTCTCCGCCGCAAGGAGTTTTTATGAATTCCGACCTGATGCCGTCTTCTGAATCGTCCGAATCCTCCAATTTATCTGCTTCTTCTACGGAAGCGCAAGATAACAGCTTAGAAACTTCTTCTAAAGCTGAGAGTAAAGATAATAGTCAAACTGTTGACAAATCTGATGCTAAGAGTGAATCCGCTCAAACTAACGAACCCGCAAGGCAACAACCAATTCCTCCGCCTTCGGAACCAATGCAATACCGAGCAATCGGTTTGGTTCGCGGGCGTTACGTTCCCACAAGCGAACAATTTACTCAAGGTGCGTTAGTTACTCCAGACAATGTAGAACTCGATGCCGTCCTCTTAGGTCGGATTATGAGTTTGGTTAAAAACCATCTGGACTTAGAAAAAGACCACTTGTGGGTGGTTTATCCGCGTACTCGACAAGAAAATGACAATCTTCATCTCCAAATTGTCGGAGTCTGGGAACCAGAAAAGTTAGCCGTAAATCGGCAAACTACAGAGGAATCCCCAGAATCTACAACTACTGAGACTGAAGCTGACGAATCGGTTGCGGATGATTCGCCATCTCCAACGTCCGAACCAGCAGGTGAACTTACACCTTCATCAGAAATTCCAGATGGTGGTTTTTCCGTTCGTGGTGAAGTTGTTTACCAATCTTTTGACGCTGGTAACTTGGTGGTTAAAATCAAGCAAGCACCTCGCAAAAATGACGACAAACCCAAATATTTCAAGTTGAAACTAACGGGTAAGTTAGAAACCAAAGCTGTCGGAAAATTCTGGGACTTCCAAGTCCAGCGACAAGCAGACCTCTTGATGATCGAGAAAGCCGAATTCATCGCCGACTTACCCAAAAAACGCCGACCTCCCTTCAAAAGAGGAGCAGGAGGAGCAGGAGGAGGAAGACCACCTCGCAGAGCTGGAGCCGGAGGTGCTAGACCGTATAACAAACGACAAAGCGGTGATACTCCACGTCCTGTCAAGAAAGCAGGTCAATCGGGAGATGCTCCAAAACCCGCGAATAATCGACCGGCTCCCAAGCCCGTTAAGCGTAGTAAGCCACCTGAAGAGTAGGGACAAGGGGACAAGGGGACAAGGGGACAAGGGGACAAGGGGACAAGGGGACAAGGGGATTTTAACTTTTGACCTTTGACCTTTGACCTTTAACCTTAATAACTCCTAACTCCTAACTCCTAACTATTCAAAACTCCTTCCAACGGTCTTGGGGGAGAAAAGACCTGTCCATTGAAATTGGAGCAACTGGTTCGGTAAGGGTAAATTTACCTAGTTGAATCCATTGCTTTAATTCAATGGCTACCTGTCGGGAGAGAAATATACTCGCTAGTGGGGCTACTCTTACTGTTTTGCCGTCAATGGTGATGCGTCCAGATTTGAGTTGGGTATAGCTAACCAAACCAAAGGTAGGACGCACCCGTCGGGGAATGGAAAAGTCTACTATCGGCGCGACTATATCTTTGTCTTGTATGGCGCAACGCTCTACTACTTCCTCATTTAATACTGGTAGCGGTACCCCTACCCCCAGCATGATCGAAGGGCCATAATTTTTAAAATAACAACCTCTTACCCAACGCGCATCCATTTGCTTGGCATCGCCGATTAAAGCCAAAGTCGCAGCAGGCCCAACTGGCGTATCATTGGGTAAACGCTTTTGCATTGGATTGTGTTGCGTGCCTTCCCAAGTCACATAGCCAATTCCACCACCTAAAAAAATTCGCGTTCCGATACCCACAAGCTTTAAATATGGGTCATTCAGTAAAGGTGAAATCGCACCCGGATTAGAATAAACTGCATTTCCCAAACGCGGTTGCAGCACGCCAAGATAGGTATAAAGCGGACTCTCTCCACCGTTTACACCTACAATAAAATTTTGATATAAATTGCGCGGATTAAATAAATAAAACTGATTTATAGTATCGCGAGTAATAGTAGTTTCAAAACTAGCTCTAGGGTAACAATCAGTTACTTGTCCCAGCGCTCTTACCTGTACTGGTTTACCTGCGATTAAATCTTCAATAACATTACCGCCACCTTTTAATATATTTGAACCAGCTTCCCCACTACTCCCTGTTTCTCCTTCTAACGGTTCGGCAGTGCTGCTAGCACCTAAATATAAATCCACTGCTCCAAAACCGGAATATGCCGGTACACCATCCAACCAGCAGCGGCGAATTTTAATCGGCGGATCCGTATGTCCGAGGTTAATAATGGCACCGCTAGATTCCATTTGCTCAAAAGTGCCAGTGGTAACTACATCGACTTGTTTTGCAGCTTTAGCAACCCCTACCTCTGCGACTTTTGCTTTCAATTCTTCAATTGTTAAAACTACGGCCTTTTTACGGTTTATTTTTTCGTTTATCTCGGCAATAGTTCGCATATTAGATGTCACAAATAGGTCAAACGAAACTTTTATAGAAATGGCAGTACGGGATACAAATTGTTTTTTGCGACTGCATTTTTAATTTTCTCATCATCAGGTATAAAATCGTTTTTGATAATTAAAAAGATTATTAGTCATAAAAACAACATTCACGTCAAGCTTACCGCTGTCATTTTTGTTACTGTGGGTGTCAGCAACAGGCAATTGAAATCTAAAATTGTCTAACTATTACTTGTTTGCAATTGTATTATCGGGCACCGCTACAACAGTAATATTTGTATGAATACTTTTAATTTTAATCGTGATATAGAGTCTTTAGTCTTTAGATTAATACAGTTAGAAGCGGAAAGCATCTGGAAAGAAAACACTTTGATGTTACAGCGTTCCCTCATGAGTTAAAGCGAGATTTTGCGACTAGGAAGGAGCCACAGCAAATAGAAACTATGCAGGAGACAATTTTACAGTTATCCGCACAAGTTGCACAATTAAAGCAATAAGAAAATCAATTATCAATTGGGGATAGCGGCTTTATATATCCTGGAAATAATGGAATCATCGATCGAGAAGAATTAGATGATGATGAAATGGTAAGCCATTTACTTGACTTAATGGAAGAAAATCCTGAAGAAGACGAAGAGACTAAAGAAAATATTGAACTTATATCTGAAGCTGAGAAAGAATTTAAAGCAGGAAGAATGTTGTTTTTGCTGTAGGGGATTTATGCGGTAGAAGAAACTATTGAGAGTACGGAATTTTTACCGCGTTATCAGTAAAATTGATATATTAATTTCCAAGGGTTTGTAGAAAATAAGTGGAAAATAAAGCCATGCGAGTTAGTTTAGATATCCCTGAAGATTTAGCCAGACGCTTGAACTTATTAGAAGATAAGCTTCCGCAAATTTTAGAATTAGGATTGCGCGAGTTAAATGCTTTATCCAATACAGGTTTTACAGGTACCGCAGAAGTTTTAGAATTTTTCGCTCAACTTCCTACACCAGAAGAAATTATAGCTTTACGCCCATCGCCAGAATTTCAGCAGCAGATTTCTGAGTTGCTAGAAAAAAATCGCACTCAAAAACTTACACCCCAAGAAGAACAAATCTGGGAACAGTATCAATATTTAGAGCATTTGGTAAGAATTGCTAAAACTAAGGCATTTATCAAACTTAAAGCAAGTTAAGGCTATGCTATGAGTAAAAGTTATATTGCATCTGCCCTACGTAAGCTAATTTATGAACGCGCTAAACATTGTTGTGAATATTGCTTTTTCCCTGAAGTTGCAGCCCTAGTTTCTCATGAGGTAGACCACATAATTGCTGAGAAACATGGTGGTTTAACACAAGCTGATAATTTGGCTCTCTCCTGTGCTTTGTGCAACAAGCATAAAGGTAGTGATTTAGCTTCAATTGACCCACAAACAGGAAATATTGCTCCACTATACAATCCTCGTCAAGATAACTGGAGCGACCATTTTAGTGTAAATCAGGCTGAGTTTGCTGGTATTACACCTATAGGAAGAGTTACCGTAAAATTATTACAACTTAATCGCCAAGATAGATTAGAAGAACGTAAGTTATTGATAAAGGCTGGTATGTTTAATTTGCCAACTTAGTAAAGTAATTTTTCCGCTATTAATGCAAAGCCTGTGAATGTCGTTGTAATTTTGGGCAACTTAAATATGGGGTTGCACTATAAATATATATGTATTGCTGCCATCCCTGTATTAACACGTATTCTACAGTAGGCGGATTTTAATGACTATTTCAAATGCAAATCATAATTTAGCTTTATTGGTTTCTAGAATAGAGCAACTTGAAGCGCAACAAGATATTTGGAAAAAGAATATTGTTTGGTTGAAACGCTGTTTTGATGAATTAAAGCAGGATTTTAATAAGTTAGCGGAATTATCGCAGGTAGAAAGCACGCAGGAGAAGGTTTTACAACTATCCGCGCAAGTAGCACAGTTGCAACAGCACTTCGAGCAGGAGCCTGATGTCATTGTGGAAAGTGCTGTTGCGATTAAAGAAGTTGATATTAATGATGGTGAGCAAGAAAATCACTTAGGTGATGTTACCAAACTACCGAAAGTCGAAGAAGATGAAGAAATTAGTGATGGCGAAATTGTTACTGCTGAGGAATTTTGGGAAAGGTATGAAAATGGCGATCGCAATTTCACGGGGATTAATTTAACTGGCGCTGATTTAACTCAAGATTCACCAAGCGATGTGAATTTAAGTAAGGCTAATTTAACTCAAGCAAGGTTGAGTGGTACCAACTGGAGTAATCAAAACCTCAGTGGTGCAAATTTGACACAAGCTGATTTGAATAACATAAATTTATGTAATGCCAATTTGAAAGAAGCGATTTTAACTGAAGCTAACTTAAGCCAAGCAGATTTAAGTCAAGCAAATTTATCAAATGCTTGTTTAGAAGGAGCAAATTTGATTAAAGCTAATTTTAGTAATGCTAACTTAAGCGGAGCAACTTTCAGCGCTTGTAGCGATCTAATTGGTGCTAATTTTCATGGAGCTAATCTTACTGGAGTTAATTTTAGTGGAGTTGACTTAACCGTAACAGATTTGAGACAAACTAATTTACAAAAAGCAGAGTTTAGTAATGAAACAAGGTTAATCAGCGCTAATTTTTACGGAGCTAATCTTACTGGAGTTAATCTTAGTGGAGTTAACTTAACCGCAGCAACTTTAAGTCAAGCTAATTTGCAAAAAGCAAAATTTAATTGTGCAAAGTTAAATGATGCTAATTTAAGTGGATCAAATCTTATTAAAGCCTGTTTTAGCGGCGCTAATCTAAGTGGAGCCGATTTACTAAAAGCAAATTTGTGTGGAGCATATTTAGAGGATACCGATTTAAGCAACGCACAACTCACCTCAGCGGATTTACGTGGGGCTGATTTAACAGATGCCAACTTAGAAAAAGCTTGTTTAGAAGCCGCCAACTTAGCAGGAGCAATTCTTGATGGTGCAAACCTTACAGGCGCTATGATGCCGGATGGTACTATTCACGAATAAAAAAACGCCCTCACCGAACAAATTTCTGTTATCAATACAGATGTAGAGACGCGATACCCTTGCGTCTCTACAAATTAATTCGCGGGCTAACGAGAAAGCAAAATTACCAATTTTGAATTTTCAATCCCTTAATATTTCCTCTCTTTCGGCTCAAACATGGTTATTGAAACTGGACGATATTGAATATCAATTCCGGCTGCGGAATAGTAAGCCATTGTATGCTGCAAATACTTCTCGTCGTCTCTTTCGGTAAAATCTTCTCGACAATGCGCTCCCCTACTTTCCTGACGATTCAGTGCTGATGTCAAAATCATTTTTCCGACTACCATCAAGCTTCTTAACTCTAAAGCTTCAATAAGTTCTGTATTCCAACAACTTCCTTTATCATCTAAGTAGATTTGCGAGTAATTATTCTGGATTTGTTCTATTTTTTCTAATCCTTGTGTCATCAATTCTTCGTTACGGAATACGCCGCAATAATCTGTCATGGCATCTTGGAATTCTCGCCTTATTTGATCGATCCGGTATTCTCCAGGCTGCTCTAACAAACTTTGAATTTGCTCTTTAGCTTCATTGATATAACGCTGCTCGTCTATAGAAGGTAATTTCCGATTTTCTACGTATTTAGCTATAGTTGCTCCGGTTCTACGTCCGTAAACTACACATTCCAACAGCGAATTACTACCGAGGCGATTTGCTCCATGTACGGATACACAAGCGCTTTCTCCTGCTGCAAAGAAGCTTTCAACTAAACCATCATTACTGCTGCGAACTTGTCCGTCGGTGTTTACTGGGATACCACCCATCGAATAGTGAATTGTGGGACGTATGGGCATTGGTTCGTTTACGGCATCAACTCCTACTAAACGATGTGCTTCTTCCCAACAAAAGGGAACCCGACTCATGATTTTTTCTTTACCCATGTGCCGTAAATCAAGATAAACACAGGGGCCACCGGGACTACCATCGGCATGAGCGCCTCTTCCTGCGCGGACTTCACGAGTAATTGCTCTTGATGTAATATCCCGTGGTGCTAATTCCATGCGAGAAGGAGCGTAATTTTTCATAAAGCGATCGCCTTCGCAATTAATCAAATATGCACCTTCACCACGCACGGCTTCGGAAATTAATACGCCTACCGGATACAATCCCGTTGGGTGAAATTGCACAAATTCCATATCTTGTAATGGCAACCCGGCAAGGGCTGTAATCGCCAAACCATCACCTGTAGAAGCATAATCATTTGAAGTAGTATTAAAAGCTCTACCGTAACCACCAGTCGCAAACATCACGGCTTTTGCTCGCATCACTTCCATATGTCCATCAAGGATGCGGAACATTAATACGCCTTTGGCTTGATTTTCTTCCAATATCAAGCGCATGACGTACCATTCATCATAAATGTGTACGCCATAACGCCGCAAATTATTCACCAATTCATGCAAAATAGCATGGCCAGTTTTATCGGCAGCGTAACAAGTACGATTGTGAGAATGTCCGCCAAATGCCCGTTGAGCAATTCTACCGTCATCCAAACGCGAGAACAAAACACCCATGTGTTCTAAATCGATGACTACATCCGGCGCTTCTTTGGTGAGAATTTCGACTGCATCTTGATCCGCTAAATAGTCGGAACCTTTAACCGTATCAAAAGCGTGAGCTTCCCATGTATCGGCAGAATCCACATTCTTCAGTGAAGCCGCCATACCACCTTGTGCCGCCACCGAATGCGAACGAATTGGGTGAGTTTTAGCAATTACAGCAATACTTAAACTAGGATTAGTCCGTGCAATTTCCACAGCAGCACGACTTCCAGCCAACCCGCCACCAACTATGATTACATCGTGTTCTAACATGACTCCCCCGACTTTAAGAAACCTATTTATCTATAGTTACTTATGTTGGGGGGAGATGGGGAGATTGGGAGACAAGGGGACAAGGAGACAAGGGGACAAGTTAATTCCTAATCCCTAACTCCTAACTCCTAACTCCCAACCACTAACCACTAACCACTATCAACTAACTAGCTTGTACGGGTTGTTGTTGAGAAATGTTACCTGGAATAGGTTCCATCTCTGTTCCTGGTTTTACGGGAGATACTTCAATATGATTTAATAATGTGGTCACAAATGCAAATAGTAGGAAAGGCAAGGATAACAGTACTACAAGTCCGACTGTAGCGAGAGCATAAACTGGTCTTCTTGCACCCATTAGCGCTAATGCAGATGCCAAACTTAAGGTAATAGTTATTAACCAAACGATTATTTGACCGTAGACATCGCCGAAAGTGAGAGTGCAGACGAAGCGATATTTTTGTAAGTTATCCATTTAATTTACCTCAATTATCAATATATGCTTCTACGTTAAAACCATGTTTGGGTTTTAGACGATTTCTAAATATTTTTGAAATAATTGTAATATCGCTTAATAAATATTAGGTTTCTTGCTATAAATTAGCAAAAATAAATCTATCTTAAGATGGGAATTGGGAATTGGGAATTGGGAATGGTCAGTAAAATATTTATATAGAAGTTTTCCACGTACCGAATTTTTGTAAATATGTTTCCGAAGATTATAAATTACTACTTAATTTTTTCAATGCATAAATAATACGATTATTTTTGCTTGATAGTTTATATTTATTTAGTAAAACTTCTTTCTATGGTGTGAGTTGCTTTGAACCTTTTATCTGTAATTATGACATCTGAAGATATACGGGGTTAAAGATGCAGGTTCAAACACCAGATTGGGTTAAGCACGCGGTTTTTTACCAAATTTTTCCAGATAGATTCGCGATAAGCAAACAGCCTCGCAAACGGTTGTTAAATAATGCTAGTTGGGAAGATTGGCATGAAATGCCTACACTCCAAGGCTATAAAGGAGGGGATTTATGGGGCGTAATGGAAGAATTAGATTATTTGCAGGATTTAGGCGTTAATGCTGTCTACTTTACTCCTATTTTTCAATCAGCTAGCAATCATCGCTATCATACTCACGATTATTATCAAGTAGATCCTTTGTTGGGTGGAAATCCTGCTTTTAAAGATTTATTGGAAGCGGCTCATGCACGAGATATTAAAGTTGTTTTAGATGGGGTATTCAATCACAGCAGTCGCGGCTTTTTCTTTTTTAACGATATTTTAGAAAATGGGCCGCATTCACCGTGGTTAGATTGGTTTAAAATTCATGACTGGCCGCTTGCACCTTACACCGGCGAAAAACCTGCTAATTACGAAGGATGGGATGGAAATCGTGCTTTGCCGGTATTTAATCATGATAATCCCGAAGTACGGGAATATATCATGGAAATTGCCGAATATTGGATAAAATTCGGTATTGATGGCTGGCGCTTAGATGTTCCTTTTGAAATCAGAACACCTGGTTTTTGGCAAGAATTTCGGGAAAGAGTCAAAGCAATAAATAGCGAAGCTTATATAGTCGGTGAAGTTTGGGTTGATGCTCGTGAATGGTTGGATGGTAGCCAATTTGACGGCGTAATGAATTATTTATTCACCGCACCAACCATTGCTTTTGCTGCTGGCGATCGCGTTGATATAGAACAGGTGAAAGACCGCGACTATGAACCATATCCGGCTTTATCTGCTGCTGGATACGCCGAAAAAATTCAAGAAGTATTAAAGCTTTATCCCTGGGAAATTCAACTGACTCAATTAAACTTACTGGCTTCTCACGATACCGCACGCTTAATTAGTATTGCTGATGGAGATAAAAAAAGTGTTGAGTTAGCAACTTTACTTTTACTAACTTTTCCCGGTGCCCCCAGTATATACTACGGTGATGAAGTTGGTTTGGTGGGTAAACTCGATCCAGATTCGCGACGTGGTTTTCCTTTAGAAGAAAATTGGGATAAGGAAATTCTTGAAACTCACCGGGAATTGATTGCTTTACGTCACGCTTATCCCTGCTTGCGTACTGGTGAATATAAAGTACTTTTTGCGGAAGGTGAACTATATGTATTTGCGCGTATTTTAGACAAACAAGAATTAATTGTGGCGGTTAATGTTAGTACTTCCCCAAGCACAGTTGATGTAGATATTAGTGATTTGCAATCGAAACCAAATAAGCTTTTATACGCTAGCGATAAAGTTGAGTTGAAAGATCGAGGAGATTCGCAAATTTCGTTGAATATACCTTCCCGCACGGGATGTGTTATCAGTGAACAGTGAACAGTGAACAATTATCAATGAATAATTTACAAACAAAAAATCAGATGCAGCAAAATTGAAATTTACTGACATCTTATCGTAAATAAACCCGGTTTCTATAAATATAGGACTCACGCAAAGCCCCCCTTGTTAAGGGGGGTTGGGGGGATCTAAGCCGTGAGTCAAGCTTAATTTTATGTTTCTTACGGGACACGCTGCGCGCTTCGTTGCGATGAGCCACACCCTTCGGGTGAATGCGTAAGTCCTAAAATAATCAAACTTAAATTTGATTTGTATAAAGAAAGCGGGTTTCTAATTACTTCAAAGATTGTAACTCAATGTCCTGCAATAATAGCGGGCATTAAAACGGAATCAATTACATGAATTACGCCGTTGTCTGCCAAAATATCTTCCTCAATAACGTTAGCGTCGTTTAACTTAACTTTTCCTGACTGCGATTCAACAGCTATAATTGAGCCTTCAACAGTTGGTACTTCCTCAATCTGCGCTAAATCATCGGAACGAACATCGCCAAATGCAACATGATAAGTCAAAATCATTTTTAATTTGTGGATGTCTTGCAGTAAAGATTCTAAAGTACCTTCCGGTAACTTAGCAAAAGCTTCATCAGTCGGTGCAAACACAGTATATACATCGGCAGTAGTAAGAATATCGGTTAATTCTGCTGTTTGCACCGCTTTTATCAAAGTCTTAAATTTTCCTGCATTGGTAGCAGTTTCAACGAGGTTTGCCATAATAGTTATCAGTGAACAATTATCAATTATCAATTATCAATTACGATTAGTAATCCACATCAAGACATATTCCTTGTGTGCGAGTTAGTACCACCAAAGTTAGGAATTTTAAATTCAACACTGGTAACTGGTAACTGTTCACTGGTAACTGCTAACTGATAACTGATAACTGTTGCGGTATCCATACGGTGAAGATTGAACCCTTACCAACTGTGGATTCGACATCAATTCTGCCTCGATGCATCTGCACGAGTTGTTTGGTTAAAGCTAAACCTAAACCTGTACCTTCGTAACTTCTGCGATAAGGAGTATCAAGCTGTTGGAATTTTTCAAATAGCATAGATAATTGTGATTGGGGAATGCCGATCCCAGTGTCTTCTACTTGAAAAACGGCATTTTTATATTCTATCCAAACCCGCAAAGTGACGCTACCACCTTTGGGAGTAAATTTAATTGCGTTAGTTAATAAGTTTAATAAAATTTGATTGACTCGTCGAAAATCGGCGGTAAATTTATCTTTTTGGGAATTGAAAAGCAAGTCAAACTTGAGATTTATTTGTGCTTTTGTTGCTTTTTCTGCTAAATGATTATTTACAGTGTTTTTTACTGTATCAGTTAAAGAAAATTCAGTAATATTTAAAACTGCTTTACCTGCTTCTATTTGTGATAATTCTAAGATATCGCTAATCATCTCTAACAAACGTTCGCCGCTATCATGAATAGTTTGGAGATAACTTCGCTGTCGATCGGTTAATTCACCAAATGACCAACGCAGTAATGTAGAAGACATTCCGATTACATAAGTCAGCGGTGTTAATAGTTCATGACTGATAGTCGCGAGAAATTCGTTTCTGAGACGGTTTGCTGCTTCTGCGGCTACTAATGCATCGTGTAGCTCAATAGTTCTATCTTTAACTCTTTGCTCCAAAGTTAATTTATCTGACTTTAAAGACTGCATTAACTCAGATTGATGAATGGCGATCGCCAATTGTTCGGCAACTGAAGTCAGCAATATTTGTTCGTTTTGCGTCCAATTGCGGGTAGTATCGCATTGATGAGCAATTAATAAACCCCAAAGTTTTTCCTCAAAGACAATGGGTGCGGCAAACTTTGCTTTAACTCTAATTTTTTTTAAATATCCTAATAAACACTTTTCCAGAGCATAAGTTTTTTCTACATCACTAACGGCTAAAGTAAAACCTTGACGAAATTTTTTCCAACATTCAGTTGGTGGCATCAAACATCTTTCTTCAGAATAATTTAATACCGAAGAAATAGTGTCATTTGCTAAAACTTCGTAAACTACACAACCCGTGCGAGGAGGTGATTTTTCTAAATTATGGTGCGAATAATCTGCGCGATTGTTAAGATTGGGTTCGTCAAATTTATAAACTACTAATCTATCTAATTTGAGAAACTCTTTAACTCGATCCATTGCAGTTGCGACTATTACTGATAAATCTAAGCTTTTACGAGTTTGCGTAATTACTTCATTTAAAAGTCTTTCTTGAGCAATCTGTTTTTCTAGCGCGTTTTCGACGTGTTCGCAGGAAAATATTTTATTGGTAAAATTTAATACGTCAGGTTGGTTTTGCTCTGTAGTTAAGTGTTTTAACAACAATACTGTAAATTGACTTTGCAGTGTAGCATCATTAACAGCGGGAATTAGGCAATATTGTTCGAGTCTTTTATAAGTTTGAGAATCGTTTTCAAATAAATCTTTTAATGTTTTAAGAAACTGAATTATTTCTTTGGGTTCAAACGTCAGACAAGTATCAACTGAAAAATCACCATCACTTGTACTAATGGCGGCAGTTTGTGGTAAACCTACTAATAAACCGCTAAATTCAGCCGAAATCACTACTGTAAACTGTTGCATCTGCCAGTTTCCTGGAGTGGGGATGCGTGCCAAAACAGCTTCTGTCAATATCACTGCTGCATTTCCGACTGGAGAAATCATTTGTTGCAATAATTCTCGCAGTTGTTCAAATGCACTACTAGTCAAGCTTTGACAAAAGCTTAGCGAGGGAGAACTAAGCATTTTCCGGCAAAGTAGAAGTGAGAAGAGTGTTTGCGCTGCACAAAAATTTTAATTATGTGTTCTAACCAATAGTGTAAGACGGTAATCCAGGATTATGCATCGAATAAGTTCTAAGTCTAAAGAATTTAACTTACAGTCAGAAGACTTAATATTTCTAGAACAAACTACTGCAAAGTTTGTATTTTTAACTTCAGCTGATACAGATATTCAAACCATAGCAGCAGCAGTTTCCAAATTACCTCCAACATTTGATGAAATTAGAGTAGCTAACTTATTAAATTTACAGCATCAAATAAGTATTGATAGTTATGCAGAGCAAATTTTGGAATATGCCCAAGTTATTATCTTACGTTTATTAGGAGGAGTTTCTTACTGGGCTTATGGTTTAGAAGTGGTACAAGAAATTGTAGAACGTAAAGGTACTAATTTAATTGTAATCCCAGGAGATGATGCTCTAGACCTAGACTTAATATCTCATTCCACTTTACCTCTAGCTAAAGTCAATCAAATATCTCGCTATTTCAGCCAAGGTGGAGTTGACAATTTTGTTAACGCTTTTAAGTTTATTGCTGATAATTGTCTTTCAACATCATTTAATCCTCCATCTCCTCAAGAGGTGCCGAAGTTTGGTTTGTACGATTGGGGGATTGGGCATAGGGGATTGGGGATTGGGCATGGGGTAGAAAGGGTAGAGGGGGTAGAATCTTCTTCTACCTTGTCTCCCCATCCCCTTGTCTCCCCATCTCCTTCCACTCAATTACCAAAAGTCGCTATCCTCTTCTACCGCGCTCATTATTTAGCGGGAAATACTTTGGTTATTGATGCTTTGTGTGAAGCTTTAGCTAAACGAAATATAAATCCGGTTCCAGTTTTTATTTCTTCACTGCGTGAAATTGATGTTCAAAATGAATTAACTGAATTTTTGCAAAATCAGGATGGGGAAAGTGTTTCCTTTGTACTCAACACTACCAGTTTTTCTTTAGCGCGATTAGAAACTGAAAGGCCATCTGTAGAATTATGGGAAAATTTAGATGTTCCCGTACTGCAAGTCATCCTCAGCAGTAGTTCAATCGAACAATGGGAATCTTCTTCTCAAGGATTATCTCCACGCGATATTGCTATGAATGTGGCACTACCAGAAGTTGATGGACGGATTATTAGTCGTGCTGTCTCTTTCAAAACGGTAGAAAATACAAATTCTGCTTTACAAACTGATGTCGTTATTTATAAACCAGTCGCTTCGCGGATTGAATTTGTGGCGGATTTGGCAGCAAATTGGGTGAAACTGCGCTATAAATCTCCCCAGAAACGTCGCGTAGCTTTGATTTTGGCAAACTATCCCACTCGCGACGGACGTTTAGCTAATGGAGTTGGATTGGATACACCCCAAAGCTGTATTGAAATTTTGCAAGCCTTGCAAAACGCCGGTTATCAAGTAGAAAATCTACCCGAAAACGGAAATGAATTAATAGAATTACTTACCGCAGGAGTTACTAACGATCCAGAAGCCAGGGATTTAAGAAAAATCCGCCAAAGTCTTTCCCCGGAAGATTATCAAGAATACTTTGATTCTTTACCAGAAGTTGTTCGCGAGGGTATTTCTCAAAGATGGGGGGATCGGGAGATGGGGAGACAAGGGGACAAGGAGATGGGGAGTAATACCCAATTCCCCATCCCCGGTATCCAACTCGGTAACGTTTTCATCGGAATTCAGCCAGCGCGGGGCTACGATATCGACCCCAGCTTGAATTATCACGCGCCGGATTTGGAACCAACTCATGCTTATTTAGCTTTCTATCACTGGATCAGAAAATCCTTTGCTGCTGATGCTGTAGTTCATGTGGGGAAACATGGAAACCTAGAATGGCTGCCGGGTAAAAGTATCGCTTTATCGGAAAATTGCTATCCAGAAGTTGCTTTTGGAACCCTTCCACACCTTTATCCTTTTATTGTCAACGACCCTGGGGAAGGTTCTCAAGCTAAACGCCGCGCTCAAGCTGTAATCGTAGATCACCTTACTCCCCCTTTAACTCGTGCAGAACTTTACGGTTCCCTCGAAAAGCTGGAAAATTTGGTAGATGAGTATTACGAAGCCCAAAATTTAGACCCCAAACGTTTGCCAATTATCAACGAGCGGATTACCGAGTTAATTCTTCAAGAAAATTTACATTTAGACTTAAAAATTAACAACGAACAATTAGTAAATCAAAAACAAACTCAAAAGCAAAATCAAGTTTTAGATTATTTAGATGGATATTTATGTGAATTAAAAGAGGCTCAAATTCGCGATGGTTTACACGTATTTGGCAACTGTCCCAGCGGAAGACAATTAAGAGATTTAATTGTGGCGATCGCCCGTCATCCAAATCGGCATCATTCGGGGTTAACTCGGGCAATTGCTCAAGATTTAGGCTGGGAAATCGATCCTTTAATAGATAACCCAATTCAAGCTTTTGAAAATCAAAGCAGCGTGCCTTGTCGCAATGTAGGTGATGCAATCGAGCTTGTGGAAGAATATGCTGCTGCTGTTGTCGAGCAAAGCATAAAAAACCTCACCCCGTCCTATCGGACACCCCTCTCCTTAGCAAGGAGAGGGGCAGGGGGTGAGGTTAATTTCTTTGTTCCCCATCAAATACAAACCCCCGATTCTCAAACTCAATTAGTTCTAAATTGGATTGATAATTATCTTCTTCCTGCTTTAATGCAAACTGATTTAGAAATTAAAAATTTATTACGAGGACTTGACGGCAGGTACGTAAGAAGCGCTCCTTCTGGGGCACCAACAAGGGGTCGTCCGGAGGTTTTACCTACTGGCAATAACTTTTACTCGGTTGATATTCGTGCCATTCCTACAGAATCGGCTTGGGATGTTGGAAGAAAAGCCGCAGAGACTCTTGTGGAAACTTACACGCAAGAACATGGCGAATATCCCAAAACGCTTGCTTTATCGGTGTGGGGAACTTCGACAATGCGAACCGGAGGCGACGATATCGCTCAAGCCTTGGCTTTAATTGGAGTGCAGCCAGTATGGGATGGTGCTTCGCGCAGAGTAGTAGATTTTGAAATTTTACCAATATCAGTTTTACAGCGTCCCCGTGTAGATGTCACCTTGAGAATATCTGGTTTCTTTCGAGATGCTTTCCCCAACTTAATCGAACTTTTCGACCAAGCCGTTATAGCAGTTGCAGCATTAGACGAATCTCCAGAGTATAATCCCTTAGCGGCACAAGTAACATCTGAAACAGAACTTTTGATTAAACAAGGATTAAATGTAGAAGCAGCAAAAACGCGATCGCGGTATCGTATCTTTGGTAGTAAGGGAGGAGCTTATGGTGCTGGTTTACAAGGGTTGATTGAATCTCAAAATTGGAGTTCAGATGAAGATTTGGCCCGTGCGTACATGAACTGGAGCTGCTATGCATACACGGGTAAGGGTTTGTGCAAAGCTGCACCAGAAGCTTTCGAGCAACGTTTAGTTAAAATGCAAATAGTGCTGCACAATCAAGACAATCGCGAACACGATTTGCTCGATTCCGACGATTATTATCAGTTTCAGGGTGGTTTGACAGCAGCAGTGCGTTCTTTAACGGGTAAAAACCCCCAAACATATTTTGGCGATAATTCCATTCCCAGTAATCCGCGAATCCGCAAACTTCAACAAGAAATAGCCAGGGTGTATCGTTCGCGAGTTGTCAATCCCAAATGGATTGAAGGAGTGATGCGTCACGCTTATAAAGGTGCATTTGAAATCGCAGCGACGGTAGATTATTTATTTGCTTATGATGCTACCGCTAACTGTGTAGAAGATCATATGTATCAGGGAATTTGTCAAGCTTATCTTTTCGACACAAACGTGTGTGAATTCATTGAGAACAACAATCCGTATGCTTTGCGTGATATTGCTGAAAGATTATTAGAAGCATACCAGCGCGGTTTATGGCAGGATGTAAATATATCAACAATAGATAATTTACGAAACCTGGTTCACCAAGCAGAAGCAGCAATCGAATCAAAATCGGTGGTGTAAGAAAAAAATATGGACAATCTTGCGTATTTGCACTTAGCGGTCGTCTATGAAGATCCCTCAGCCAGTGAATTGGTTTATCTTAATTCCTGGTTGAAAACCGCAGAAACTCCAGACTTGAAACGTTTTTCAAGTAAGGCTTGGAGGTATATGTTACCTCTAGTATTAACTATCTCTATTCTTACTATTGCTAGTAGCGCTTTAGCACTGCAAAAAGGAGATAGAGGTCCGTCTGTTAAAGATTTGCAACAAGATTTGCAAAGGGCTGGTTTTTATCAAGTTCCTGTGACTCAGGTATATGACATTAAAACAGAAGATGCTGTTAGACGCTTTCAAAAAGCGGCTAGCATCAGCGTTGACGGTGTAGCCGGACCTGCTACATTACAAAAATTAGAAGGTTGGCGTGCGGCTGTAACCGTAAATACGAATAGAGCAGCCGCGACGAAAAAGCCAGTCGTTAGAACTAACTCAAACAACGAGCAAAAGCCTTCAGTAAAGGTGGCTGCTAATACTACTAAGCGCCGCAATCCCAATTTACTGGGCAAAGGCGATGAAGGTGAAACTGTCAAAGCTTTGCAAGAAAGATTGCGAGTAGCAGGTTTTTATTACGGTAATTCGACGGGTATTTACGGCCCAATTACCGAAGATGCCGTGAAACGCTTCCAAAGAGCTTATGGTTTGGATGTTGACGGCATCGTAGGAGCGCAAACTCTAACAAAGTTACCCCCAATGGGTGTCGGCTTTGGTGAAGAAGCTCCCAAAAGCATGACAATAGCCGCTACTAGACGAAATAAGGAATTTATTGGCTTAGGCGATCGCGGCGAACCTGTAAGAATCTTGCAAGCCCAGTTAATCAAAGCAGGATACTTAAAGGGACAGCCAAATGCTTATTTTGGTCCTTATACTGCTGATGCGGTGAAGCGATTCCAAGATGCTAATTATTTGGCAGCTAGCGGTATTGCCGGACCTACTACTCGCGGCAAATTGTATCGAAATGTTAATGAGGCTGAAAAAGCTGAGTTCAACGTTCTTGAAATACAAAGACGCTTGCAAGCAAGGGGTTTCTACAAAGGTTCTCTAAACGGAGAAATGAGTAAGGATACTAAGCAAGCCATTCAGCAGGCTCAGGAATTTTACGGCATTAGTTTAAAGGATGTGAGAAACGGACGATTTTAGCATCCGTTTCGCGTTGTATTGACATCTATATGGTGCGAGCAGTTATCCCTCCTTGGAGAGAAAGTAAAAAACTGCTCGCCTTTTTGTAAGAAATACATCCGGTAAAGTTACACAAACGTAAAATGTTCCCTGGTGTTATAAAGGCATCAACGCCCGTTGGCACTTGGGACATACCCCGTGAATAGTCAATTGGCAATCAAGCAGATGATAGCCATCCTTTTGAGAAGTTTTTAACCCAATTTTTAATATTGAGTCGTTTTTGAACTCGGTAGTCGTGTTACACCTAACACAAATTAAGTGATGATGATGGTGAGGGTAAGGCTGGTTAAGTTCATAATGCTTATGACCTTCGCCCAGTTCCAATTCCCGCAAGATTCCCATACGTGCCATCAACTTGAGAGTCCGATAAATCGTTGAAAGACTTATTCCTTCATTATCGACTTGTAATCTTTGATAAAGATCCTCGGCACTCAGATGCTCCCCTTGGGGAAGCTCCTGAAAAATGTGTAGAATTACTTCTCTCTGAGGTGTTAAACGCCAACCTCGTTCGTTGAGTTCTGCCTTGAGTGAAGCAGTGCTGTAAATAGTCATACTAATTTTTCTCAACAAACCCTATCAATTGCGAATATAGCAAATAATTCTACCTGTTTGCAATAATTCTTGCTTGTTGATAATAATTATTAACTGCCTTGAGTAGGATTTGATTGCATACCACAGACCTTCATTAAAATTGTGATTCCCTTTAATACAGGCACTTAAAGGAATATAGGTGGCAACGTGTTTCATGACACAAGTAGAAAACTTTGCCATAATAGATATATAGGAGAATTTGAGAAATTATTAGATACAGGAACCGGCGTTAATTTTGGATTTGCAATTTTGGAGTTAATTTAAAATCTAAAATCCAAAACAAAAACATCCGTTGTTAAAATCCAAAATTGACTGATGCTGGGCATGGAAACAATTACCCGCTTGTAGGGAGAAGTGGTGGCGCGGAAGAATACGATTTGTAACCGGGAAGCCACACCTTCAAACCGGAAGGGGAACAAAGAGGACGAGCGGCTTCCCAAAAACCGCGCTTATTCACTTTAAAAACTTAACTTCTAGCTGAGGGATTCCAAGTAATCGCGAATCAAATTGCGTCGCTTGGGTTGACGTAGCTTTTGTAAAGCTTTAGATTCGATTTGTCTAACACGTTCGCGTGATAAATCTAAAGCGCGTCCAATTTCTGCTAAAGAATAAGGATGACCATCAGCCAAACCAAAACGCATCAGAATGACATCGCGTTCGCGGGTAGTTAAATCCGCCAAAAGATTTTGCAAGTCTCTTTGGAGAGATTCCCGCATCAACATTTCTTCTGGTGTTACACCATCGGTTTCGAGTAATTCACCTAATTCGGTATCTTTATCCTTACCAACTTTTGTTTCAAGAGAAACAGAACGAGGAACTCGTAGTAAAACTTCCCGAACTTGAGCGGCAGTCATTTCCAACTCAACAGCCAAGTCTTCCAAAGTCGGAGTGCGACCTTTTTCTTGAGCAATTTTACGTTGAGCCTTCTTGATTTTGTTTAACTTTTCGGTGATGTGGACTGGTAGGCGAATAGTACGGCTAGAAGTGGCGATCGCTCTAGTAATACCTTGACGAATCCACCAGTAAGCATAGGTACTAAAGCGATAACCTTTAGTTGGATCGAACTTTTCTACCGCTCTTTCCAAACCTAAAGTACCTTCTTGGACTAAATCCAATAATTCCAAACCACGATTTTGATATTTCTTAGCAACAGAAACCACAAGACGAAGATTCGCCTTAATCATGTGTTCCTTTGCTTGCAATCCTTGAGTTTGAACTTGCTCTAATTCCTTTACAGTCAAATTAGCAGTTTCAGCCCAACGACGCTTACCTTGGGATAAAGCACCTTTTAGCTCGAACTCTTGAATCCCAGCTGTATTTGCCCATCTTTTCATCGAGGGGCGATGTCCTAACTCGGACGTCAAACGTTCTTGAGCTTCAACAATTCTCAAATAATGAGCAAGTAATTCATCACCTTGGGTTGCAGCTTCGGACAATAGTATCCGTAACTTTAAATAACGCTGGACTTTTTGAGCTTCTGAAACCTCTTCATCTCGCCCTAATAACCGAACTCTACCAATTTCCTGAAGATATAAACGAACTAAATCCGTGCTGCGGGTTTTTGTACTAGCACTCGCCCTTTCTGTTTCCGAAGTTGTTATCTCCAGTTGTTCTAAATCCTCATCAGCTGGAGCGTCCGCATCATCTGCGGTTATTTCAGGCTCCATTTCTTGACGGGATTTTTGAGTATCGTAAGCGGCATCGGCATCTGCATAAAAAGATGTTGCTGGCATAAGAATTTCTCAACGGCTCCAGGTAACAATTATTAGCCTTTTAGCTAATCAACTGATGCTATTGTTCCCGCGATTAACGGAGAACTAACATTATTTAGAAATTAATTTGGTTTTTTTTTGAAAGAAAACCATACTGATTTCATTTGATACTGATTTGATTTAGGCGTATCAGTCTAGTTAAACACTTGAACCAACAGCAATCCAAACCTTTAACTAGACTGCAATTAACCGGCATTGCCAGTCATACTTCCTACTTTATAAATCTTGACGTTACCATTATTACATGGTATAAAGATAGACAAGGAAAAAAGTTATAAATCCTATGCATAGTCATATCTACATAGCTATGCAGGTTATTTCCTGACGAATTTTTTTTTAATCGTCAGGGAATCTTGGTATTTGGGAGTTAGTTGTTAGTGGTTAGTAGAGCAAGCAACAACTATCAACTATCAACTATCAACTTCGGGCTTAATATCTCGCGTCATTAAATCCAACAGTGCTTGTCTTGGTGTAACTTCAGCTTGAAGTAGACGGTAAACTTCCTGAGTTATTGGCATTGAAATATTTTGCTGTTTGGCTCGCTGCACCAAAACTTCTGCTGTATTTACTCCTTCTGCGGTTTCCTGAAGTTGGGAAAGAACTTCGACAAGCGTTTTACCTTGCCCTAACTGATATCCAACTTGGTAATTGCGACTTAAAGGACTGTTGCAGGTTGCTAAAATATCACCCAAACCGGATAAACCGTAAAATGTTTCTGGCTTTGCACCCCAATGTACGCCGATGCGAACCATTTCAGTTAACCCGCGAGTTAGTAGCGCCGCTTTGGCATTGGTTCCCAACTGCAAACCGTCACATACACCAGCGGCGATCGCCATCACATTTTTTAAAGTTCCGCCTAATTCCACTCCTAAAGGATCGGGATTTGTATAAACGCGAAATCGAGTTGAATTAAATACTAGCTGCACAGATTCCGCAGCACTTTCTATATTGCTAGCAACTACAGTCGCTGCTGGTAATTCTTGAGTAATTTCCTTAGATAAATTAGGGCCGCATAAAACCACTACTGGATTATTAGGAAAAGTATCTTGCCAAATTTGCGAAGGTGTGCAGGTAGTTTGAGGATCTAAACCTTTAGTAGCGGTGACAAAAATAGTTTGAGGAGAAATAGATAAAGACTGTAATTGAGAAGCAACATCTCTCACCCCTTTCATCGAAACAGCACTAAGAATAATATCGGCACCTTCCACCGTTTGCGCTAAAGTTTGCGAACCGCGACGTGAGTATATTTTTACATTATGAGCGTTGGTTTGGGCTAGAGTTGCCAGCGCTTTTCCCCAAGCACCCGCACCGAGAATAGCAACTGAATTTTGATTAATCATAATAATTACATATGCGACGGTGGAGAATATAGCACTTTAGGTGTTATAGGGGATTTTAAATTCGGATTGCTATATGATTTCTGTTCATTGTGGAAATATGGTAAGCCCTTTAAATCTTTTAAACGGCGATTGAATTAGTAGTCTTATATTTAACGATTTTGATAGACTACAGGAAAAGCAGGATTAGTTTTATGTTTGCCGAAACTTCCTCACGCTACGTTACGCGGAACTCTAAAATTTTAAGTGGAGAGCCAATCATTACAGGAACTCGTACTTCAGTTCGTGCCATTGTTGGTTTATGGCGATTAGGCACTATGCCAGAAGAAATCCCGAACCATTTGCCTCACCTAACCTTGGCACAGGTGTTTGATGCGTTGAGTTTTTACCTGGATCATCAAGCTCTTATTAATAAGTACATTGAGCAAAATCGAGTACCAGATGAATTGGTTCATCCGTCCGTAAAAGCTGCCTTGAACAAACTATGACAACTTTTGCAGCACTTTACACGGATGAAGATATGTCAGCATTGGTTGCAACACTTTTAAGTTCTCGTGGTCTAGATGTTACAACTGTTCCCGAGCAAGCAACTATCGGCAAGACTGACACAGAACAACTTGAAATTGCAACTTCTTTAGGTAGATGTTTCTTGACTCACAATCGAGTTGATTTTGAAAGATTGCATCTTCAATATATACAAGAGAATAAAAAGCATTGGGGGATTATCGTTGTACCTCAGAAAAATGCATATGAGATAGCCCAGCGGATTGGTATTTTGGTCAATGCGTTAACGGCTGATGAAATTAAAAATCAGTTATTGTACGCTTAATTCTTTTTACTATTCACGGATGCTATACCGCACCAGCTTGAAAAATCTGGTTAGCTGTAAGTTGTAAATCGGGAAAAGTTTGAGAAACAATTTGCTCATCATTTTGAAACTTAGTTATTCGATATTCACCATCAACTAAGTTACACACAGAAATTGTTGGTTGTTTCGGATTACCAATAAAATTACGTCCACCCAAAGCTGCATAATCTATAATCCAATATTCAGGAATACCAATCTCTTCATAATCAGCATATTTAAAGTGATAATCATCGCGCCAATTAGTTGATACAACTTCAATAATCAAAGGTATTGATGCAGCACTAGTGAGAGTAGATTCTTTTTTCCATAATGGTTCGTTGATCAAATTTGCACGATTTAAAACCAGAATATCTGGGAAATAGCCAGTATCTTTTTGAGGAGGTTTGACTATAACTTTATTTGGAATACTGTAGGGTAATCCAAGACGCTTAATTTCAAATGGAATTTCGATACCTAGAAATCCTGTAACTTCCTCGTGTTCTCCTACTGGTTGCGCCATTTCGATGATATTTCCATTGTGTAGTTCGTAGCGTACCCCGGATTCAGGTAGCCAATCGATAAATTCTTCAAAGGTTATTAGTTTGGGTGGGGCTTGAGTCATTTTTGGATAATTAATGCTTTGAAAATATTATGTCTAATCTAAGCAACTACCGACAATTTCATCACGGTTTGGAATTGGGTGTAAATCTCGAAGTGGTTGCTGGAAATAAGTAAAGAATTAGATAGTCTGACAGCAAAGATTCAAAGATTATGGCACGATATAGACGCTCCTACTCCTCATTGGCTCAATCAAATAACGCTTTTATTAGTTGGGCAGATTAGTACAGATGATTTAATTCATGAACGGGAGAGATTACAAGGTGAAAGAAAAGAAGCTGAGGAAGAAGAACAAAAGAAAAGAAAAGCAGAACGCTTAAAGCGCTTAGAAGCTATTCGAGAAAAAGAACGTTTAGAAGCTGAACGACGAAGAAAAAAGGAAGCTGAACGTCTAAAGTATTTAAAATATCTTCAAGAAAAAGAACGTTTAAAAGCAGAGCAACGGAGAAAACACGAAGCGGAACGTAAAGCGCAGATTCAAGCTGCTCAAGAAGCAGAAAGCATTGCAGCAGAGCAACAGCGTCAAACCAGATTACATTTACGTGCATCCGAGATACAAAAAATATGTCAGATGTATGGAATTGAAGTATTGGTACACTTTACCCATATCGCTAATCTAAATAGTATTTTGCAACATGGTTTATTAGGTCGATCGCAACTTGAAAGTATGTCATGGGTAGAGCCGCCTCAGTATAATGACATTCACCGTGTAGATGGACAGCGAGAAGCTATCTGCTTGAGTATCAGTTTTCCTAACTACAAAATGTTTTACAAGTATAGTTTTAATAATCGTTCGGATTGGGTTGTTTTGCTTCTCAAACCCTCCATTTTATGGGAACTAGATTGTAAATTTTATCAAGAGAATGCAGCTTCAAACAATGCCAAAGAAAATATTGCACAAAGAAGAACTCAAGCAAAGAAACAACCTGAAGCTTTAATACAGATGTTCTCAGAATATGAACGTGTTAAACGTGAAACTTTAGATATTCCAAATAATTTTACAACTCATCCTCAAGCTGAGGTGCTTGTTTTTAATCAAATTTCTACTCAGTATATTGATGTAGTTCATTTCCACAATTTAGATGTTGGAAAACAATGGGCAAACCTAAATCCAGGCAATTATTCACAAAATTTTTACGCTGGATATCGGTATTATTTTTCCCCCAGACAAGACTGGCAAATGTGGTAAACCAGAATTATTCTTCTAATCGTAAGGTGAATTATGGCTAAACGACCTATTTTTATCCCTAATTTAAAAGGCTTTCCTTTTGTAAAAGAGAGTCTAATTGAATTTGAGTGGCATCCCGGTTTCGCAAAGGTACAAGCTCAGAAATCAATAGCATCTCTACATGAAGCAGCCGCTGATAAAATAGCTCCTGTCCTAGAAATATCTTCTAAATCAAATGGGGAGGTGGGAGTTTGTTTGAGTGCTTTTAATCTAAGGATGATTAAAGATGAAAAAAGTCTTTCCGTTGAATGTGCATATCAAGGTAGCAAAGTTTTTACAAATGGCGGTCCGTTTTCGGATTTATATTCTGTTTCTAGTAAAGAAGCTAAAACTGATGAAAGATTACGTACTTCTGGTAATTTCGTAGGTTATGAATTTTTTGGGGAAAGTTTCCTTATTAATCCGGTCACAGCATTTTATGATTGGTTATATCTAACTGCACTTTCACAAAATCCAAGTTTAGCTAATAAATTATTTGATTATAAAGGTTTTTCTGATATCGCATTTAATCCTAAAAAGTCATTTAACTGTCAGGCAAGAGCAGCCGCTTTATTTGTTTCTCTATGCTACAACGATGAAATAGACCGTGTAGTCGAAGATAAAAATTACTATATTGATTTAATCACAAACAATAAATTAAACAATGTATCGTCTATGGAAAATCAAAAGAAGGGTAATAAAAGTAAAGAGCAATATCTACAACCTGAGTTACCTTTCTAGGTCTTTATCTGTTGTCACTACAACTCCGGTACAGTAAACATTAAAATCTGAAGCGCGAAGTTACAGAAGTTATTTATATAGATATGATTCGCTTCCAAAATGTTAGCTTTTAAATTGCGATTAGCGGAGCTAGACTCTTCCGGAGTATCGCCATAATTTCCGGTGTCCTCAAAAGGAATTTAAAATAACTTCTCTTAACCGCAAAACCCTATCCCAAGTTAGGATTAAGAAATAACTCACAACTTCATCGCTAAAAAGTTATGTCCTCAAAACAGCGTGTTGTGCATAGCCACCCTGAAGTATTAGGAGGAACGCCTGTATTTATAGGTACGCGCGTACCGATTAAAACTTTGCTTGATTATTTGGAAGCGGGTGACTCTTTAGATGAGTTTCTCGATCATTTTCCAAGCGTCAGTTCAAAGCAAGCAATTGAAGCGTTGGAATTAGCAAAGGAAATAGCTAATTTACAAAAATATGACATCAAATAAACTTTTTATTCTGTTGACTTCCCTTTTATTATTAATATTAGGAAGTTCAATTGCTCTAAATATTCTTCTCTACAATCAAGCTAAAAAATATTATCTCCAGGTAAATGAAACTCGTTTAGATCCTTCTGGATTGAGTCACTATCCCGTAAATCTCAAGAAAACTACCGATAAAGATAAAATCCGCGTAATTTTCTTCGGTGACTCTAGAGCAGAAGGTTGGATATCGCCTAAAATCGGTGGATATGAGTTCATCAATCGTGGAATTCATGCTCAAACTTCGGTACAGACGGTGCAACGGTTTGAATATCACATTAATTCTTTGCAACCAAATATAGTAATTATTCAGGTTGGGGTTAACGATTTAAAAACTATTGCATTGTTTCCAGAACGTAAGGATTCAATTATTGCTAATTGTCGAAATAATATTAAGCGAATTGTAGACGAATCTAAAAGTTTAGGTGCGGTAGTAATCTTGACTACTATTTTCCCGGTGGGGGAAGTACCAATTCAGCGCAAGCCTTTTTGGTCTGATGATATAGAATCGGCTGTTAATGAAGTGAATACCTATATAGCTACATTAGCTGAAGATAAAGTTGTAATATTTGATGCTTTTTCTATTCTTGCTGATAATCAAGGAATGATGTTGCAGGAATATGCTTCGGATGAATTGCATTTGAACGATCAAGGATATGAAATACTCAACAAAGAATTGGTGCAGCGACTTGATAAAATCAAAACATGACGGAATAATGCGGGGTTTCCAACTCGTGGAGGATTTCAAAGTGATACAGAGCGTGACGAACAAATGACGCGGGATTCTCCTTGCTGACATTACTTGGGTAAGAAAAGGAAGAGAAAAATCTGGAACGTAGAATAATTTGGTTCGACGCAATCAATTATAATTTTTGTTGCGGTTTGGCACAATGTAAATTTAACAGTTAAGATTCATTATCTGTTTGATAAATTTGTTGTTCTCTATCAATAAAAACTTCAGCTAATAATTGATAAGCTTCAGCCCAAGCAGTTATTACTTCTTCAGTTGCAGCATCTCCCAAAATATCTTGAATTGCTTGCAATAAACATTCTCCCACAATGGGATACTGCTCTGGTAAAACGTGGGTTTTTACGTGACGATGAGCAATATAATCTACCATTGCTTTTAATCCTTCTAAATCATCGATATGAGTCGCATAGCTATACACTGCGGTAGCAAGTTTAGCTGGTTGAGTACCATTCGCTTGTGCGGACATATCAAACTGTGCTTTAACTTCTGGATGGGTTTGAAACATAATTTCGTACATCCGAGTAGTAATTTTTTGACCGTGTTGTTTAATAATAGGAGCGGTAGACTTGACGATATTAATGGTTTGCTGGCTAATTTTCTTCTTCGCCGGAAGATGTTCTGATAAAGTAAGCACAAATGCTAAATTTTCTGTTGCTTGTACTGCATGAGGAGCATTTGCTGGCATCAAGATAAATACCCCTGGTGCTAAAGCAATATCTTTCCCTTCTAAATTAAAGTTTCCTTTTCCTTCTATTACTGTTATTACCGCGTTACGAGTGGAGCTATGTTCGTCGATTTTCGTACCTGCCGCCAAACAAAACAAGGTGTATTGGATATTGTTATCTTTCAGTAATACTTGATTAAGAATGCCACTTTTAGGATATTTAATTAAATCCTGGAAAGTAGCAGTAAAATAATTTTTGGATGATGCGATCGCGGTATTCATAATTTCATATTCAAACTCGATACTGTTACTCTGACATCAAGTTTGGGTTGCGTCTTTGAGGTAGCTCATGTTTGAGTGTTAAGTTTTGTTAAGATCATAAAATATTTCCCAAGCTAATGATTGTTAAAGGTTGCTCATCAATTGCTCAATTACAAAAAATTTTTATCTTTAAAGATTTAGCAATAATACAACTGGAAAGCCTTGTTCCGTTCAGCTACATTAGAGAATATCAACAAGATGAAATAGTAATGCATGAAGGCGATTGTCTTCCCGAACAACTTCATGCTTTAATCGCAGGAAAGCTAGAAATAAAAAAAACTGCTGCCAATGGAAAAGAAACAGTAGTACGTTTTATTCCAGCAGGAGAACTTTTTGCCGCACCCGCTATTTTTGGCAATGGAATTTCTCCTGCAACGGTAATATGTCAAATAGAGTCACAGGTATTAACCATCGAACGCGAAGCCTTATTAAAGATAATATCTCAATCGCCAGAAATTAGTTTAAGAATATTAGAGGTCTTTAATCAAAGACTTCAGCAACTCCACAATACCGTACACGGACTGATTTCTGAACGAGCAATCGTGCGTTTGGTGAGATTAATTCAATATTATCGGGAAAGTGATGGTACTCATCTACAAACAGAAGGGGATTGTTTAAATATTAGGCTGCCATTATATCAAATTGCCCGCAGTATTGGTATTACCTATGAAGAATGCGTGCGTATGTTTCACAAAATCAAGGGAATAGTAATTTATAAAAGAGGCGGAACAATTATTGTTCAAGATTGGGATAAATTAGAATTAGTAATTCAAGAATTACTTTCATAGATAAACCAGTTCGCGTTAAACTACAAATAGGATGAATAAATAATACTTATTTTCGTTATTTTATGTCAGCAAAATTTTCTCAACCTTATCAACCATTATTATTACGTATTCTTCACGGTTTAACTGGCTTATTCACTATTGGAGCTATTATTACTGCTTTTTGGACTTATGATGTTTTTGATGGACGTTGGGGGACTCTTTCGCTACCTAAATTTACAGAAATTGAAGGTATTCATGGCACGTTTGGAGTATGGACATTAATCATATTTCCTCTATTTGCTGTTTATGCTTTTCACAGAGGTCAAAAAAGATTAATTCAGCCGGATTCTTTTAAGAAACTAACTGCAAAAGCAAAACCAATTTGGTGGTACACTCTGCACCGTTTTGTTAATACTTTGAGTCTTTTGGCAGTAACTTCTGCTATTTGCTCTGGCAGAATGATGGATGAAAAATGGCTACCTCAAGGAGAACTTAATCATTCTTGGTATTATGCCCATCTTATTTCTTGGTTAATTTTAGTAATTTGTATAGCGCTTCACGTGTTGATGAGTATTAAGGTTGGAAGTGTACCTTTAATTTTATCAATGGTAAATTTCAAATTTCGCAGTAAAGATAATCCAACTTTGTGGCGCGAAAATTTTAATAATTGGCGTTCTAATTTTGATATGGTGATGGTTAAGCAATGGCTATCGTCTCTTTCTTTGCTTAAAGTTATAGAAATATTTGTATTTATTGCGATTATCTCAGCTTTGATAGTTTCGCTGATTAAAGAAGTTGGCTAATTAATATATTTGACTATTCTCAACAAACCTCGTAAACCGCCTTATAATAAATTCTCAGGCTAATATACGAAGTCTGATAAATCAGACTAGGCTAAGAATAAGAGTGCGTTTCAACGTACTTTGTTTATTAGCCGATGATTTTAATTTCAATGCGGATTTTGGAGCTAAGTAAATTAATTAATTGCTCAATTAAGTGTTTAATTAAATTATATGTTTTACTGTTTCTCTATTAATTCTTAAATAATTACTTGAATATATGAATCAATATTTTGCAACTGTTGCTCGTGGATTGGAAGAACTTGCAGCGAAAGAATTAGAACAATTGGGTGCAAGTTCGGTGGAGCCTGGGTTTTGCGGTGTTGAATTTAGTGGCGATCGCACTCTACTTTATCGGGTAAATCTATGGGCTAGGCTACCTTTCCGAATTTTATTTAAGGTAAGCAAATTTCCTTGTCAAAATGCAAAAGAGCTTTATAACGGTATTCAAACCATTGAGTGGCAAGATTATCTTACACCAGAAGATACTTTAGCGGTAAATTCTACTGGTAAAAATGACGAACTCAACCACACTCACTTTACAGCGCTTCAGGTTAAAAACGCCATAGTTGACCAGCAGCAGGAAGTATTTGGCGAACGTTCTAATGTTGAGCTTTACAACCCAGATTTACGGGTTAACGTACATATTCGTAATGATTTTTGTACCGTTAGTCTTGATAGCTCCGGTACTAGTTTACATCGCCGGGGTTATCGCCCAGCGGTTGGAGCGGCACCATTAAAAGAATCTCTAGCGGCTGCTTTGATTCAACTTTCAGGTTGGCAGCCAGAACAAATGTTCTATGATCCACTTTGTGGCTCTGGCACTTTACCAATAGAAGCTTGTTTAAAGTCGTTGAATATTGCACCAGGTTTATTCCGGGAATCTTTTGGTTTTGAAACTTGGCGCGATTTTGATTTGTCACTTTTAGAAAAGTTAATTGCAGAAGCGGAAGCTTGTCAATTGGATGCGCTTCCTGCATCGATTTGGGGAAGCGATAATGATGAAGATGTCATCGAGCAAGCAAATACTAATGCGACAAATAGCGGTGTTGAAAATCATATTTATTTTTCTCAGATGGAGCTTGCCGAAGTTGCCGCACCCGCAGATAGTGGGGTTTTATTCTGCAATCCACCTTATGGAGAAAGGTTGGGAATAAATAGCGATTTAGGAGCATTTTACAAGCTTTTAGGTGATGTGATGAAGCAGCGTTTTAAGGGTTGGACTGCATTTGTGTTGAGTGGGAATAAAGAATTGGCTAAATATATTGGGTTGAAATCATCGCAGCGGATTGCGGTATATAACGGGACTTTGCCCTGTCAGTTGATGAAATATGAGTTGTATTAGTATTAGTGATACTGAGTTTCTTTTAGTTTGTCGAGAATGATGAAGAGGATATAAATAGTTTACCTTTAAATACCTGTTAAAAAGTAAGACTAGGAAAGGTTATCAGTAACATTGCTCGAATGGCGATCGCACTACAATCAAGTTGATTATTTATTAGCAATTACGTAAATCCTTAAGTAATGCACATTACTATTCTCACTCTTGGTTCCCGTGGAGATGTTCAACCATTTATTGCTTTGGGAATAGGTTTATACAAGGCTGGGCATAAAGTAAAAATTGCCAGTCAAGCCACTTTTGAATCAGAAATTCGTAGTCATGGTTTAGAGTTTGCTTTGATGAGTGGTAATCCTAAAGAAGGTTTGGAAAGCGCTGAAGGGCAAGCAATGTTAAAAACTAAAAATCCGATTGATTTCGTACATCGCTTAGGCGATTTACTCGAACCTATAATGGAAACCGTTTTGCTCGATTCATGGCAAGCTTGTCAGGAAACTGATGCGATTATTGGAGCAGGTTTTCCTTTTTGGGGATTTGATATTGCAGAAAAACTAGGTATCCCTTTTTACTATGCTTATCTTACGCCCGGTTATCCAACTACAGCGTTTCCGAATGCAGTTACACCACCACATTTAGAAAAGTTGGGAAGTATTTACAATCGATTTAGCTATACGCTTACCAATCTACTTTTTTGGCAATTTTTTCGCAAACCGATTCATAAATTTCGCAAATCGATTCTTAATCTACCACCTACAGGTATTAGACAAAATGCTTTTACAAAATTGGAAGATGCCAAAGTTAATTATCTAATTGGCTGTAGCCCTTCGGTTACACCAAAACCAAAAGATTGGCCAAAACGAGTTCATCTTACAGGATATTGGTTTTTGGATGAACCCGATAATTTTATTCC
Source organism: Calothrix sp. CCY 0018 (assembly GCF_963920925.1). NCBI lineage: Bacteria > Bacillati > Cyanobacteriota > Cyanophyceae > Nostocales > Calotrichaceae > Calothrix > Calothrix sp. CCY 0018. Next base: position 234,270 of record NZ_CAWUDI010000001.1, on the reverse strand, counting down.
TCCAACCGATTTAGTAGAATTCCTTAAATCTGGTTCACCTCCGGTATATATTGGCTTCGGTAGTATGAGTGGTGAAGAAGCGCAAAAAATCAGCGAAATTGCTTTAGCAGCATTAAAGAAAACTAAACAAAGAGGAATTTTTCTTTCTGGTTGGAGCGGAGTTAAAAATTTAGATTTACCCGATACAGTTTTTCAAATAGATAACATTCCCCACAGTTGGCTATTTGCTCAAATGGCTTGCATAGTTCATCATGGTGGTGCTGGAACAACTGCTGCAACTTTCCGGGCTGGGGTACCTTCCGTTATTATTCCATTTTTTGGCGACCAAAAATTTTGGGCATATCAAGCCGCTAAATTAGGTGTAAGTCCACCAATTATTGATCGAAAAAATCTTACTATAGATACTCTTGCTCAAGCAATAACAAATGCAGTTGAAAATCAATCTATACAGAAACAAGCTGCGATTTTAGGAGAAAAAATTCGTTTGGAAAATGGTGTTAAGGAAGTTATAAAAATTTTTAGTTAGTTTGCAGTAAGGACTTTAGTCCTTGATAACAAGGGCTTCAGCCCTTACTACAAACCTTAATTCCTCTGCCAAATCTTAACAGTTTTATCTAAACTTCCGCTCACCAAAATATTACCTTTATCGGCAAAAGCTAAAGCAGTTACGGTATCGCTATGACCTGTAAAAGTACTTAATAATTCACCCGTTTCTAAGTGCCATAATTTAATAGTTTTATCGGCACTTCCACTAGCAATAATTTGCTCATCTTTACTCAATGCAACAGCACATAATGCGTCTTTATGTCCTTTAAGAGTACGAATCAATTCTCCTGTTTTTAAATGCCAAATTTTAATAGTTCTATCCTTACTCGCACTCACAAGGATTTTTCCATCTTTACTCACTGCTAAGGAAGAAACTATGTGAGAATGACCGATAAGAGAATGCTGTAATTCTACATTTAAACAAGATATTTCTTGCTTAGTAGAGATATCCCAGACTTTAATTTTGCGATAACTACCCGTAACTAAAGTTTTCGCATCTTGACTAAAAATTAGGGAATGAGCAGCAGTATCATCTAAAGAAAGCGTCATAGCAACTTGACGCTCTGTCATATCCCAAAACTGAATTTTTCTGTCATCACCCCCAGTAGCTAATATCCTACCATCAGGGGTAAAGGCAATGCAGCGTACCATGCCATTATGTTTATGCATGATATCAATCAAGTCTTTAGCGCCTAAATGCCACATTTTAATAGTAGAATCAGCACCACCGCTTGCTAAAGTTTGTCCGTCGGGACTAAAAGCTAAATAATTGACTTCATCTACAATTACACTGCGAAGCCAAGGATATTCTGATAAAGTCGCGATTAAATCGCCATTATTGAAATCCCAAAGCTTTATTTCTCCTCGACTTCCGCTAGCTATTAAAGATTGCGAGCTATTTTTATTTTGAGGTTTTAAAGCAATACAGTTAATCCCTTTGATATGTCCGACTAAAGTATGCGAACATTGCCATTCACCGATTATGCTTTCTAAAGGATGATTTGGTGAGACAGAGATTATTTTAGCTTGTTTGATATCTTCAACTTCCGTCGGCAGATTTTGTTTATTTTTAAGCAATTTTAAATACCAACTTAATCCCCCCGAATACAATAATTGACTTGGTTTTACATGAGTAAGCAAACCATTAAATTCAAGTTGATTCGTTGGTAAAAAACCACAGATTAAAGATTCTTTTTCATATCCTCTTTGAGTAGAACCTGGATAAAACAAACATATAAAAAATAAAATTTGATAATTAGTTAAATCTTCTTGAGTAACACACCAGCGGACTTTATCTTTTTTTATACTATTAAAACTTTCCGAATCAGAAACGCAAACTCTAATTTTAACTTCGGGATTATTTGCAAGTGAAAAAGAAAATTTACTTTCACCTCGAAGATTTCCTTCATCATCTAAATCCATGCAATCTACAGCATATTGGGGAATCTTTTTGACTAACTTACCGAGACAGCCTTTCATCAACTCATTAATGATCAATTCTCGCAAAAAATAATCTTCAGCTTGGTTTTGAAAGTAGGTAACAAAAGGTATCGCCCATTCCGAATCTTCAGGATATTCAGATGGAATTGGTGGTGGATTTCGGGCGATAATTTCTGCTTGCAAGCGAGCATTGTCAAAGATTACCTCCAATGCTTCACCCCAAAATGGCATATATTCTCGATGACAACCCTTTACATTACTTTCTAGTAAAGTGATTTCATAAGTCTTTGTTTTCTTTATTCGCTCAAGAAAGTCGGCTTGTTGAGCTTTTAATAAGTTAATAGAGTTTACATCCATACCTTGAGGCACAATCGTGAATAATAATCGTTTATTTAAACCAAGGCAATTGTTCCTCGTTAATTAAGTAAAATATATCAAAATACATAAAAACGCCATAGAACAAAGTAATTTTATTTATCTACAATATAGGTAGTCGAATAAAATCAGTAGCTTAAAAATTACGGTAACACGTTGGATAGATTTTATACGCAACCACTAATATTTCTTTTCAAATCTATGAAATGAATTTCAGATTATTTATTGATGGTGGAAATAAATTATAGCTAAACTGAAGAAATTGTGTAGTTTTTTAGTATGTTTCTAGCTTTTATCTGAATCCTCTGTAGTTACGATTGTTTCTAAAAAAGCGATTCTCTCTTCTAATTGCTTTACCTCAGAGTTGTTATTTTCTGGGTTCCATACAGCGAAAGTGGCAACTGCCGCCCCTATAATCGTAGCGAGGGGTATAATCGCACCAGTTTTTGTTACTATTACAAGCGGGATAGAAATAGCTAGCATTCCAGCGCTAACTCCCCAAATTACTGATGTAGCGGCTACTCGTCCAGTTTTTCGCAGCTTTTCAGAGTCTTCTTGTAATTCTTCGTTCATAAGCTTTAGGTAGGGAGTTTCAAGCAATGCCAAAAATGCCAAAAATGTAGAGACGTAAAATTTTACGTCTCTACATCAAAATATAACTTTGAAAATCTAAATTAATCTAAATTATTTATCTTCTACATACATTTTTGGTTCAACCGCAAAGTTATCGAGCTTACCCGCTTCATCGATAACAAAACCTTCAGTGGTATCCATTGTACCTTTTTCCTGCTCCTGGACAGCTTTTACTTCCTGCTTGCTCTCTTCAGTGGGAGCCGCAGAAGGAATTTTTGCATCGGGTGGATTTACTGCGGTTGTTTGCGCCGTTTGTACCGCACCATGATTATTACCTGGCGCTCCTTTTCCGGGTTGTGCTAAAGCTGGATCTTCTGGTAAAGTTTGTTTTTCTTCGTTATTCATATATCTCCCCTCTGTTTTGTCTTAAAACACAAACAATCATCTATCTATGATGACAATTTGTTATTCAAATATTGAGTTATTTACAAATTTATCGCGATATGTATTCAATTTTGCTCTTTCCCTAGTTATATTTTTTTAATCTTTAAGGAATAGTTTTTAAATTAGGCTTAGGGGGAATAGGGAACGGGGAACAGGCAATAGTAAAGAGAATCTGGAACCCGATTACTTTATTTTAGATAGTTTGGATAAACCAAAAAAAGATATATTTAGAATAATGTCAAATATTGTCTACTATCTAATTAACGAAATTTCTATGACTAATAGTTATATTCTTCTGGCTGGAGCAAGTAGCGGTGTTGGTAGAGAAATTGCCAACTGTCTAACTGCACAAAATTTACAAGTTAAGGCGTTTTTTAGAAGCGAAGAGAAGCGTCAAGAGTTAGAAGCAATGGGTATCAAAGTAGTTTTAGGAGATGCTTTAAATACAGATGATGTAGAAAAAGCAATTTTGGGAGAAGCAGCTATAGATATAGTTATTAGTACTATTGGTGGAGTACCAAAAGACAGCGAAAGGGCTGATTATTTGGGTAATAAAAATCTCATTGATGCCGCAGTCAAAGCAGGTGTGAAAAAGTTTATTTTAGTTTCTTCAATTGGTAGTGGAAATAGTGCAAATGCCATACCTCCCCAAGCCTTAGAAACCCTCAAACCTGTTTTAATCGAAAAAGATAAAGCCGAAAAACACTTAATTGCCAGCGGATTAACTTATACAGTAATTCGTCCCGGTGGACTAAAATCCGAACCAGCTACAGGAAACGGAATTTTAACTGAAGATCCCAAAATTGCTGGTACAATTCATCGTGCAGATGTCGCGCAATTAGTTTGTAAAAGTTTGAATTCTGAAAAAACTAATAATAAAGTGCTTTCAGCAATCGATGAAAATATGATTTACGGGGAACCAGAGTTTGAAAAATTGACTTTGGATTAATTTGGGAATTGGGGATTGGGTATTGGGCATTAGGAGTTAGTAGTTAGGGATTATAAACTTTTAATTTGTTCCTGGTAACAAGTTACTGCTCACTGTTAACTAATTCCAGATATTTGACAGAATACAGTTCTTTTTCTTGCTCCATCCAACTCGAAAAACAATACCGATTGATAAGTTCCTAAGGCTAATCTACCATCAACGATAGGAATAACTTCACTACTACTTAACATCATTGCCATTAAATGGGAATGAGCATTAATCGGTTCATCTGGTGGAATATTTTCTCTCAAATCTAAATCATTGTGTAAATATTTATCTGATTCCGGCGCTAATTTTTGTAAAAATATTTTGACATCTTGCAGTAATCTTGATTCATTTTCATTGATAGTTAAAGCTGTTGTTGTATGGCGAGAAAATATCAAAACCTGACCGTTTTTAATTTCAGTTGATGAAATAAGTTTCTCAATTTGCAGCGTTATATTGTGGATATTAATGCCTTTGGTTGTTTCAACTTCTATTATCTTGTTAGTTATGAGCATTTTAAATTGATAATTTGGTAATTGGTAATTGGTAATTGGTTGATAAAAATAATAGTTAAAATTCCATCTTACATAATTCTCCACACCGCCTTGGAATAAATTCCCAGGCTTATAAGCAAAGTCTGATTTATCAGACTGGGCTAAGCTTTAGCGTGCGTTTTAACATATTTTATAATCAACTGCATCAATTGATTTCTCTGCGAGAAAGCCTCCGGCTTACAAGGCTGGTGCGGGGTTTAACGAGAATGGTGCAAGATGTAAATTAAAATAAACTGAAAACAGCAAGCATAAAAAGATAATTCTAGTAATTGATAACTGTTAACTGATGCAACCCGTTTACCAATCTTTCAATTCCTTCTTTCGCGGTTTCTTTTTGCAACGCACCGTAAGCAACACGTAAATAACAACCTTGATTCATCCCAAAGGTAGTTCCCGGAAGTACTGCAACGTGATACTTACCAATAAGTTGTTTGACTAATTCAAAAGCATCCATTTGAGTATGTACTTTTAAAAAGAAATAGAAAGCACCATCGGCAGGAGCGATTGTACAAATACCTTCAAGACGTTTGAAAGATTCAACTACTAATTCTCGTACTTCAGAAATAGCCCCAATATTATCTTTCAAATATTCTGGTTGTGCTTGCAATGCTCCCAAAGCTGCATATTGAGATACTACAGGTGGACAAATTAAGTTTGTATCTTGAACTTTTTTAACTGCTGTAAGCAAATGTTGCGGAATTACCATGTATCCGATACGCCAGCTTGCGAAACCGTAGGCTTTGGAAAGGCTAAATAAAGATATTGTATGGTTACTGCTGTCGGGAAATGAAGCCGGTGAAACGTGTTTTACGTTGTAAGTAAAATATTCGTAAGCTTCATCGCTAATATGATAAATCCCTCGCTGCCGACAAATATCGTTAACTTGCTGCAATAACTCTCGCGAATACACCGCTCCTGTGGGATTGTTGGGTGAAATTGTTACTATTGCCCGTGTCTTTGGGGTAATTGCTTTGAGAATTGCATCCGGTTGTAACTGATAATTTTCATCGGTTTCCACCAAAACCGGATTACACCCAGTCATGGCGATCGCCATTTCGTGATTAAAATAATATGGCGTATTTAAGATAATTTCTTCGCCAAGGTTCGTAATTGCAAGAATGGCATTCATAAACGCCATATTGCTTCCTGCTGTGACGACAATACGCTTATTTTCGTTAATTTCGATATTGTTAAAAGCTGCTAATTTTTCTTTTAGCGTATTTATTAAAGGGGAAATTCCCTCGACTGCTTGATATAAATTATTGGAAGATTCCGCGAGAAACTTAGGTAAAAATTCTATAGCTTCCGGGGGTGGAGAATAAGAAACAACACCTTGCCCTAAAGATATAGTACCGGGAGATTTTTTGATTAATTCCCCAACAACAGGGATTATCGGCGATTGTACCGATTCCATACGAGAGATGAGCGTCATGTCAGCGTTGAATTTAAGCTAAATTCTATTGTTAGATTAGCTTACTTCTTAATATTTCATGAATGCAATTTGTGCGTAACAAATCTTGCTTGTTTTCGCGTAGTAGAAGCAAATTCATCTTAAAATTATCACTGCTTCAAATTATTTGATGATCAATTTCTCTTAAAGCTTGACCTAGTAAGCTTTTGATTTACAAGTATCATGCAAATCATTTTAACAAGTAATTAAAGATTTGGTAAAGCTGTGTAGTTATACCATGCATGGGTGTAAAGTAATACTTATTAAACAAATGTCGAATCAGGTTTTACAGGATATTTTTGAAGTAATTCAGGGTAAAAAGCAGCAAAGAGCAGGCAGTAAAAGAAAACGAGTCTTTTAATATCCTGTGAAAGTCGTCTCAAAATATACTCGTTTGCTGACGCTTAAGTAGTAATTTAGCTTAAGAAGAATTTGTGCGATCGCAAAGTAAGAAAGCGATGTTAATAAGCATTGTCTTTGTAATGGATTAGTGCATTACCTATAAAAGTTGAACTTCCGCAGTCGGATGACAGATTGTTGCATCCGTAATTCATGGTGACTATCTACATAAATAATTACTGTTGCTTGAAAAGCATGGTTTTGACTGAAATTAAAGCTCCGTTTTCACTCTTTTAACCTTATTTATCTGGAGTTTCCATGAAACCGAATTTAAAGATTACTAGCCTTCCCGTAGCACCGCCAACAGTAGCTAGTTTAGGAGAAACTTTTCAGGTTTCTTTTCAAGGAATTAACGACGGTACGGCAGATATAACTTCCAGATGGTTTGATTACGTCTACCTTTCTAGCGACAATATCTTTGATAATTCTGACATACGTCTGACAGATATATCGGCAAGTGGTTTTCTTTTGCGTTCTTTACCAGCAGGAGACAGTTATACCAGCCGCAACGGTAATATCACTATTCCTAATACAACGACTACTGGAAATCAGTTTCTGTTATTCGTAACAGATGCGTTTGATAACCAAGATGAAAGCGATGAAACGGACAATGTTTTTGCAGTTCCCATCGAAATCAAAGCGCCAAATTTAACTATTTCAGGTACTCCTACAGCACCAGCAGTAGCTAGTTTAGCGGAAACAATCTCTGTTGAGTACACAGTTACCAACAACGGTAGCGGTACAGCATCACGTTTCTGGAGTGACCGTTTTTATATTTCCGATGACGCTATCTTAGATAGTACCGATACTATTATCGGTACTCGCTTTACAAGTAATGGTACTGATATTCCTTTAGCAGCAGGAGATAGTTATACCAAAACTGACAACGTTACTATTCCTAACACCGTAGGAACAGGTAATAAATTTCTGCTTTTTCAAGTAGATAGAGCTAATCAACAAGGGGAAAGTGACGAAACTGATAACGTTACAGCTATTCCTATCCAAATCGGAGCGCCAAATTTAACTATTTCAGGTACTCCTACCGCTCCAAGCTCTGCGACTTTAGGGGAAACAATTTCTCTTGAGTACACAGTTACCAACAACGGTAGCGTTACAGCACCACGTTCCTGGAGTGACCGTTTTTATATTTCCGATGACGCTACTTTAGATAATTCCGATACTGTTATCGGTAGTCGTAATACATTTTCTGATACTCCCTTAGCAGCAGGAGATAGTTATACCGGAACTCGCAACGTTACTATTCCCAATACTGTAGGAACGGGTAATAAATTTTTACTTTTTCAAGTAGATACAGCTAATCAACAAGGGGAAACTGACGAAACCGATAACGTCAAAGCAATTCCTATCCAAATTGGCGGTATACAAATCGATGATGTAACTGTTGTTGAAGGGAATAGCGGTACAAAAAACGCAGTATTTACAGTTACACGTATTGGTTCAAGTACCGGAACAGCTACAGTAGACTATTCCACAGCTGATGACACTGCAACTGCTGGACAAGACTATGTTGCTACCAACGGTACCCTGACATTTAATCCCGGTGAGACAACTAAAACTATTACCGTTGGGGTGAATGGTGATACAGATTTAGAATCTACCGAGAATTTCTTTGTTAACTTAACTAATCCTACCAATATTGCTCTTATTAATAGTCAAGGTGTAGGAACAATTCAATTTGATGATGTTAGAACTGTAGATAGTGAAGTTTCCCTTCTCGTAGACGTTTCTGGAAGTGTAAGCACCAGTGAGTACATTCAGCAAATCGAAGGTTACGCAGAAACTTTCGAGAATCCAGACCTTTACAATAACCTAATTTCTCAAGGTATTGAAGGTGGTGTTGCAGTAAACCTAATTCTCTGGTCTACGATTCAGCAAGAATCTATTAAATGGACGTTAATTGATAGCGTACAGGCTTCTCAAAACTTTGCTAAAGATATTCGCGAAACTTTATTACCAGCAAGTGGTGGTAGTCGTCCTTTCTCAGGTGGTACCTCTCCCGGACCTGCAATTGATTTTGCAGTTCCTTTATTCTCTTCCAACCCTTTTGAAGGTAGACGTTGGACAATCGACGTATCTGGTGACGGTAGCGGAAATTCCACTGCAACCTCTACTGCCAGAGATAATGCTTTAGCAGCGGGTGTTGATGTTATCAACGGTATTGTTATTGGTGGTAGTACTTTTGTTCGAGATTTCTACCAAAACAACCTGGTTGGCGGTACTAATGCAGACGGGAACCCAGCTTTTGTATTAGTAAGTAGTGATTTCAATGGCTTTAAAGCTGCTGTCAATCAAAAACTGACAACAGAATTGACACCACCTCCACAGGTTTTGATCGGCGACTTTTCATTACTAGAAGGTAATAACGGTAATACCAATTTCGTCTTTGATGTCACCCTCTCAAAAGCCAATACCGAAAATATCACCGTAGACTACAGTACAGCAAACGGTACAGCAATTGCTGGTAAAGACTACACCGCTACAAACGGTACTCTCACCTTTAATGCTGGAGAGACAAGCAAAACCGTTACAGTCTCCGTTGCTGGTGAAAACAGACTTGAACTTGACGAAACCTTCTTTATCAACTTGAGTAACGTTACCAACGGTGACATTTTAGATGCTCAAGGTGAAGCTACTATTACCAACGACGACGAAATTCAACTCAGCAATAATAATGTTGATGAAAATAGCGCCAATGGTACGGTAATTGGTGACTTCAGCGCCACCGATGCATCAGATAACGATAGCTTCAGCTACAGCTTATTAGATGATGCTCAAGGACGTTTTACCCTTAACGGTAGTCAATTACAGGTAGCTGACGGCACGTTGTTAGACTTTGAAAGCAACACTACTCACAACGTTACAGTTCGCGCTATTGATAGCAATGGGAATAACTTTGATAAAAGTTTTGCCATTGTAATTAATGATATTAACGAAACACCTGTAGTTATTAACAAACCACCTGTTGCCCAAAACGACACTGCAACAACCGACGAAGACAACAGCATAGCTATCAACGTCCTCACCAACGACACCGACGAAGACGGCGATACCTTAACCATTACCGGAGTTACTGGTTCAACAGGTAGCGTTACTATCGACGGCGACAATATTATTTACAACCCCAACGGACAATTTGAGTCTTTGAATGCGGGTGAAACTGCAACCGATACTTTCACTTATACAGTTAGCGACGGTAATGGTTTAACTGATACCGCCACAGTTAACGTTACTATCAATGGCGTTGATGAAGTAATCGGAAACGAAAACCCTGTATTAGCTACCAACCAAGGCTTAACGGTAGACGAAGATGCAGTAGGTAACATCACCTCAACTCAATTACAGGTAACAGATGCAAACAACAGCCCTGCGGAAATTACTTACACCATCACCAATGTCACCGACAACGGTAACTTGTTGCTTGATGGAACTGCTTTAGCTCTCAACGACACCTTTACCCAGGCTGATATTGACAATAACCGTATAACTTATGACCACGACGGCAGCGAAACCACTTCCGACACCTTTAACTTTACTGTTGCTGATGGTGCGGGTGGTAGCGTTGGTTCTTCAAGCTTTGATATTACGGTTAATCCCGTTAACGATGCACCTGTTGCTAATAATGATGCTGCAACAACCAACCAAAACCAAGCAGTAACTATCTCTGTTACAGACTTATTAGCTAACGATACCGACGTTGAAGGCGACACCCTTTCAATTACAAGCGTTGGTAATGCAGCTAACGGTAGCGTTGCACTCAATGGTAACGATGTAGTCTTTACTCCCGATAACAATTTCAGCGGTGCTGCAAGCTTTAAATATACTCTCAGCGATGGAAGCGAAACAGACAATGCAACAGTTTCGCTAACAGTTAATCCTTTATCATCCCCTGAAATCCTTGGTACTCCAGGACGAGATACTCTCATAGGTGATAGCGCTGACAATATCATTACGGGTTTGCAAGGTCGCGATATGCTTACCGGAAATGGTGGTGCTGACAAATTTGTTTACACCGATATCCGCGATGCAGGGGATATCATCACCGATTTTGAATTAGGTAGCGACAAAATTGTCCTGACTCAGTTGCTTGATAGCTTGGGTTATGCAGGTTCCGATGCAATTGGCGATGGTTACGTTAGCTTTGGTTCCAGCAGAGGCGATGCTTTCGTTCAAATTGACCAAGATGGCATGGGTAGCGGCTTTATTGCTCGTCCTTTGGTTCTACTTCAAGGTGTAACAGAAGAAAATCTATCGGCAAATGCTGAAAACAGCTTTGTTTTTTAACGGAATGAATATGAGGGATGAAAATTCCCTCTTTTTTGCTGTCTTCATGACTTAAGTAATCCCATAAAATAAAGCCCTGCTTCTTTAAGGGGGGTTGGGGGGATTTTTCTTTATCGCGCCCAATCTTAGTCTTTATAAACACCAAGAGGAATTATGTCTAACTTCAAACGTTTTTCAAGTCGCGCTGTAGGTATCTTCAGTTTCTTGGCTTCAACTAGTCTTGTATTTGCTAATCCCGCGCAAGCCGTCAGCATCGATTTAGGTAGCTGGACAAGAGTTGGTGATGTTGATGTTAATGGAAATCAAGTTAATCTTTCTACTGCTTCTTCAACATTTCAAGATGATTTTCCCCAACCAGCAGGTAGGTTTAACTATTCCGGTAACAACCCAGTTGCAGCTGGTGGCGCAATAGAAACTTCTGTAGGTTTAAATCCTGGTGCTTTAGATAATGACTTATTTAATGCAGTTTTTGAAGGTTCTGCGATTACAACCAACTTAAATGCGAGAAAAGGCGATCGGTTAAGATTCGACTGGAATTTTCTTACTAACGATACATTCGATGATTACGCCTTTTTCGTCGCTAATGGTGTCATTACTAAGCTAGCTGATATAAGTAATGCGAATAATCCTTCGAGCTTGTTTAATTTAGAAACGGGCACAAGAACTTTCAACTATACCTTCGCCAACGCTGGTAACTATCAAGTCGGAATTGGCGTTGTTGACATAGGAGATGTTAATAGTACATCCGCTTTACAAATTAGCAACGCTCAAACCGAACCCGTACCCGAACCTCTAACTATCCTCGGAACCGGAGTAGCTGCGGGATTTGGCGTAATACTCCGCCGCAAACGTTCCAAAAAACAAACAATTAGTTAGTTGATATCTTGTGGGATGGGCATCTTGCCCGTCCAACTACAAATAAATTAGAAAAATTATCATCTAAAAAAACCTGCTTTTCTGAAAAGAACCGGGTTTTTTGATTAGAGATAAAAAACTAAAAAATACTACATAAATAAATAGGAACAATGTAAATAATATAGCGTCATCAAAAGACTTAATATTATAAATTATACCTTTAGAAAGATTCAAAATAATCTCAAGAATGATTTTTAAATTCCCAATGCCCAACCTAATAAACTTTTAGAAACAATATTATTATCTTTGCGTCATAACATACAGTCTCAAGACTAAAGGAATTCTCTTATGACTGGCTTTCAACGTTTAAAATCTGGAACCGCTGCATTTTTGGCACTAGGCATTACAACTGCTGCGGCTGCACCTCTCCTGGTATCAACTCCTGCTACCGCACAAGCTATTTTTGGACAACAATCGAGAGGGGTTTCTATTCCTCAAGGAGTGACACTTCCGGTTACTTTTGATAAAGAAAAAGTTGTTGTCACACCCGATGAAACTTCCGACTTAACTTTAACAGTTGCCCGCAATATTATTGATAGCAACAGAAACATATTAATCCCTCGCGGAAGCGAACTTGTAGGAAGATTAGAACCAGCAAATTTTAATGGTGAAAAAGGTTCTCAATTCGTTGCCAGAGAATTAGTTTTTCCCGATGGTAGAAAGCAGAATATCGATGCAACTTCTGCGGTAGTTACTAATAAAGAAACAATCAAAAGAGGTGCTAGTACCGGGAAAATCTTAACTGATGCTGCATACGGTACCGCAGCTGCAACCGTAATTTCACTGATAACGGGAAACAAGAGAATTGAAACCTTAGAACCTATAGCTGGTGCTGCTGCTGGTGCTTTAGCAAGTATCTTATTACGAAAGAAGGAAGCAGAAGTTGTAGTTATCAACCCTCAAAATGACTTAAATGTCACTTTGCGTTCTAATTTATTATTATCTCGCTTCTAGGATTGCCCACCGTAACTCGCGTTTTCATCGTTTTCATTTAATTTTAATTTAACGCCATCGTCACTTGAAACTGGAAGTGTACGGTGGTTTGTTTTTTTTTGGAAGACATCGGGGAGATAAGGGGGATAGGGGAATGGGGAGACAAGGGGACAAGGTGAGGATAATTCGCAATTCCCAACTCCTAATCTAAAATCCCTGCATAAACGCATCCGTTGTCAAAATCTAAAACAAAAACATCCGTTGTTAAAATTCAAAATCCTATTGTCCTGATATTCAAATAAAATGGCTGTATAAAAAATAGATAGAGAGGCTATAAACGAACTGAATAAAGCTATTAATCAAATCTATTAAAGCTTAAATAATATTAGTCAAAAGCGATAAAGCCTTAGATTAATTTATTTAGGCACAATCGGTACTATCTACTTATGATGGCTTCAACTGACACATTATTTAACTGAGCTTTCAACTCTATGAGTTATAGCTGGCATGGCATAAGCCCTTTAAGCATACTTAAGTAATAATAGGTTATTGAAAACTACTATGTAAAGTAATTACGGAACTTTTTTCGATTGAAAGCAACTATTATATTAACTGAACGTCTGAGCTAATTAAATAGAATTTGTCTTAATATAGAAATTTTACTTATTAAGATAAATCTAGATGGTTATGTCTAAAATAGACTCTGAAAAATAATAAAACTCGGAACATTTAATCTGAGATATTGTCAAAAGAATTAACAGGAACAAACGGAATTGTTGGGGATAAAATTAATGTCTAATCTAAATCGTTGGAAATCAAAATGTGCTGCATTCATGGCTGTAGGTATTACAGCAGGTACTGTAGCGCCTTTAGTAGCACCCGCTCCATCCTTTGCTCAAACTAATGGTTTTTATGATGTTTCATCTAACTATTGGGCAGCACCTTTTATTCAAGAATTAGCACAGCGAGGAGTTATCGCCGGATTCCCCGATGGTAGCTTCCGTCCCGATCAACCAGTGACGCGCTCTGAGTTTGCTGCGATGATTCGCAAAGCTTTCAACAAAGCCCAAGAAAGACAGGCAATTAACTTTGTTGATGTATCTAGCAACTATTGGGCTTATAGCGCAATTCAAGAGGCTTACAGCACTGGTTTCTTATCTGGATATCCCGGTCAAGTTTTCCGCCCTACTCAGAATATTCCTCGCGAGCAGGTGTTGGTTTCTCTTGCCAACGGTTTAGACTATGTTGCTAGCGGTAACGTTCAAAGCACGTTGGGATATTACAGCGATAGTTCTAATATTTCTGATTATGCTCGCAGCCCCATCGCCGCAGCAACAGAGAAGCAAATGGTTGTCAACTATCCCAACATTAAATTCCTCAGCCCTAAAGGAACTGCAACCCGTGCAGACGTAGCGGCTTATATTCATCAAGCTTTAGTTAGCACCAAGAGCGCTACCGCTATCAACTCGCCATACATCGTATCAACTACTCCAATTGTTGCTAATGTTACTATCCCCGAAGGAACTGTTCTTCCCGTTAAGTACGACAAAGCAGAAAAGATTATGGTTACAAAGGATGAAACAGCGCCTTTAACTTTAACTATCTCGCAAAACGTAATTACCGATAACGGAGATTTAGTTATTCCCGCTGGTTCTAGCGTTGTAGGTGAACTCAAACCTGCTGAGGGTGGTTCCCAATTTGTAGCTCAGAAACTAATTACCACTAACGGAAAAGAATATAACATTAGCGCTACTTCTGGAATCATTACCAAAACTGAGACTATCAAAAAAGGTACTAGTACCAAAGGTATTATTAAGAACACCGCATTAGGTGCTGGTGCTGCTGCTGCCGTCGCTGCCGTAACAGGCGATCGCGCTGTAGCAACTGAAGAAGTCTTAGGTGGTGCAGCCATTGGTGCGATAACTGGAATCTTCTTCAACAAAAAGAGTGTTGACTTGATTGTTATACAGCCAGACACCGATTTAGAAATGACTATCGGTGAAAGTTTCGAGGTTTCATATCGCTAGGGAAAAGAGTTAAGAGTTAAGGGTTAGGAATTAACAATTTTTCACCTTTAACCTTTGACCTCTAACCTTTAACCTTTATTTCGCTTCCGGTAAACGAACAATAAACGTACTTCCCGGAGTATCGAGTAATTTAATATCAAAACGAGTAGCAGGGCTGAAAACTTCCATTTCGCCCTGCATTTGTTCTATCAACTGTTTAGCTATAGCTAATCCCAATCCGGAACCGGGAATTTCAGTTTGAGCCTGTACTCCTCGATAACCTCTTTCTCCAAGATGTTCTAAATCTTGTTGTGGAATACCCGGTCCGTTATCGCTAATAGCAATTCCTAAAAAATTCACTCTATCTTTTATCGATTCAATTAGAATTTTGCCACCTGCGGGAGTATATTTCAAAGCATTATCAAGAATATTACTTAATACTTCTCGCAATGCTTGAGAATTTCCTTGTACCAGACATGAACTATTATCAATTTTAGTCATCAACTCTAAATAACGCTCTTTCGCTATTGCTTTTGCTGATATTAATAATGGCTGCAATACTTCATTTATATTAAATTCAACAACTTCTTGTTCTGCACCATTTAATAATAGTAAAGGTGTATTTTCTTCTACAGTTGCAACAAATTCTACTTGTTGTTGTGCGGGCAATTTTGCTGGAAGTAAATCCTCGGTCGTCAAGTCGATTGCTTCATCAAATTTTTGTAGCAATTCTTTAAGTCTATCGCTTTCTCTAACTATAGATAAAGCAGCCTCTCTATTTGCATCCTTTGCTAGTAATCGCTTTGTTAAGAGTTTTCCAAAAGTTCGTAAAGCCGTTAGCGGATTGCGAAATTGATGTAATAAGTTATCCATCAAATCTAACTGCTTTTCTTGCATTATCTGATGTTGATGCAGCTGGCTTGCCAACCAAGCACGTCGTCTATCCATGATGCAGGCGATCGCCAAACTTTGGGCTACATTTTCTACTTGAGTGCGTTCGCTTTCCTTCCAAGCACGATCTTCTCTACTAGTTACCAATAACCCCATCATCACCGAATCGTGAATTAAAGGTAAAACAATTTGGTCGCTATCCATCAAGTATTCTTGATTATTCTCTTGTGCTTGATTTGAGAAACCATCATTAGATTGCGAACTAATTACTTCTGAAGACGGACTCAACAAATAACGATTTACAGATGGTAAAGCTATCTGATGCTCAAGCCCTACCACCGCAGTCTCTGGATATACCGCAACAGGAATTAACTCGGCTTCCCCCTTATGTGGCGGCACCTCTGCCAATTCTTGCGTCAAATATACAACGCTTAAAGATGCTCCCAAGCCTGTCGCTAACAGCGTCAATTGTTCTCGGCACAGAGCAACAAACTCTGAACTGGCAGAAACGATCATAATGGATTCTTGTGGCTGGCGATATTACAAAGCTTAACTAATTCTGAGTCTTATAATTGCTATGTAGTATTATATTACTCAATATTGTTGATTTTTTTGATTTATCTATATCCAAAAAATTATGTTTCAATTTCGGTTAGTTAAGAACCATTGATTTTTTTGATTAAAACTTTTATAATTGGCTCGGATTTTGTAGCTATAACTACAATCTGTAGCTAATACGAGGAGGAAAATAGTTTGGCTAGGAGAAGGAAGCGCAAAAGCCGTCGTCGTCAGGAAGGACGGCGCATTTTAGAACACGTGCCTCAATTTAGCATCGAAAGTGGTGAAGATAAACCTGTGACCGCAGCAAGAAAATTTATTCAAGCTGAAGGCATTCTTCCACCGGCTCTACTGCTAGTGAAGCGCAACGAACACACTACAGACCGTTATTTTTGGGCTGAGAAGGGTCTGTTTGGCGCTCAGTATGTAGAAGAAAACCACTTTTTGTTTCCTAGTTTGAGAACAATGGAACCAACTTCAATTCCAGAAGCATTAGCTGTCGCAGCTACTCGATAAACGAGCGGGTGCGGGTTGGAAAGTCTTAAGCGTTGAGTGTAGCTTTTGACAACCATCTATTAACTGGCAAAATGATGCATTTGTTTAAAATGTTTATGTTTTTTTAAAGTTTTGAAATTATTTGCCAGTAAAGTCAGTTCAATAAAGCTGTATGAAAAGCGGCCATTCCGTACAAAGGTTAATTTTTTGTATGACTGAGCCGTAATTGTGAGGATAAATTATTTTTAGAGACAAAAGATCAATGGTATAGAGATTCAACAAGATTACACAATCATGTGGATTCCCGCCCCTATGAGTGCGCCAGTTGCACCCGAGGGGCGGGACATAAAAGTCATCCCCGGCTATTCTGCTAATCGGTTAAACCGATAACAGAATTAACCTAAGCGTTGAAGCTCTTTATCTGTAGATATCTGTCTCGACTTACAGGTTTTTGGTTAGTTCCTACGATGTTGGCCAATCAACCGCAGGTAAATGTGAATGAAAAGTGAATCAAAAACTAACTATTCCAATCCTTTGCACAATTTTTCTTAACATCGTTAGAGATTGCTTGTGTAATGGGAGGTAAAACTATCGTGCCCAATTACTACAGTATTTTTTTGAAAGAACTGTGTAAAGGTGTGTAAAGGAGAGTTTTATCAACAATAACGGTTAATTACGCAGTTTTAATCTGTTACCCAATACGCGATCGCAACTCTTAACTAAAAGAGAACTTTCGTGGAATGGTAACAGCTATCCTTTTTGTTTAAACAACCATTACTCTTGGGCACCACACCTCAAGGTTGTGGGATAATTTGACCCCAGATAATATCTTAAAAGCCATGAAGACGGTCATCCGGAAGGCTCAAGGCAATAAAAAGGCCATAAAAAATTATGCCTTGAAATAAATATTGTATGCTTGGGGGCAATATTCATGCTCTTTTTAACTGTAATGCCTCTTCTAAAGAGATAATTTCATCTCGATGGGCAGTTACAGTAATTTTAGAATTTTGTTCGCTGTCGGTATCTTCAACCGTCAGCGATACATTTTCCACCCTTCCAGCTTTATTCCAGTAAAAAATACCGCTTAGAGGAGATAGTAAGATTATCCCGTAAAGCAGGAAGCTTTGGCTAGAAAAAAGCAGAGACAGAACTAATGATAGGCTTGTAAAACCAATAGCTGCGAGAATAGTCAAAAATATGGCTAAAAACCAACTGGGTTTAACAAAGCCAGTCATCGTTACTTTATTTTGTTGCGGGTCTACCGCTGCCACTCGATAAGACCGCGCTCGAAAATACTCCTTTAATTGAGGCATTAAAGAGGCACTCGGAAGTTGAGATACCAGTTGTGCTGTTTCTATACGGTCTTTAGTAGAAGCCCTAATAAAGAAAAATAATCCGACCGACATTAATAAAGTTAGCAGCAACGTGGATGGCAGAATAGCAGTATCCATAACAATTTTGTACTTCAGTTTAGAGAGGAAACAATTACCATTATTATTGGCTAAATTGTCCTCTTTATACTAAAAACTAAATTCTTCTCCGCTCAATGTATTCGTGCCAAAGACGAGCTAAATCTTTCGCTTGAGTTTGCCATTCAGGGGAAACTTGGTACATCCGACGGGGACGACCGCGTCCTTCAAGCTTCTTCCAATAACCAGTAATTGCTTTCTGGTCTTCGAGAAACTTAATCGCGCTATAAAGCACGGTATCCGAAAGCCGATAAGTTGGATAATCAGTCTCCAATTTTTGAATCAATTCGGTGCCGTAAGATTCCCCTTGTTGCAAAACAGACAAGATATAACAAACAGCTAGTTCCTGACAGAGGTAGGTTGGCGGAGGATTCTCAAAGAATTGATATATATCCTCAAGTTTCATAATTAGTGAATGGCTAAAAAAATGCCTTAGTGTTGAGCCTGTAATTTCTATAGAGAGTATATAGTGCTACTCCAGCAAAAGTAAGTATATAACGCTACTTAGACACATATGGTCTGCATTATAAACACTACATTAAAACACACGATTGTTACTCGCGGTACTGGCACACTAAAAATGGGGTGCAGGTTTGCCGCACCCCTACCCAAACTCGAAAAGTAGTGTTGTGAGGAGTTGCTTGAAAACGATGAGAATCGCTTTCAATGTGTCAAGTGATGCCAAGCAGATTAGAACTGCTTAAGCATAAAATGGCACCTAAGCAATTTTAAAGGTAAATTGCTGCTTTTTCGTAAAACTTAACAAATACTTTTTTTACGAAGATTATCCGTAGGTAATTAGACTTATTTTAATCGAGTACAATAGGGCATTTGTGGGCAAAAGTCCATAAAATCTCATGCAGATAGAAAATTATAGTGAAGAATTTATGTATTTAAAGTGAAATTATGACCTTGCGCTGATAAATATAGTTAGTGCAATAATTTTGTAAGTGTAGCACCGTTCACAAATGGTTTATACATATGTCAGAACAGCTCGACAATCCGTCTTCTTCCAAAGTCCGTTCTATCGGACAAAATTTTCGTATTACAGGTTGGATTAGTTTTATATTGCAGCTGGTGCTGGGTGTTGTCTCGACCTTACTGCTACTAGTATTTGTAATTGGTCGGCGACCAGGGACTCCCTCGGCTACTGCTGAAACTGGCTTTGGCGTATTTTTAGCCGTCTGCGGAATAATTTCTTTGGGAATAAGTGTTTATTTAGCATTTCGCTGCAAAAATATTGGCAGAAAACTGCAATCTACCAACCCTAGTAACCGTCCTCGCAAAATAGAGACGGTTAAAACATTACAGTTAGCTTTGATAGTGAATTTAGTCGGAATGCTGTTGACGCTATTGGGAGCGCAAGCAATTGTCGGCTCTTTGGTAGTTAAGGCAGTATCAAGTCAAGCTATAACTACTCTGGGTGCTGTTGACCCCAATCGGATCAGCGGTCAAGATATGCTTGTTGTTCAGGCAAATAACAATACAATTACAGCCCATTTTGTAGGGCTTGTAGGTTCAATTTGGTTGTTAAATCGTATCACCAAGTGAGTGTGAAGGCGATACGATTAGGAAGCGATCAAAGAGGAAGTAAGAAGATTGGAGGAAGGAAACTTCTTGCTCATTTTTACTTTTCCTCCGCGTCTCGATCCGGAATTTTCTGCTGTGTTTTTTGATAATTTTTTTCCAGAGGAAATTAGTTTGCTATGATTCAGAGCATGATGCCAGGATTAATGTTTTTGGTTCTTCAGGACAAAAGTATGTGCGAGCATATGGGCAAAAATCTCTAAACCCTTGCTATATGAAAATTATTCCGCTCCATACTTAATTAATAGAAACTCAAAACGTCTTTCCCGCTGCTCCCTACTTCCTACTTCCTACTCCCTCTTCTAAACCATTTTTTGTAGCGTGGGAGAAAGTTTTTTTGCTATGGAGTCAAGGCGAACACTACAATATGTCTTGGTGTATTGGCTCAAATATATTCAAATATATTAAATATTAAACTGAGAAACATCTGTGCTAGATATCAAGCAAATACGGGAAAATCCCCAATTAATTCGAGAAAGGTTGAAGAATCGTGGCGAGAATTACGATATTCAGCCGATTGTTGACTTAAATCAACGACAACGCGACTTAGAGACTACCCGAAGCCAACTTCAAGCCCGCAGCAACGAAATTGGTAAGTTGGTAGGACAAAAAATTCAGTCGGGTATCAGTCCTCAAGACGCAGAAATTAAAGATTTACGAGAGGAAGGAAATTCAGTCAAAGCGAAATTAAGCGAATTTGAACCTCAAGAAAAAGAGATTAAAGCTCTTATAGAACAACGAGTACTCGCACTTCCTAATTTGCCTAGCGAGTCTACACCTATTGGTAAGAGCGAAGAAGATAATGTAGAAATTCGACGTTGGGGTGACGAGTATTTACCTCAAAACTCAAATATTATTCCTCATTGGGAAATTGGTGAAAAGTTAGGTTTTCTTAACTTTGAACGAGCTGTAAAAGTTGCTCAAAGTCGTTTTGTTGCCTTGATTGGGGCTGGTGCGGCTTTGGAAAGGGCATTAATTCAGTTTATGCTCAATCGTCAGGTAGAAGCCGGATATGTGGAAGTCGTTCCGCCGTTTTTGATTAATACTGAGTCTTTAACAGCTACCGGGCAACTACCTAAATTTGCGGAAGACAGCTTTAAATGTGCTGAAGATGATTTATGGCTTACTCCTACAGCAGAAGTTCCTTTAACAAATCTTTATCGTGGTGAAATTCTCAGTTCAGAAGAATTACCTATTTACCACTGTGCTTATACTCCTTGTTTTCGTCGGGAAGCCGGAAGTTACGGACGCGATATGCGGGGTTTAATTCGTCTGCATCAATTTAATAAAGTTGAATTAGTCAAATTAGTTAGTCCAGAAACTTCTTTTGACGAACTAGAAAAATTACTGGGGGACGCTGAAGCAATTTTACAGGCTTTGCAATTGCCTTACCGAATCGTAGAACTATGTACTGGAGATTTAGGATTTTCAGCAACGAAAACTTACGATATAGAAGTTTGGCTTCCTTCAAGCGGTAAATATCGCGAAATTTCCAGCTGTTCCAATTGTGGAGACTTCCAAGCGAGGAGGGGTAAGATTCGCTTCAAGGAAACTGGAAAAAAAGGAACACAGTTTGTCCATACCCTCAACGGTTCCGGATTAGCTGTAGGAAGGACAATGGCAGCTATTTTAGAAAACTATCAACAACCCGACGGAACCCTGCACGTACCCCAGGTGTTGCAACCTTATTTAGGTGGTAAGGAGATTTTGGAAGCATAGATTGGGCATTGGGGATGGGGAGATGGGGAGATGGGGAGAAGTAATAATTTGATTAATTCAACTGTGCAACTTATTATTGTCACGAATTTATAAACCTATTACTCTTTACCTATTACCTTCACTAACTCCTAACTTCCAATCTAAAATCTAAAATCCAAAATCCAAAATCTTTTAACTTCTAACTTCGTGAGCTATACCCAATTCTCAATACCAATCCCCAATGCCCCATAGCCACTTTAAAATAAAGAAATGTATAGTTTAAATAAATTCACAAATTTTCTATGTCAGTTTTAGCGGCGATCGCAGTGTTGGCTGTACTAATTTTTGTCCACGAGTTAGGACATTTTATTGCAGCGAGGAGTCAAGGTATTCATGTTAATCGCTTTTCGTTGGGTTTTGGGCCGGTACTTTTAAAGTATCAGGGGCCTGAAACTGAGTATGCGGTACGTGCTTTTCCGTTGGGTGGTTTTGTTGGGTTTCCGGATGATGACCCCGACAGTACAATTGAACCAGATGACCCAAATTTGCTGCGTAATCGTCCGGTTTTAGATAGAGCGATTGTAATTAGCGCTGGAGTGATAGCAAATTTAATTTTTGCTTATTTTCTGCTGGTTTCTCAGGTTGCTTTTGTGGGAATACCGGAAGCGCCTCTACCGGGTGTTTTAATTCAAGAACTTGCTCCACAAGTTAGCAATGCAGCTACAGAAGCTGGAATTAAGCCCGGAGATGTGATTTTAGCAGCAGATGGTACTGAGTTTGGTCAATCTTTGCAAGAGATAGAAAAGTTAAGAGACGTTATCAAAAATCATCCAGGGGAAGCAATTGAATTAAAGATTGAGAGGAAAGAGCAAAATCTGAATATAACAGTTGTTCCCGAAGCTAAACCTGGTGGAGGTAGTATCGGTGTTGGTTTGTCTCCTAATGGCAAAGTAGAGCGTCGCGCAACCGAAAATATTGTAGAAGCGTTTAGCGTCGGCGCAACTCAGTTTCAAAATATTATCTATCAAACAGTTCAAGGTTTTGGTAAATTAGTTACAAATTTTGGTGAAACAGCCGGTCAAGTGGCTGGGCCAGTTAAAATCGTCAAAATTGGTGCGAGTATTGCTCAAAATGACACTGGTAGTTTGTTCTTTTTCGCAGCATTAATTAGCATCAACTTAGCTTTCATCAATATTTTGCCTTTACCGGCTTTAGATGGCGGACAACTCGCTTTTCTATTAATTGAAGGAGTGCGCGGTAAGCCCTTACCCAATCGCATTCAAGAAGGTGTAATGCAAACTGGTTTGGTGCTACTTTTAGGAATAGGAATTTTGCTCATAGTTAAGGAAACCAGCCAGTTGGAATGGGTGAAAAATTTATTGGGGTAAGCACTGACGGTAAGAAGTTTTCTAGTAAAAAGCAGCGGGCGCACTGTATTTTGGTGCGCCTCAAGCGTTTGTATCCAGATGCAACTTGCTCTTTAACTTACTCAACGCCGGTACAGCTACTTGTGGCAACGATTCTTTCTGCTCAATGTACTGACGAACGAGTGAATAAAGTAACACCGGAGTTATTCCGTCAATTTCCTGATGCTCAAAGTTTGGGAAATGCACCAATTGAAGAACTTGAAACTTTGGTACGTTCTACAGGATTTTATCGGAATAAAGCCAAGAATATTAAAGCCGCTTGCCAAATGATAGTTGAAGAGTTTGGCGGAAACGTCCCTCGAACAATGGAAGAACTATTGCGGCTGCGAGGGGTAGCGCGGAAGACGGCAAATGTAGTTATGGCTCATGGTTTTGGTCTTAATGTTGGGGTAACGGTTGATACTCATGTCAGCCGTTTAAGCCAAAGATTGGGTTTAACAAAGCATGAAGACGCAGTTCGGATTGAAAGGGATTTAATGAAATTATTACCGCAAGCAGACTGGGAAAATTGGTCGATTCGGCTGATTTATCACGGTCGTGCTGTGTGTAGAGCCAGAAATCCAGCTTGTCAAGAATGCGAGTTAGCCGATTTATGTCCTACTGCACCAAAAATTTATCCTCAAAATGCAAATATTGATGTCATAAGTAGTGCAGTTCGTTAGAATAAGAAATGCTGTTCAAAAATAATTAGGTAATTCGGAATTTTATGGCTAAAAAAGCTATGGTAGAGCGCGAAAAAAAACGCGCCAAGATGGTAGATAAGTATTGGGATAAGCGTCAAGATTTGTTAGACGAATTTAGACAAACAGCAGATCCTTTGGAAAAGCTAGAAATTCATCGCAAAATTCAGCGCTTACCTCGTAACAGCGCACCAAACCGGCGTATGAACCGGTGTTGGGCTACTGGTCGTCCCCGCGCTGTTTACCGCGACTTCGGATTATGCCGTAACGTTTTGCGCGACTGGGCACACAAAGGGTTATTGCCTGGAGTAGTTAAGTCTAGCTGGTAGGTTTATTTAGTTAGGAGTTAGGAGTTAAGAGTTAGGGGTTAGGAGTTAGGAGTTGCAAAGACCAAGGATATATCAAGCACTATTTTTGTCATTATTGCCTTATGTGATATCCGAGGAATTTTTACAACAAAAATGTAAGAGATTTTAATCTTGAATTCAATCCAGATTAAGGAAAAACTCCTAACTCAGAACTATTAACTTCAATTCATAACTCTTAACTCTCAACTCCTAACTCTCAACTCCTAACTCCTAACTTGTATTCACTGTCCGCAACATTTATCAATTCCCAAACTTTCTAAAAGTAAATCGCTGACTGCGTTGGCAATTGCAAACTCTCCATAGAAGCTTTCGGAAAAGTCAAAGGCTTGCATTTCAGTGACGATAGCAAGTACTAATTCTCCTAAATCATTTTCCCCTTCCATACGCTGTCGGACAAAAATTTGCGCCGCACGTTGGGCTATATCTTGATTAATAGTTTCTGGAAGAAATTCTTCATCTAAAAAGGAATGTAAGCGAGAAAGCAACCATTCTCCTTCTTGTTGAGGATTTTCCGCTGGTGGTAAAGTTATTGGTGGAATTGGTTGAGTCATCTTTTTTATTTTTTTATTTATTTTTAAAAGGGAACAGGGAACAGGGAATAGGGAGTAGGGAGTAGGGAGTAGGGAATAGGGAATCCGAGAAATCATATGCTTAAACCTGAAAATTGCTACCTGAAGACTGAAAAGTAAATTATATGCAATATGATGTCGCTGCTATTATCCAAGGATACTCCCAAGGCTATTTTCTCATGGCTGATGAAAATAATCACTTGGGATGGTATGGCAGTCGCGATCGCACTTTAATTCCTTTAGATAACAGATTCCATTTTCCTAAGTCTTTGAGGAGAGTTATCAACCAAGAGCGATTTTCCGTTGCAGTCAATCGCGATTTTAAAGCGGTTGTCGATGGATGTGCAGATAGAGACTCTACCTGGATTTCTGAGGAGTTGAAAGATATTTATTTTGCATTAAATGAAAGCGGTTGGGCTTATAGTTTTGAAACTTGGCAAGGCGATGAACTTGCAGGAGGAATTTTAGGAATTGTTATTGGTGGGGCTTTTATTGGCGAATCAATGTTTTTTAATATTTCCGAAGGCTCGAAAGTCGCTATGGTTAAGTTGGTAGAAAGATTGCGTCAAAGGCAGTTTGTCTTTTTTGACGCTCAGATGATGAATCCTCATTTAGAACGCTTTGGTGCTTTCTCTATTGATGATGAGGAATATCAAATTCTGTTAGAGAAAGCTTTGCAATCTAATTGTTCTTTGATTTAAGGGAACGGGGAACAGAAGAAGATTCAAGTTTTTCCTATATTTAAGCATTTTAATTATTGAAAACCGAAAAATTTTTATAATTATAAGTACCACAACAATGGTATTATGTTTTAAGAAGCTTTATATAATGGAAATATTGATTGCTTTAAAAAATTTATATACATCCCATTATATGATAATACCAAAAAACGCCCATTTTTTGAACTAGTTGGAAAATTTTATTTAAAAACGTAAAAAACAAATTGATTATAAAATTGATTTGCAATTAGCAATAAATTAAGACGATTAGGCTCAATCAAAACCTTTGATAGAATTACCAATTACTAATTACCCTTTCCTTTCAGTAACTAAAGTCAAACTAACCCATTCCCCCTTATCGTTGTAGCTGCGAATCATCCGCTGACGTAAATAGGGGTTAATTAACCAACCGACTTCTAAAAATAAAGGTTGACGTAATTGGGCTTGAAAGGGAGAAGTAACAGAAGCACCATCGGGAAGCAGTAAAACCTGTACCTGATTTTGTTCAAATAATAGAATGGAATCTTTGAGTGTAGCAGTAGAAGTAATAGTGCGATTCGCAAAACTTAGACTTTGAGTTAATTTCCCATTATTAAGCTGTAAATGCATTTGTGTTGAATAACTATCAGGCTTTTGTAAATCGGGATAGATAGTTACAGCTTCACCAACCCATTCACCTAACAAAGCATCAACCGTTAAAACAGGATTTTGTGAAGATTGAGTTTGAGCAAGATGCTCGCGAATCAAAGTAAACGAATCTAATTTGAGATTTTTATCAAAAAGCTGTACTACACGTAAACGGCGTGAGCCATGAATAAAACCAAACTCAGCGCCAAACTCAGAAAACGGCGCTAATTGAATAGAGCCTTGAGAAAACGCACCATTTTCAAAGAATAAAACTCCCTTTCCCAGGGAACTATATTCCAAAACTTTTTCATTTTCATCCAAACCGATAGTTTGACGAATCGTTTGATTATTATTCAAACCTTCAAGAGAAACAACACTCTTGGTATCACCTAATAATTCACCTTGGGGAGATAAACGAGTAAAAGAGCCTTGCCACTCACCAAGATTTTTTAATAAAGCATTCCATTGAGAATTCATAAATCAGTTATCAGTTATCAGTGAACAGTTATCAGTAACCAGTTATGAAGATTGGATTTATAAATCCTAATTCCTAACTCTTAACTCCTAACTCCCTTACGCTCGTCGTAGTGCGAATAAACTCCCTATCAATCCTACCGTTGCACCGAAGCTTAAGAGAATGACTGGTAGTAATAAGATTTGTAAGGATGTAAGCTGTAAACCGTTGGTAAGAAATTGAATAAATTCGGGTTGATTGGCTAGCATTTTGTTTAAAAGCTGTTGCACAAGACTTATAAAACTCCAAGCTACTGCACCACCTAATATGCCGCATGTAATTCCTTGCAAGATAAAAGGTAAATAAATCCAGGTTGAAGTTGCACCTACTAACTGCATAATTTCAATTTCTCGCCGCCGTGCTGTTAGTACCAAACGAATCGTAATGCTGGTGACGGCAACTGCTGTTAATGTCAAAATTACGGTAATTGTTAACGTCACCCAATTTAAACCTCGATGTAATTGGGCGATGCGTCTAACTGCTTCATCGACGTACTGTACCGTATCTACGGCTGGTATTTTAGCTAAATTAGTGGCTAAATCTGGTACAACTTGAGAATTTATTGCCTTTACTTTAATTTCATCTACCAAAGGATTTCCATCTAATTCTTGGGTAGCACCTGTAATATCGGAGATTCCCATTTCTTGAACTAATTTCGTCCAGGCTTGTTCTTTAGTAATGGTTTTTACTGTAGCGACTTCCGGCATTTGCGCGATGGCGGTTTCAATAGTTTTCCCACGTGCTGTGGGTTCGAGATATACCGATACCTCTAATTGAGAACCAAATTGATAAAGCAGTTTTTCAACTTGCCAAGAAGTTTGTAAACTAATACCGAACAAAAATAGTAGTACCGCAACAGTACTTACAGCAGCCCAATTCATCCACCCACCCCGCTGCAAACCTAAAAAAGTTTCTTTGAGTAGGTAATCTAACTTAGTCAGGAACTTAAACACGCTGCCTCAGGAAGTAAAAATGCAGGAATGATTTATTGTAAATACTCGTATGTGTAAAGTCTCTAGTTAATATTGCGGGTTTTGCGGCTATATTATGAAGAATAATTTTTTTGACATACATTACCAGCAATATTATTCTACTTTTATAATCATGTACCCCAATGATTCCCTGTGAGCAAAGACCTCGGTAAAACATTATTAGCTAAAACTGAGACTATAGTTGACACCTGGGTTGAAGCTATTCGCGAAAATCAAAATATAGAAAGTTCTAAAAGTCTTGCCTATAATTCGGTACGTAACAGCATTCCTGTTGTCTTAGAAGCTTTTGCGACTTTACTTACACAATCCTTAAGTAATCAACCGCAAAAGTTAGAATATAAAAGTTTAGAACACGGATTTGTTAGAGCCGAACAAGGCTACGATATTACTGAAATCCTGTATGAATACCGTTTATTACGGAAGGTCATTTTTGCTGTTTTAAAACCGGATTTGCTTTTATGCTCTGGTAATGAAATATTGCAAACGGTTGAATTTCTTGACTCAGTTATAGACCAAATTATCTCTTTATCTTTAGAGAGTTATGTTGAAGCGCGGTTACAGGAGCTACACGAATTACAATCACAATTATTACTAAATAATCAAGAATTAACGCGCTTAGTGGGGATGCAAAAAGAAAACGTCTCTCATTTGGCACACGAATTAAAAACTCCTATTAACTCAATAATGGGTTTTTCGTCATTATTATTAAAACAACAGCAAGAATTGACTCAAGGGCAAGATAAATCTCTCAATTTACGGTTTATCGAAAAGGTAATAAAAAATAGCAGACAACTATTACGCCTAATTAACAATACCTTAGAAATATCTCGCTACGAATCAGGGAAAATAAAGCTAAATTTAGAATCAATAGATGTGCGATCGCATATCCAAATGGTTATAGAAGCTCTACAATCTGCTGCGGTTGAGAAAAACCTGGAAGTTATATTATATTGCGATCGCGCTCCCGAACAAATAACAAGCGATCCCTTAAGGTTACAGCAAATTATCACGAATTTAGTCAGCAACGCTATTCGTTATACTGATTCGGGAACTATTACAATAACTTGCCTTAATAATAACAATGAGCAATGGTCAATTATTGTTGCCGATACAGGAATTGGTATCGGTAAAGAAGCTCAAAGTAGAATTTTTGAATCTTACTTTCGAGTTAGCTCAGAAGACACTGATTCTCAAAATAGCAATGGTTTAGGATTGGCTATTGTTGATAAGTTGACTAAATTATTAAGCGGAAAAATTGAATTAGTCTCAAAGCCAACAGAGGGTTCTACTTTTACTGTAACTTTTCCTAAAACAATTAATTTTTCGTCCTAACTATACGTTAGAGCAGAGAAAACCCTATAAGCACCTGTGCAAAATTAATTTAACATTTTGTTTAGATATGGTTGGGGAGAATAAGGAATAAGGAACAGGGAACGGTTATATAACTGAGTAGTAATTATACAAATAATTTGGTTTCGATAATTGTCAAAATTTATAACACGCAATTTGATACAGTTTTATATGTAAATGAAGATTACCACTAAATTGCTGTGGTAGGATTCTAAGCAAATAACTTAAATAGGTGTGTCTCTTGGTTTGGAGAGTATGAAAAATAAGCTTTCTCAAAGGCTTTAATTTGAGACTTTACACGGGAGCGAGTTTATAATTCATATTTAGTCAAATTTAGTCAAAAAAATACGTCCCCTATTGACGTGCAATAAAAAATGGCTCAAGAATACCGACGTGCAAAACTTAGAGGAAAATCATTTAAAGGACAAGATTTAACAGGTGTAGATTTTTCTAATTCTGACATTCGCGGTGCTGACTTTACTAACGCGATTCTTAGAGATGCAAATTTCAGTCATACAAAATCAGGTTTGCAGCGCCGTTGGGCAATTATTTTAATTTTCTTTTCGCTGCTGCTATCGGCGATATCGGGTTTAATGTCGGCTGTTGGTGGCTCTTTAGTCGGATTTATTTTAATTGATAGTGCCCGTGACAATGTTTATGTCGGCGTAGTAAGTTTAATTATTCTATCGTTATTTTTTCTATTAAGTATCCGTAAAGGTATGCTATCAGCTTGCGTATTTTTAGCGGTAGCGATCGCCTTAGCAGTAGTTACCGCAGTGGCATGGGCTGGTTTTGTAGCCGTTGTCTGGAGCGGATTGGCGGCAACTTCGGAAGCTACGGAAATTGCGCCAATAGTCGCGGTGGTAGCCACGGGAACGGTAGCGGTTATCGTTACTGCGGTAGGGGCAGTATGTGTGACAATTTCAGCCGCTATTACCGGAGCGATAGCCGGAATTTTCGCGGTTATGATAACCGTAATCGTAGCAGGAATAATCGCTGGTATTGTGGCGGTGTATGCGATGATGGTAAATCCCGTTGCTGGAATAGTCGCTGGTGTCGTATCGGTAATCTTGGTAATTGTCTCTGCTTACATTGGCTGTAGCGCTATTTCTGAAGATAATAAACAGAATTTTGTGCGTAAAATTGCTATTTCTCTGATGACAAAATACGGTACTCGTTTTCGCAATGCCGATTTAACAGATGCCGATTTTACCCAAGCCAAACTTAAAAGCGCTAATTTCAATCAAGCTAAAGTCAAACGTACCAACTGGTTTGAAATTAAACAGGTTCATTTAGCAGCAGTAAATACAACTTATTTAGAAAACGCTGAGATGCGCGAGTTAGTTGTCAACAAAGATTTACAAAACAAAATATTTGACGGTTGGAATTTGCGAGGAATTAATTTACAAGGAGGAAATCTTAAAGATGCCAGCTTTGTAGGAGCGAATTTGAACGAAACCAATCTGCGAAACGCCGATATTTCCAGAGCTAAACTAGTGCGTTCGCAATTAGACAAAGCGGATTTAAGAAGCGCTAATCTCACGGGAGCCTATGTAGAAGATTGGAACATAACTTCACAAACTTTGCTATATCCGATTAATTGCGATTATATATTTTTACGAATACCGACTCCAGAAGATCCCAATCCCCATCGTTTACCTGCTAATTGGGAAGCCAGTTTTCAAGACGGTGAATTTAATAAGTCTATGAATCCTTTGTTGAAGGTTTCAAATTTTGGGTAATGGGTAATGGGTAATTGATAATTGTAAGCCTTAACCTTTACTTTATAAATAAGCTCTAAGATATATAACATTAGGCATGATTGAAAAATTTCATTAAAAAATCGATTAAAGATTGAGCTAAAGAGTTGATTAATGTTAATTATTCTCTTTTAATTACAACATAAGGCTATGGAAGATTTATTACTTTATCTTTTAGTCGCTTTATTGATTTATTTATTAATTCAGTTAAATGAAACAAACGCTCGCATTCATAGCTTAGAAGAAATATTAAAAATTGCTCTTCAAAAGCCAAGTTTATATATACAAACTTATCAACATCTAGGAGATATTATGTCTGAAGATAACGGTATTACGATCAATCCTCAAGGGGATGCTGTGGGAATTTCGATTGGTGATGATAATTATCAAGAAGGAGTTTTTGCTAAAACCAGCGGTGATGTTGCAAATTTTGTAAATGAAATAGAAGATTCGCGAGAAGCAGCTTCACCTCGAATCAAAGCACTTTTTTCTCAAATCGAAAAGACTATTGAAAACAACGATGATTTATCACCGGATGAAAAAAGTTATGCATTGCAGCAATTAAAATCTTTAGAATTTAGCAGCCAAGCTAATAAAAAAAAGTTGATGAAAGCAGAATCGGAAGAATTAAGTAGTAATGCTTCAATCGTGTAGTCATTTGTTCTTTTATCTCGTTCCCAGGCTCCAGCCTGGGAACAATGTATCAAGAGGCTCTGCCTCCAGATTTGATGTAAGGCAGAGCCTTCCAAATTTGAATTACAAGGTAGAACCTTGTAACGAGATTTAAGCTAAATCTTTATCTTCCTTTAACGGCAAAACAACGGTAAAAATCGTACCAATATCAACTTCACTATCAACCGTAATCGTACCACCGTGCAAATCTACCGATTGCTTGACGATTGCTAATCCTAAACCAGTACCGGGAATTTTACCAACATTAGAAGCGCGACGAAATGACTCAAATAAATTAGCTTGATATTTTTCAGGAATACCAATACCTTTATCTTTTATTTTAAAAATAATCTCTGTATTCTGAAAATATAAATCAAAATCTATGGTCGTATTTAACGGTGAATACTTAATTGCATTACTAAGTAAGTTTGTAAGAATATTATGCAATAAATTTTCATCTAAATAAACTTTTGTAGGTTCATGATGGATATTAAAATTAATTTTATGGTTGCTGACGGCTCCTATTTGTATTTCTGTTAAAAGTTGCTTGCAAAATTCTAGTAAATCTAAAAGTTGCAAATTTATTTTTTGTTTTGTCAATTCTCCCTTCGTTAAAATTAAAACATCATCTAAAGTCTCAGTCATCTTTTTTGCAGAAGTTTTGATCCGAGTAAATAATTGTTTCTTCTTATCTGAGGTTAATTTTTCATCTCCACGATAAAGCATTTGCGCGTAGGCTACAATTATATGCAAGGGATTGCGAAACTCGTGAGATGCAACTGAGATAAAACGGCTTTTAAGTTCGTTAATATGTTGTAAATTATCGTTAGCAGCTTTCAATTTTAAAGATAATTCTCGCCTTTGTAATAATGCTTCTATACGTACCCGCAATTCTACTTTTTCGATGGGATTAGTAATCAACTCATCAATAGTTTTCCATAGATGTCGCGTGATCATTTTGACATCTGGACGGGATGTTATTAAAAGAAACGGTAAAAAAACAGGTTCTTCTGCTTTTTTAGTTGCTTCTACCCAATCTATGAATTTATCTAAAGCTATAGGACCAAGAATACACAAATCAAAGGAATTGTGCAAATTTAATAAATCATCATCATTAGATAGAGAAATTACTTCATAGCCTGCTTCTTGTAATGAATTAAATAGCAAAAGTTTATTCTGTTTGTGTTGGAGGAGTAGTAAAACCTTTCTCATTCCAAATCCCCCAACAAACTTTTAATTAAACTAAATAACTGTTTAATTATAAGCGGTTTAATTAGTATACTCCTAGCGCCGCGAGCGAGGGATTGTTGTTCAATTACAGCACTTTGGCGAGGTGAAATAATTAAAAACGGTATTTGTTGATTTCGTAACTGTTCGCACCATTCCCAAATACTATTATCAAAACCAGTGATATCTATCAAGCCTAAATTGATTTGAGTTGATTGACTCATAGCACTGTTAAATTCCTCTAAATTACTTACCCTAATAGCTTGATATCCTTCCCGATTCAAAAATTGATTAAGTAATTCCAAATTGTGATTATTACTACTAACTGTCAAAATTAAAGGCTTGACATTCATTTTTTGCTATCATTTTGGTCTACCCATTCTGGCGTACCGCTAAGAATCTTTCGCAGATTGACTAATGGTTTACCTAACTTGATACCGTAACGAGTTATTTCTATTTCTCGCAAGGTTTTTTCAAAATTTGACAGCCTTTTTTTCAATACGCCAATAGCTTTTTGCATTTCTCCATATATTTCTAAATAGCGTAAGAAGATAATATTATCTGCAATATAACTAATACCTAATTCAGTAGCGCGGAAGTCACCAGTGATATTTTCGGTTTCATTTACTAAAATTACTGTAACGCCCATATTTTGCAAATACTTACACAAAGCGTGCAAATGACTGGCTAAATCCGCACCGCGCATAGCAATTCGGTAGCCAGCAACGCTATCAATCATCACAATCCGAGCTTTATTTTGTTCTACTTCATGACGTACTTGATTGGCAAATTCATCATGGGTAAGGTGTAAAGATTCTACTCTGACAACCGACAAATTACCATTTTCAATCATGGCATTAATCGGAATATTTATACCTTGAGAGCGAGCTACTAAAGTTTCCTCAGCTTCCTCAAAAGAGTAAATTACAGAACGTTCGCCTCTTCCTGCTGCTTCCTTCATAAATTGAAGTCCTAAAGTGGTTTTACCTACCCCAGTAGGGCCAGTGAAAATTGTTACAGTCCCTCGTTCGATACCACCATGCAGCAATTCATCTAATTCAGGTATACCAGAAGAAATTGCTTGAAGAGTAAATTCTTGCTTGAAAACTTGTGGCTGTAATTTCGGAGCAACTCGTATTCCCTGCGAAGTTAGGCGCAGCGAATGCAAACCAGCGAGAAAATCAGAACCGCGAAACTTACTAACGCTAATATTTCTTCCTTCCGAAGAGTTATGAAGATGAATTACCCCATCACTAATAAACTGTAAATCATTATCGGGAGCTTCCGGGCTACTTTCAGAAGTAAATACAACCGTTGCACCGGTATTCAATAAAAAACGGATAAATGATAATACCTGTTTGCGAAACTGAAAATCATCAGTACATAAAAAGCGAAACTGGGTCATCGAATCAATTAAAACTCGCTTCGGTTTCAGTGATTCTACAGACTCGATAATTCTTTGAGTCGTGGGTTCCCGTTCAACTTCGGCAGGAAAAAAAATATCATAAGTTTGGATTTGAGTGAAAAAATCCGCACCAGGGCTTAAATCCAAAAAATGCATTGCTTCAGTATTCAACCCAAGCATTGCACCATTAGCTTTAATTTGGTCGGCTGACTCCCCTAAAGTGATATAAAGACTCGATTCATTGTTAGCTATACCAGCATTCAAAAAATGCAATCCTAAAATAGTTTTACCGCAACCAGGACCACCGCGCACCAAATAAGCTCGCTTTGGCATCAAACCGCCATTCAGAATTTCATCAAAGCCTATAATTCCGGTAGAAAGACGAGCTAAATCCATCAATCAAGTTTCCGCCCTGCAAAATTTAATAATTAGTAAAATCGAAATTATCATACTTCAATCATTATTATTCAATAGATATGGTAATTAAGGTTTAAGGTTAGATATTAGTTAATATTATACTTACAGTTGAATTTACAACTGACATCTCATTTAAGTTAAATTAGCTATCTATCTAATCAAGATTACTATGTTATTGAATTACCAAAACAATTGATTATCAACTATTATCGGATGTATTTTTAAACTCCCCATCTCCCCCTCTCCCCATCCCCCATCCCTTCATCTCCCCATCCACCTAGTTGCTAAGATAAAGTAAAGCGGAATCATTTCATTTATAGATATTTGTGAGTTATAAGACTATGCCCTCTGCGATCGCTGTTGAGAAGAAAAAGTTAAAAAATCCGCCCTTGCAACTTCACTACTTGGGCGATAAAGTTTTGCGACAACCTGCCAAGCGCATATCCAAAGTGGATGACGAAATTCGCCAACTAGCGCGAGAAATGCTGCAAACGATGTACAGCAGCGACGGTATTGGTTTGGCTGCACCCCAAGTGGGAGTTCATAAGCAACTTATTGTTATGGATATCGAACCAGATAACCCAGCTAATCCACCGTTGATTTTGATTAATCCCGTGATTAAAAAATCCTACGGTAACATTTGCGTAGAGCAAGAAGGATGTTTAAGCATTCCCGGTGTTTACCTGGATGTTAAGCGTCCAGAAATGGTAGAAGTTAGTTATAAAGACGAAAATGGTCGTCCGCAAACTTTAAAAGCTGGGGATTTACTCGGACGTTGTATCCAACACGAGATGGATCACCTCAACGGTGTAGTATTCGTAGATAGAGTCGAAAACGCTTTGGCACTGACACAAGAGCTATCAAAAAATGGTTTTTCCCATCAAGCTGTAAAATCAATAGTATAGGGGGAAATACTTATGAACATGACACCGATTAGCGGTTTGTTTTTGCTGGGTTCTTGCATTGCGGCAATTGCATCAGTAGGTTCGATATTTGAACTTTCATCAGGGCAACCAGATTTAGGAATGCAGAACACCGCAATTATTTTAGGAATTAGCATTCCGCTCACAGCTTTGTTTTTCTTCGCCGCAGTCAGAGATGCGCGAGCTAACATGAAATAAGCATCAGGTACGAAAGTACATATAAAGGAAAAAGGAAAAAGAGTAGAGGGAAACTTTATTTCTTTACCTTTTGCCTTTTTATTTTTTAATTGGTAATAGGGAATTGGGTAGAGGGGGTAGAATTTATAATCCGAAATCTAAAATCTAAAATCTAAAATCTAAAATCTAAAATTCCTAACTCTTCATAATGTTCGTGCAAAATCAATTACTACGACTTTCTCAAGGGCAGCTTAACTTATTAGAAAGTTGTCCCCATAAGTTCCAAAATACTTATTTAGAACAACTCCGCCCTCCTACAAATCCAGAATATGAAGAAAAGCAGTTGCTCGGAAGTCGCTTTCACTTACTGATGCAGCAGCGAGAAATGGGTTTGAAAATTAGGAGCTTTTTGCAAACAGATAGTCAACTAGAAACTTGGATGAGGGCTTTTGCTATTACCGCACCGGATATTTTAACTCCTGCTAGCGCTAGCGAAACTTTTCGCGAAAGCGAACATCTCCGCACGCTACAAGTACAAAACTATTTGCTGACGGCTATTTACGATTTATTAATTGCAGATAAACAAAAAGCAGAAATTCTAGATTGGAAAACCTATCGGCAACCACCAAACAAACGTAAGCTGCAAAATGATTGGCAGACTCGTCTTTATATGTACGTATTGGCAGAAAGTAGCGATTATCTACCAGAAAATATTTCGATGACTTATTGGTTTGTGCAATCGGAAAGCAAACCACACAGCATTAAATTTAATTACAGTTCACTTCAGCATCAGCAAACTGAAAAGAAATTAAATCAAGTTTTAAACAAGTTAACTAAATGGCTGCAAGCTTACCAACAGGGAGAGCAATTTCCTCAACTGCCAGAAGGCAGTAAAACGTGCAATTATTGTCAGTATGCTTCTCGCTGTCAGAGAGTTTCTGTTAATTCCAAGGAAAAATCATCTCAAGATTTACCTGGTGTCGATAGTAACTTAGTTAACTTAGCTAATATTCAAGAAGTACCTCTTTAAGTTGGTAACTTCTTAATTATTTTATGCCGTTAGAAAATAATAATACAGTATTTGTTCGCGAATTGAAAATTGATGACATTGCGCCGGTGTTTCATTTAGGGGAAGAATTATTTACCAGCGATTTATATCCTTATTTATATAGAACTTGGGACGAATGGGAAGTAATCGGACTTTATAATACAGATGCAGAATATTGTCTGGTTGCTGAAGTTGACGAAGAATTAGCAGGATTCATCTTAGGAACAATTATTACTAAAGCATCTTGGACATATGGTTATATTTTATGGTTGGGAGTAAACCCAAAATTTCAACGTCGTCGCGTAGCAGATAAATTAGTTGATAGCATTATTGCTCGGATGATTGAAGATGGTGCGAGATTCATGCTTGCAGATACAGATCCAGCCAACGTACCAGCTGTTAAGTTCTTCAACCGTAAAGGTTTTGGCAATACACGGCAACATATATTTCTATCAATGAATCTGAGCAAGCACGAGCATTATGGCAGATTAATCGAATACGAACATCAAAAAGCAGAAAGAGCCGGTTACAGACGCTCCAGCCCCATTCGCACGCGCAAAATAGAACCGATTGGTGGCGAAGTTGTGATTACACCTGTAGAAAAAGATTTTGATGAAGAAAACTAGAATTTTAGATTTAAAATTTTATGTTTTGGATTTTAGATTGATATAAGTTAGAAGTTGGGTAAATAAAATAGCACCATTTTCAAAAAACCAACAGAAACCAGATTTCTATAGAAAAGAATATAATTTTAGAGATGAATGTCATCTTTAATAAACCCGGTTTCTCATCAATCCGTTGTAAAAATCCCCGCATCCTATGTCCGAACAACAGTGGATTCTAGCGTCAACAGAAGAACCTCCAAAATGGTTCTTAGAATTAGTCAAGCAACATATTCCTGCATCAAAAGGAAACTTTGCCGCACAATTATTATGGCAACGAGGAATTAGAGATAAAACTCAATTAGAAAATCATATTAATCCCCAAATTTATCAGCCAGTAAGCCCTTTTGAATTTGGACAAGAAATGCAGCTTGCTGTCGAAAGATTACAAAAAGCACGAAATAACAATGAAAAAGTTGCGATTTGGGGAGACTTCGACGCTGACGGTATCACTTCTACAGCAGTTTTATGGGATGGCTTGGGACAGTTTTTTGCGAAAAATACGCAGTTAACTTACTACATCCCCAATCGTTTAACCGAATCCCACGGATTAAATATTCCCGGTATTGAAAATCTTAAACAGCTAGGCTGTCAGCTAATCGTTACTTGCGACACTGGCAGTACAAATCTTGAGGAAATTATCTATGCGAACGATTCAGGTATAGACATTATTGTTACAGACCATCACACCTTACTCCCCGAACGTCCCCCTGTAGCAGCCTTGATAAACCCCCGTAACTTACCCGACTCCCATCAACTCTTTCATCTTTCCGGAGTGGCAGTAGCTTATAAATTAGTAGAAGCTCTTTATTTAACCTTTCCACAAATACCGCAACAGCCATTAGAAGATTTATTAGATTTAGTAGCAGTAGGATTAATAGCCGACTTAGTACAGTTGAGCGGAGACTGCCGCTATTTAGCACAAGTAGGAATTCAGCAACTGCAACAAGACTTTCAAAAAGCACCAGCAGCAAGAAGAAGACCTGGTGTCGGAAGACTACTAGAATTATGCCAGAAAAATGGCGATCGCCCTACAGATATTTCTTTTGGTTTGGGGCCTAGAATCAACGCTGTCAGCCGCATTCAAGGAGATGCTCGCTTTTGCGTAGAACTACTAACTAGCAGCGAGCAAAAGCGCGTTAGCGAATTAGCAGAAGAAACCGAACTAGCAAACACCCGGCGTAAATCCTTACAAAAAGACGTAGCTCGACACGTCGAGCAAAAGCTTTCCCAAATGGACTTATCAACCACCAGCGTCATAGTTTTAGTAGACCCCCAATGGGCAGTAGGGGTTTTAGGATTAGTTGCCGGACAAGTAGCACAAGATACCGGAAGACCAACGATTTTATTAAGTACAGAAATTTTAGAGGAAGAGGGAGACAAGGAGACAAGGAGACAAGGAGACAAGGAGAATATGAATTTTTCTACCCCCTCTACCCCCTCTCCCCCTCTCCTGGCAAGAGGTTCCGCACGTTCGGTAAATTCGGTAGATTTATATAAATTAGTCAAAGCTCAAGAGCATTTACTGCATCGTTTTGGGGGACATCCTTTTGCAGCAGGTTTGAGTATCCCTGTAGAAAATATTCCTTTATTTACAGAAGCAATTAACCAACGGTTGCGACAAATAACCGGAGGTACAACACCACAACCTAAAGTTGAAGCAGACTTAGTAGTTACCGTCGCAGACTTAAGCAAAGAATTATTTTTAGAATTAAAGTTATTAGAACCCTGCGGAATGGGTAATCCGGTACCAAAATTATTAATAAAAAACTGTTGGTTTGAAAATACTTGGCATCGCAATCAGCAAGATGCAAAAGGAAAGAAAATTCAATATATTAAAACAGAATTTTATATTCGTGACGACTCTACAACAAATCGTTTTCCTGGCATCTGGTGGGGACATTATAAAGATGAATTACCACCGGAAAAATGCGATTGTATAGTTGAATTAGATTACAACACTTTTAAAAAACGTTATGAAATTCGACTTATTGCAGTACGTGCCGCTGAAAATGCAATAAATCCACTATTAAATGATTGCTCATCAATTTTAGACTGGCGTAATCTTCCCCCCAATAACTATCCATCATTATCGGACACTCCCCTTATCATTAAAGAATGTCCGACTCGTTGGGATGATTTGCGAGTCTGTTTGAGACGTTCTTTTCACAAACAGCAACCCCTAGCATTAGCATGGTCAAAACCGAACTATCAAGCACCGGAAGAAATTTGGTTAAAACTTGTAGGGATAGCTAAATATTTGTGTCGTACAAATCAAGCACCAACTCGCATACAGCTTTTAGAGAAACTATCTATTAGCGACCAAACATTGCATTTAGGTTTTCAAGCTTTAAAAGCGTTAGGATTTACAATCAAATCGCAAGATAATTACTTAATATTTAGCCAAAAAGATAACCCAAATTCCACTCAAATAGAAGCCGCAATAGATAAATTTACCGCAGCAGTACGCGAAGAAGAATTTCAGAAAAACTATTTTAATAAAGTACCGATGTCAATTATCAATTATCAATTAGTAGGGAGTAGGGAGTAGGGAGTAGGGAATGGGGAATAGGGAACAGGGAACAGGGAACAGTTAATAATTTAACTTCTAACTCCTAATTCCTAACTCCTAACTCCTAACTCTCAATCAAAAATCAAAACTTCAGCGGCTCTTAACTCTTAAATTCCCTTGACGTTCGCATTTAAAACCGCGATTTTCCCATTCTTGTAAGTTCACTTGATTAAGCTGTATGACTTTGGAACATTGTGGTTTGATCACTTGACTTATAGGTGCCCAAAATATGCTTCGGGTGACATCTAAAGCGGTTTTCCAACTATTCTCGCGATTACCGGGAATGCCTTGTTCTTGAATTATGTCAGGAGAAACCCACATTCCGTGAGAACCTAGAAGTATTTGTGCCATTAATTTAGCTCTTGGTAAATGTGTTGTAGAGGTAATTAATTTCACTTTACGTACACCCCATTGCCGTAAAATTGGAATACTATAGTAAAAGTTATCAAAAGTAGAATCGGCACATTTTTCTAACCAAACATTGTCGATTGGTGCAGTTTCCCTTTGAAAAATCAGCCAAATACAAGGATCTTTAGAACCGCTAGAAATTAAAATTGGAATTTGCGGGTTTTTTTGTGCTAGCTCGGCAACATACATTTCTCTTTTAATACTTCCACCTAAAACGAAAAAGGCATCTACAGGTTTGGAAGATGCAAAAAACACAGTTATAGTAGTAAAAAATAACCAGACAGCAATTAGTAGGCTAACAACAATCGTAAACTTCTGTAAAAAACGCCACCGTTTTTGATATTGACTTTTTCTTTGAAAAAATCGGTCATTTTTTACTTTACGATTCATAGCAAACCTGAATAGAATGGTTAATAGTAGCTTGGGTAAAATCCAAAGTTAATGTAACTAATATAGCTAAGCGATAATCTATTTGATGATAAGTAAAATTTGCTGCTAGTATGACACTGATGAAAGTGGCATAATCATGAATTAAGCTTGGGTCGGAAATTGACTAACTTGTCTAAGCTATTATCAAGAGCTAGAGCCGCGTGTTTTAATAAAATTTCCAACATAAGTATTATTTGGTTTCAAATATCAACCGAGCAAAACGGATCGGCTTCTCGACGATCTGATTGCTAAACTGTCAAAAACACCATCCCAAAGTGCAAATATACATGAAACAATCAGCGAAACGTTACTCGCCACTGCGATCGGCTGTTATTGGTGGAGCAATAGCCACTACAGCAGCAGTGTCTGTATTTGGTCCAGTTTGGTGTCGTTCCGTTCGTGCTGCTCTACAGGATAGCCCCAAAGCGATTGTTGACCAAGTATGGCAATTAGTGAATCGCGAGTACGTAGACGGTTCATTTAACAACCAAGACTGGCAAACCGCTAGAAAAACGTTACTTAGCAAGAATTATACTTCTCGCGAGCAAGCTTACGTTGCCGTTCGTCAAACTTTAAAAGGATTGGGCGATCCATACACTCGTTTTATGGATCCCCAAGAATATCAAGCTCTTACTTCTCAGACTTCTGGGGAAGTTTCCGGGATTGGTATTCGTATGGAGATAAATCAAAAAACCCAGCTTTTAACGGTTGTAGAGGCTTTAGAAAATTCTCCAGCATTAAAAGCGGGTGTTAAAGAAGGCGATGTGATTTTGGCCATTGACGGAAAATCCACCAAGAATATGAAAATAGAGGATGCCTCTAACCTGATTCGAGGTAAGGAAGGTACGTCTATTAATTTGCGCTTGGGAAGACTTACTCAAAAAGCATTTGATGTCAAGCTGACGCGGGCAACTATTGAAGTACCAACCGTGAGTTATACCCTCAGAAAAGAAGGTAATCGTCAGGTAGGCTATATACGCTTGCGGGAATTTAGCGCTCATGCAGCAGAACAAATGCAGCGAGCTATCCGTAAATTGAATGCGAGTAACGTTGATGGCTTTGTATTAGACTTGCGGGGAAATCCTGGTGGTTTGTTAAACGCAAGCATTGAAATTGCTCGGATGTGGCTTGATGAAGGTTCAATTGTTCGCACCGAAGATCGTAAAGGTGGAAGCGAATTGACAAAAGCCAACAGCACAGCCTTGACAAATCGTCCGTTGGTAGTGTTAGTTGATGGCAATTCAGCTAGTGCGAGTGAAATTCTTACAGGCGCACTCAAAGATAACAAGCGAGCAACTGTAATTGGCTCAAAAACCTTTGGTAAAGCATTAGTACAATCAGTTCACGAACTAGCAGATGGTTCGGGTGTTGCCATTACTATTGCTCATTACTATACTCCTAAAGGAACCGATATCAATAAAAAGGGAATTATACCCGACATAGAAATTGATTTAACAGCATCTCAGCAACGTCAGCTTGCTTCAGATCCGAGATTGCTAGGTACAAATAAAGATCCTCATTATTCGCGAGCGCTGTCAATTTTATCAAACAACAGCTTTGCATCTCAAGAACAAAATCAATTTTCTCGCAAACCTTTGCAGCTTCAAAAACGTTAATCGGTTTTTGCTGCTAGCACAAGGGCGATCGGTTATAGTGGCGTAGGATGGGTACTTCAACCTATTACCAACACCGATTATTTTCTTTTTACTCAGAAAGATTTTAACTAACTTGGCGATCGCGATTAGCTCAAAATATTTCACATTACTGGAGACGTAGTAGTACTACGTCTCTATAATAGTTTTGCGATTAAAATTTTGAGTTTTCGCGCTCGTATTGTTGATTTTTGAAAATTATTGATAATGGTTTTTAGATTGGGAATACTGAAAACTAAAGGTTAGTATTTCACCTTCTAACCAGTAATTCCTAGTCCAAAATCTAGAATTCATGAATAACGAGTCATTAGAGACAACCGCTACCAATACCTTTAAACCCCAGGTATCGGTAGTGGTTCCTATTTATAACGGTACGGCAGATTTACCAGAACTAATTAAGTGTCTATTGGCTCAAACCTATCGAAAAGACCGGGTAGAGTATTTGTTGGTAGACAATAATAGTAGCGACGGTACTTCTGAATTATTAAAATTAGCTGTCTTAAATTGCCCTATAAAAATTCGCGCTTTGAGCGAACAAGAAATTCAAAGTTCTTACGCTGCACGTAATACTGGTATTCGTGAAGCCGTAGGCGAAATTATTGCTTTTACTGATGCTGATTGTCGTCCGCAGCCGCAGTGGTTGGAAGAATTAGTTCAGCCTTTTATTAATCCAAATATAGTAATAGTCGCTGGTGAAATTACGGCTTTGCCTAGTAATAGTTTTTTGGAAAGATACGCAGATAAACAAGAAACTTTATCGCAAAAGCATACATTAGCGAATAAATTTTGTGCTTATGGGCAAACTGCAAATTTAGCAATTCGTCGATTAGCCTTAGAAAAAGCAGGATTATTTCGTCCTTATTTAACAACTGGGGGCGATGCTGATATATGTTGGCGAATTTTGCAACTTGAAATTGGAAATTTAGAATTTGCTCCCGAAGCAATTGTCCAGCATCGTCATCGAACCACATTAAAAGAATTAAAGAGTCAGTGGCAACGTTATGGACGTTCCAATAGCTACCTCCACGAACTACACGATGTCGAATTGATGCGCGAGATAAGCAAGCGTGAATGTTACTATCGCCTTTTTCGTTGGCTGCTTAAGGAAGTACCCAAAACCAGTGTCAAAGCCTTATTAGGTAAAGCCAGCCTTTTGGACTTTGCAAACACGCCAATTGGTTTATTTACCGCTAGAGCGCGTTATATAGGGCAGCAGCAAGCACAATTACCTCCTCAAGCCAAGAAAATTGAATGGCTTTGAAGAGTTAGTGGTTAGTAGTTAGTAGTTAGTGGTTGGTTGTTAGTGGGTGTATATG
Source organism: Calothrix sp. CCY 0018 (assembly GCF_963920925.1). Lineage (NCBI taxonomy): Bacteria > Bacillati > Cyanobacteriota > Cyanophyceae > Nostocales > Calotrichaceae > Calothrix > Calothrix sp. CCY 0018. Next base: position 190,748 of record NZ_CAWUDI010000001.1, on the reverse strand, counting down.
AACGATGGGTAATTTTACAGTTTTGCTCAGATTAATTGCTAACTATTGCAAAATTCGGTTATCTGGTATACAGATCGTATAGCCACAGAGCGTTGACTTATAATTAGTGACTCGCAACTAACAACTAATAACTAATAACTAATAACTAATAACTAACAACTTCAGTAAACTGTCGCCAAATTTCGCTAAATTGGAAAATGTACAATACAGGAAAATTGAGATGACAGCACAACTGTTACTGGTAGATGATGAACCGGGATTGCGCGAAGCCGTAAAAGATTACTTGGAAGCTAGTAATTTTAACGTTCAAGTTGCCAGTAACGCTAGTGATGCTTGGGATTGGATGCAGCAAAATAACCCCGATTTGGTCATCTCCGATATTATGATGCCTCAAGTAGATGGCTATCAATTTCTCAAACAACTGCGTGATGATACTCGTTTTAAAACGTTACCTGTGATTTTTTTAACTGCAAAAGGTATGACTGGCGATCGCATTCAAGGTTATCAAGCTGGTGTTGATGCTTATTTACCTAAACCCTTCGATCCAGATGAGTTAGTGGCAATTGTGGAAAACTTGCTTGCTCGTCGTGCTGCTAAGACTACCTCTAGTGTCGAGGAAGGGGAAACCCCAGATTTAGCCGAATTAGCGTCTCAGATGGCTCGAATTGAGGCGTTGCTGACTCAAAAAAATGCCATTACTCAAACAAGCCCACCTTTCAATATTGACTTGACTCCCAGAGAACAAAGCGTTCTAAATTTGGTTGCTGAAGGATTAATGAATAAAGAAATTGCTCGCCGTTTAGATACGAGTGTTCGCAATGTCGAGAAATATGTCAGTCGTTTGTTTAGCAAAACTGGGACGAATAGCCGTACTGAGTTGGTTAGATTTGCTTTAGAACATGGTTTGGCTAATTAACCGTTTGGAGACTTGTGATTATTTTTTTTAATAGCTTTCAATTTATTGCAAGCTAAAACTTTTTTCTTCTTGTGCTTCGGGCAAGTTTGTCTCAACAGATAGGGAATAGGTTTGTTTCAACCCAAACAGGTAACTTGTTCGATTCATTTGTCGGTAGAAAACAGGGAACTTACTTTAATAAACCTGCATCACATTAAGTAATAATTCGTATTTACAGGTATTAAAATGTAAGCGACAATTAAGTAGTTAATCTTCAGCAAAACTATATGTTAGAACAGCTAAAAACTTCATAGTCTTTATTTGAAGCCGATCCGACCTCGCCGATAAACTGAAGTCATTAGATATAAATAATATACAGCCATGTATATTTATTTAGGCGTGCTTTATTTGGCTAACTGAGACATAGCTATACTGAGATTTTTTCAGTACTTATGAAACTGTTTGTGAAAGTATGCATGGGAAGAGAGTTTAGTCTTTCTAAATCATCCCACGCACGCTCATAGTCTCAACTCTAGGTACACAAAATTTCGGGAACTGTAAAGAATGGCTTATCGAATATGCAGCCATGAAAAAATTAGAAAGGATTGTGAGATGCTTTTATGCTTTTTGATTTAAGTCGGTCGTCAAAGCCGTAACAAGCATTTGTGTGGTTTCTTACAGGAGAGTACGAATACTACCGCGAGGTTAGGTCATGCAATTACAAATATAATATCCCTGTTATGTTGTCAATTTTCTTTGTGGACCATAACCGGCTCGCCCCACAGTAAAGACAATTGCTAATTAGTAGGCACCCGCAGACCCTTTTATTGCAATAGGATGGACTCAACTTTCGGTTACTGTAGACGCAACCCCGTCATAAAAATGCGTAGATGCCGGGTAGACGCACGCTTGCACGTGATGTTTCGAGAATACATGGCAAAACCCAGCTTTGTGAACGTAGTTGCTCGATTAAGACCAGTTAACTTGTTGTTTGTGGAAAAAAATTAAGTTTCGGATTTAAACTTAAGAATTTACCAATGGCAGAGCCTGAATTGCCGTCTTTATAGAACCATATTTTTATACGGTAATGTTATCTATTGGTTCATTTCGTTGGAGTTACGCAACCGCATAAGCTGACGACGCATTTGCGGAGAGGCTTTTAATTCTGTTGTCTGGTGAACTTTTACAACCTGCTGCAACATTTCTAAAAAGTCGTCAGAACCTTCTGCCAACGCTTCTATAAGCACTTGGAAGAGCTGATCGCGATCGTGCAATAAACTCTTTTCCTCAATCACTCGGAATTTAAGGTTGATTTCGCATTCATAAACACCGACATCGGGATTGTTTATTTGGCGTGGTAATGCTTTCGAGTTCATAGTATTTACGATTCCTTTACTCGGTGGTCATAGGGGTGATTTCGTTTTATCTCAAGCAAAAGTTCTTTATATTTTGTTTGAAATAGAAAGTAGCGTGCGACTTTGCAAGAAGAAAAATCATCCATGTTTATTTGTATTGCATTTCACTGTCTGCTTGTTGGTTTGTCGGTAGACTAACTGATTCTATAATTTTATATTCATGCACTAGTAACTGTTTTAGCAAACCCTAAACTATTATTCAGTTTTTAAACTTCTATACAATGAAGTTTCTGTAAAAACTTGTTAGAGCTTTTTAAAGGTTTTTACATCAAAGTTATCTCCACGTCAATAACAGTTTTACTTTTAGCTAAAACTGAAGTAATACTACGTAAGTAAAAACGCTGAAATCATTTTATTAGACTATAGCCTATGGTTGCTGTTTTGCAATTCCGTGAAATTACTAGATGTAAGTTTTATTCATTAAAAAAACACAATTGGGTCTTGAGACCAAAATTTTTAAGGGTAAATTTAGTAATCGAGCATCAATTAGCACATTACCCAAAATATGTCTTCTAAATAAAACATAAGGCAGAATTCTTAAATATTCTATGAATTCCTGCAAACAAAAAGTATCCGTCTGTGTTTATGCCGATTCAAGCTTACCAGACTGACCGTAATGATAAATTCGTGGTTCCCCAATTGATGAAAATACTGCCGAAAAGAGCAATTAAATTAGAAACACAGAAGATGGGTTTATTTGCTAGCCCGTAAAAAAATCTGGGATTTGGACAGCTTGCTGGAGAGACTTTGATGCAAGCAATGTGATGTTAAAGTTTACGAGCAGGAATTTAGAGTTTACAATAATTGGAGTGTTACTTAACTATTAAAGAACGAAAGCCTCCTATGGATAACCAGATGCTGCTTAAATCCACAACTCGCCATATCCGTATTTTTGCGGCAGAAGTTGAGGATGGCGAATTGGTTCCTAGCAATCAGGTCTTGACCTTGGATATCGATCCAGATAATGAATTCACTTGGAGTGAAGACACTTTGCAGGTTGTATATCGTAAATTTGATGAATTAGTCGAAGCGAATAGCGGTGAAGACCTAACTGACTATAATCTGCGTCGTATTGGTTCGGATTTAGAACATTTGGTGCGTTCGCTTTTGCAGAAAGGCTCAATTAGCTACAACACTTTGTCTCGAGTCAATAACTATAGTATGGGACTTCCACAAGTAGTAGGTTCCCAAAACAATTAAATAGCTGCTCTTTATAACCTTAATCTTTAAGATTTTATAAAGATGTCTGCTGTTAGTAATTTGAGGTGAGCAATAGATTCACCTCAAATTACCTCTAAATCTTCATGCCAACTTTATATTTATTAGACGGTCTCCTCAGTTCAGCTACCGTAACAAAAAAGTTAACTGCTGCCTTAATACATTAGACATCTGCGGGAAAACATTTATATGGTTTTAAATTTACAGATTTACCTAACCCCCCTGCACCCCTTTCCTACGAGGTAAAGGGGGTTTTAAAGCCTTTCTCCTTGCAGCTTTAGTGGTTTGGAGAGAGGTTTTTTTCCTAACCGGAGATGTCTATTCAAGATTTATCTATAAAATATAAGTCATACCTAGCTGTACCTAAAACTCGTTAAGGGCGCACGTAGTTCCTCCCAATACTGGCTTGTTGTGCCCCTGCATTCTAGATAAATTTAAAGTCAGTTGGGTACTCGAATCAAGACAAGCAAACCTTTCAAGCTTATAAATTCGAGTTGAATTACCGATATAATACAGTAAACTAAATCACTAAAAGTAAAATGAATACTTGAATGACTATCGTTTAATGATTTGTAAAGTAGATATATATATAAAAAATAGATAAAGAAATAATATTCAATAAAGTGTATGGCAAGACTCAATAATTGATTCTGCTTGCCTACAAAATAGTGTAAGCATCGTTCCAGAGGTGGTAATTTTTTATATACTTTCTCTAAAAGACGTATCATGACTAATTAACTGGCTAGATTTATAAACTTTCATACTGCCTATCCAAAAGGGTGTCTGTTATAGAAGAATCCCTAGTCAAAATGGAATATATCGTTTTATGCGAACGCGAACGGTTCCCCAAAGCCGTTCTCTACGAATAAAGAAAAATGAAGCCTTTCTCCTTCTCGGTGGGAAACTATGGAAAATGACGCGGCAACGCTCAACTGTCCAAACGAACTTTGTCAAGCTGCTAACCCCCTTACCCACAAGTTTTGCCAGCGATGCTCCACACCCCTACCCAAACGTTATCTTTGGGCTGTGGCGGAAAATTCGGTTATGGGTAATTCTGGGGAATTGCTAAAAGAGCGTTATTTAATTATCGAAAACAATGTTTTATTAGATACCAAACCCGGTATTTTGCCACAAATACCCGAACAACAAAAGCTAGATGATATAAAATCCTATCTCAGATTAATTCCCTATCGGCTACACGTTCCTCAAGTTTACGGACTGCTGTCTCTAAATACTGGGAACACCCAAACAGAAATATTACTTTTAGAAAAGCCTCCGCTTATTCTTCATGAATCACCACTTACCGTAAAATTGTGCGAGCAATTGACAGATGTTTGGAAGAAGGCAAGTTCATGGAGACAACTTAATTGGCTGTGGCAAATATCTCAGTTATGGCAACCTTTGGCTACTGTTGGTGTTGCTTCTAGCTTACTGACAAAAAAGTTAATTCGGACGGAAGGTTCTATAGTACGCTTACTAGAATTAAGTTCTGATGGCGAAACTAGACCCAAATTGGCCGCTCTAGGAGAATTTTGGCAGCAAGAATTATATCAAGGCGCAGTGGGGACTATTCGCAATTTTATAGGCGAAGTTTGTCGTTTATTGATTGAAGGGGAAATACATTCAAGCGAACAGTTGACTGCCCTTTTAGATAAGGCATTAACATCCTTGAGCGGATCTAACAAGACCAAAGTTAACGTGTTCGCGCTGAGTGATACCGGACCATCGCGCCAACGTAATGAAGATTCTTGTTATCCCCAAAGCGGTACAAAATTCTCTAAACCACCCTCAAAGTCAGCTTTGACTATTGTTTGTGACGGTATTGGCGGACATGAAGGGGGCGATGTAGCTTCTAAAACGGCAATCGAGACAATTCAACAGTCTGTAGGGCAATTAGCTTCTTTACCAGAAGACCGGATTAATTCTCATACATTACTTGCAGACTTAGAACAAGCTGCTGCTATTGCTAACGATAAAATTAGCCAGCTTAACGATAGTGAAAATCGTCAAGGACGGCAGCGTATGGGAACTACTGTGGTAATGGCGTTGCCTGTTGCCCATGAAATGTATATTACCCATGTAGGGGACAGTCGTGCTTATTTAATTACACGCAATAACTGCCATCAAATAACTCTTGATGATGATGTGGCTTCACGGGAAGTACGACTTGGCTATGCGGTTTACCGAGATGCTGTAGGCCAGGCTGCTTCTGGTTCTTTAGTACAGGCATTGGGCATGAATGCGAGTAGTGCTTTACACCCGACAGCACAGCGATTCATTCTTGATGAAGATTGTGTTTTTCTACTGTGTTCGGATGGTCTAAGTGATTTTGACCGTATAGAACAATACTGGGAAACAGAAATTTTACCGTTACTCGATGGTCAGGGTGATGTAGTTAGCGTTACTAAGCAATTGTTAGAGATTGCTAACAATCAAAACGGTCATGATAACGTAACTATCGGCACCGTACATTGTCAAACTAAATATTCCGAGCCGAAATTAGCATTGGAAGCAAAATTGGCCGATGTTTCTGCAATTTCGGTAGCGGATTCTTCACATTTACCCCCTGTTACAAAAAATCTTCCCAGTCAGAAAACTCAGGTCATTCCCGAAAAGGTGACTCGCAAAGGCATGAAGTTGCCCTTGATGTTGGGAATAATTGCTTTATTAACTATAGTTGGGGGTAGCATAGGCTATTTATGGCGGCAAGGATTGCTTAGTCGCAATTCTGAACCAGCAGAAGAATTAGGACAACCAGAAGTAACAACGTCGAGCAGCCCAAAGGAAACTTCTGAGGATAATGCTAAAAGACTTGCTCAAATTGATAAAGGCTGGTTGATTAGTGCTAAGGAAAAACTAAACCTCAGTAAAGGCACGTTACCACCTGCCTCGGATGTACCCGATCAACCATTACCAATTTTTGCGCCTCCTGCTAGTGTGTTACAAGTTGTGCAGAAACAGCAGAGTTCGTCATCACAAGATTATTGGTTACAGATTAAGGTATGCTCAGTGGGAGATGCCGAAGGGGCAATTAATTCGCCTAATTCGTCTGCTCCTACTGCAACCACCGGCAGCAAAACCTTGCTCAAACCGGGTGAACAAGTATGGTTAAAAAGTTCGCAACTTACACCGACGAATGCTGCAATTGACAAACCAACTACCGAACCAGATTCATGTTCAACCGCAGATAGTTCGGCTCCAGCTATCGAAGATTCTTCTACTTCGGTGCCCGTTGAAGATTCCTTGACTCCTAACCAGCCGTCGATTCAACCAACTCCTGGTAATATCCCTGGCTTAACCCCATTACCTACCCCAAATAGGTAACAGCACCCATCTCAAAACTCGATAAACTATAAGAAACTGAAATAATACAGATAATCGCCTGAAAAGATAATTTTTAGGTAAACATTTTGCTTGACAAAAATTTAGCTTTAAGTTTAAAGAATCCATGCCATCCCTAAACCTGGCGATCGCCCGTCTAGTTCACACTGGCACAGATAATTACGCCATTTGGGTGGTGAATGCCCCCTATCCCAGTGGTTATGTTCTACATGATTGTTTATGGCCGCAAGAACTAAATCAAGCTTGGCTGGAGTGGCAAGAAATGTTCGCCGGACATTCTCGCTTGGATATATTGCCAAAAAATAAGTCTAAAACTGCAACTCCACTTCCATTAAATTCCTTATCACCCGCAGAAGGCAAAAAAACCAGTTACAGCAGTCGTTTAATGCAATATATGGGAGTTAGCTTATGGCGCTGGGTATTTGAAGGAGAAATTCTTGGCAGTTTGGAACGCAGTCGCGGTATCGCTATGGGTCAGCATACACGTTTGCGCTTTCGATTGGAAATCCGCGAACCAGATTTGATTGCTCTTCCATGGGAAGTTATGCAGCGCGAACCCGGACAACCCGCAATGTCGCTTTCCCAACATCTATTGTTTAGTCGTACTACTTCTCAAGTCGAACCATTATCTTCTTCACGTACCGATCAAGCTTTAAATATCTTATTGGTTCTAGGTGAAGACGAAAACCTGCAACTTGAAACAGAGGCAGCTATTCTTCAACAGACTCTTTCTGGTGGCAATCAAGTAGGCAGTAACTCTTCAGGATACGCACCATGTATGGTAAAAACACTGGTAAAGCCAACTCCACAACAGTTAATATCGGAGCTAGAAACCAAAACCTATAACGTTTTCTTTTACGCCGGTCATGGTTTACCAGGTCCCGATGGCGGGTTTCTATTTTTACTAGATGATATGACCTTAAACGGTATGGAACTAGCACAAGCTTTAACTCGTAGTGATGTAAAGCTAGCAGTTTTTAATGCTTGTTGGGGAGCGCAACCTTTCTCTGACAAAAATAGAGCTATTGCTCATAGCAGTTTAGCTGAAGTTCTGATCCGTCAAGGTGTACCAGCAGTACTGGGAATGCGCGATGAAATTACCGATGAGGAAAGCCACAGCTTTATTCAAAGTTTTGCCCTAGCTTTACGTACTCGCAAACCCATTGATGAAGCAGTCGCTGAAGGTAGAAAAAGATTATTAACTATTTATCATTTCAACCAACCTGCTTGGACTCTACCAGTTCTTTACCTACATCCTCATTTTGACGGAGAATTACTTAAAAGTTTTGAGGAAGGTGCTACAGAAATACCAACAACTTTTATTCCCGGTAGTGCAAATGTTTCCCTACGTTCTTTACAAGCAGGAGGCAGAAGTTACTTACTCAAGCCTGGAGTTACCCGTATTGGTCGCACTAAAGAAAATGATATTGTAATTAGAGAACCTTCAGTTTCAAAACGTCACGCTGAAATTTTACGTCGCAATAACCTCAATGGCGAGATTCAAATCCAAACTTACTATTTACAAGATTTTTCTACCTATGGCACCACTTGGATTTTACGTTCCGGTGGATGGGAACAAATCTACCGACGAGAAGTACCTTTAGAATCGGGAATGCACTTGAAATTTGGTAGTACTAAGAGTCAAACTTGGGAATTTCGCATCGAAAATTAGATATATGGATTCGGTTAAGGGAACGGGGAATGTTAAACAACAAACGTACTAGGTATTTTTGACTCTAATAATCAAGCAGTTTTTCTATGTTTTTCTATATTTATTAAATTCTTACTATCCCCGAGTTCAAGCACTAACATAGACGATACACCGCTACTTAAAATTGAAACCTTTTGAGGTAAATAAAATAAAATCTCAGTTTGCGGAAATGATAAAGCGGATGCTGTAGCTGTCAATACCCCAAAGCCCAAGACAAAAGGAGACAACACATGGCTGATAAAATGAAAGGTTCTAACAATATTAATAATTCAATTAATAATTCACTTTCTCAAACCGAGTTGGATTTACTGGCAATTCTATTAGAACCAGAAGATAACAGTTATCCCTGGAATCCTTGCGAAGACGATACTACAGCTTACTTTGATCGACTAGAAGAGCAATTTGTTATGCAAGAATTGTTAGACGAGGAATTAAGTACCCGCTGCGAAGGTTTCCACAACCAACTAGATGCACTTTGGTCTAAATGCGATACTTCAACGCAATACAATTGTAATACAAATTCTCCACTCGCAGTTAAGCTTCAGAAAAATTTACAAAAACAGTTTTCTAATAGTATCCCGTCATCTTGGATAAGCTCGATCGCTCAAAAAGCAGCAGAAATTTTTAATGATAAACAGTCAATCACGGAACAACTGATTGAATGCGTACAAGCTGTATTACCAAGTTTAGAAGTTGATGACATTATGGTTTTAGCGCGTCCGATCGCTTATGCAACCAGAAGTGGCGAACCATCTAAAGTCGAATCCACCCTTGCTAACTTTGATCGAGATGATGAACGTGAATGGGCGGCTTTATCAGAAATTGAGCAAGCCAAAGCGGGTTTAGCAGTTGCTTATCATGCACTAAACCAATTAGAGACTCAAACAGAAGAGTAAATATTAGTAAATATTTCCTATAAAAACAAACTTTCTCGCCATTTCTTACTTTAATGGCAGCGCGCATGCAATTAAGTTGTGTTTCTTATGACTGGGGTTATGCTATTTTTAGGATTTTTCTTTCTTGGGGTAGATTTACCCATCATATATAAAGAATATAATAGTAAATTCTCCAGTCTCATCTATCAAAAGACATATTAATAATTAGTTGTTAGGGGTTAGTTGTTAGTAATGAGCGACTACCTTGGAAACAAAGCTGAATTAAAGTTAGTTGTAGCAAGATAGATAAATGATTGCTTTTGAAATATCGCTTAACGGCGAACATATTTGTACTGCGGGTGTAGAAGAAATAGGTTCTTTAAATGCAATTACCACCTGGGCAAAAAGAAGTAATTCGATATCCGATGAATAACTAAAGCTTTATCTTGGAGGGCTTGCTTGTGATGCAGAGGGCAAACCCTAATTACCTTAAATGGATTGACCGTAACTTAGAACTTGGGGATGAAATTAATATCAAAATAGTTGAAGTCTCACAAGTTGATAAACCGATAAGTGAAAAACGAGAACTCGCAAGTTTTGTCGAAGATCAGCAACGACAATACTACGAGAAACTCAAGCAAAAATATGAAAATCAAATAGTTATTAGCCCTTTTGATCGAATAAATAAAGTATTCCCGGCATTAATATCCCTTCAACCCCCTGCTAACTTATGGGGCTTTTTATAAGTCTAATTGCAACAATAAATAAAGCATTCGGGGCTTTTAAGTCTTACTGATAACTGACAATTTATAACTGATAACTGAATTATTTGTTTCCAAAAAAGCGGGTGGCGAAATTTTCTTCACGATTTGGTGAAAGCACTCTTGCTTTAAGAATTGCGGCCATTAAAAAAGCATAAGACAAAACGCCTACAATAACTAAAAGTAAAGCATTGTTAGCTCCAGTTGTATTCCATAAAGCGTGAAGTGCTGACGCGCTTAGGTAGCCAACTAGTAAAATTTGTCCTCCTAATTTTGGTTTAAGCACGGCTAAACCGATGAAATACCCAAGATATCCGCTATAAGCCATGTGTCCGGCTACAGAACCTAAAATGCGAGGAATTAATAACTGTAATCCGACTAATTGACCTGTTTCAGTTCCTGCTTGAATTGCAGCATTTTGAGTAGCTTCCGGTACATACTGACCGAGTGTTTCTAACAGTGTAAAACCGACGGCAGAAGCTGCACCAAGCAAGATGCCATCTAAAGGTTCCCAAACTCCAATACGCTCTTTCCAAGGCGAAGATAATTTTAAACCAATAAAATATATAGCTATAACTGGTAGTATTTTAAGCAATTCTTCCATTAAGCCAGCGCCAAAAAACATCCGCACCAGCAATTCTGTAAAAGTGATTGATTCTTGTCCTGATGGTAATCTACCGGGCAAAAGTTCGCGAAATACAAAAATAAATAAATCTAATATGGGACTAACCAAAATCAAAACAGTGGATAAACCCATACTTAATAAAACCCACCAGGGTTTATGCTTACCACATAGCTGATAAATAAAATAGTAAGCAGCGAAAGCGATATAAATAGCAACTATAACTTGATTTGCTTCCGGTTTTCCTACCGTAGCAAACATTAGTACTACAAAAATAACTGTTAAAATTCCAGGTATTAAATATGCTTTGCTAGTTAAGTCTTTACCTGTAGAAATTATGGGAAATAATTGAGTAAAGCTAACTGAGTCTGGCTTGGAATAGTCTTGGGAACTAGTGTTTCCGGCAACAGATGTATTCGCAGAAATTGTGGTTCTTCGTTCAACCACTTCGCTACTAAAAACTAGTTGAGGTCCATCGTAGCCTAAAGTAATGCGATCGCCGGGGAAAACTTGCTGACATTCCTGCAAGCGTTTTCCGTTAAGGTAAGTACCGTTAGCACTATCTAAATCGCAAAGTATCCAACTGATTTCACCATCGGGGGATAAACTTAGGGGACGGATTATCGCATGACGGCGAGATACCATGCGATATTTTAATGCATCCAATACAACTTGGCAGTGAGGATCTCGTCCGATCACTGCTTCTGAAGTTGGAATTAGCGAGTAGCGTTGACGAACCGATGGTGTTTCTGATTCCTTCCCAGACACTAGCCGCAGAAATGCATTCTGTCTTGCGTTTTTGCCTGTCATTGAGTCAGTATAATTTCTCAACTATTAATGGTGGATTTTTGTTGGTAGTACTTAACCACGTAACTGTATTTTTAATTTTTACGGCAGTTTGTTAATAAACTATAGTTTACGCTTTGAAGGAAGTGAAATTTTATCATAAAAAGTCTTGCCTGGTATCGTAATAAGTGCCGGTATATCACCCATTATCTTAGTCTACGCTACCAAACGGTATTTTGGCTTTGTTGAATTATAAATTTTATGCATTGTAATGGTTATCAAATAAACTTGTTTTATATAGTTTAGTTTAACTGTATATTTACTGTCTTGACTAAAATGATAATTGTGAATTTATTTGCATTTATAGAATAAAAAAAACAAAAATATGTAATTGTTTAAAATTTTCCAATTTTAATTATTTTATTATTTGCAGATTTTATTTGACTTTCCCTTTCAATAATTTTTTCAGGTAGTCAGTACATTTGCCAGTATATAAAGAATTGAAAACTGACAATTGACCAATCTTAAATTAAATCCCTTAGTTAATTAAGTTAGTGTAGCCATTTCAGGATGCTCGATTTTTGTCCCAAGCACTTTGAGGAATTCAGGCAACCAGTGAGGATGGGCAGGCGTTGCAGGTGCAGTTACCATCGTTACCGTCAACTACTACTTCAGAAGCGCGAACATCTACGTATTTACCTCCAGCACTACCTATATCTGGACTACAGGCAGGGTATCCAGTACAGGTTTTACTTTGCAATATATTAGCCGATGCGAGAACTTGTAAACCATGACATATTGCAGCGATAGGTTTATTCTTTTGGGCAAAATGCTGGGTAATTTCTAATACTATGAAGATTTAAGCGAATGTATTCCGGTGCCTTCCTCCAGGAATAACCAGAGCGTGATATTGGCTTTCGTCTACTGTGGCAAAATCAGCGTTTAAAGTAAAATTATGACCGGGTTTTTCGCTGTAAGTTTGATCTCCTTCAAAATGATGGATAGCTGTTCTTACTTTCTCACCAGCTTTTTTATCGGGACATACAGCATCAACGGTGTGTCCAACCATTTGTAAAGCTTGTTCGTGAACCATCACTTCGTAATCTTCTACATAGTCTCCAACAATCATCAAAATTTTCTGCGCTGGCATAATTGATTTCCTCCCCGATCGACGGAAATAGTTTAAAGGTTTAAGGTTTAAGGTTTAATAAAATTTTTAGCTGTTACTTATTCTTGTTTTTTAAATAAAGCGTGTTTCAATAGATTTTATGAAACAAACTTATTTTATCGAGTCAACAATCTGCTGCAATTCTCGAAGTTTTTTCAATACTGCTCCACTATCAAAAAGTTCTTTGGATTTTGCTAAACCTTGAGACATATTCGCACAAATTCCGCAACGAAATAAATAAAATCCGCCATTCCATAATGCTGTTTGCATCAATTCTGATGGTAAACCAGCTAAAACTGATTTCATATCCGATATTAATTCTTCAGTACTATTCAAAGGTACGTTTTTGGTAGTAAAGCCATATTCGCGAGGAACTAAAAGTAGTCTTTCTAAATTATTATTACCATCACAATAGCCGATAATCGCAGTTCGATCTCGCGCTAAATCGCAACTACCTTCTAAACCTTTGACTGTTGTAAATTTGGTTATTCCCATGTGAGCCAACGTTGCTTGAAACCTTTCCTCTGTTGGTGGATGAACAAACCCGGTAACGATATGAGCATCTCCGGCATAAGGACACCAAATTAATTCCATTGTGGCAAAGGGGGGACGTTTGCCGATTTGGTCGCGGTATTCCCAAATACTGTTAAGTAAGGGAAAATGCAGTGGCGTGTAGACAAAACCGATTCCTGTTTTTTCTAGAATCTGTTGGGTTTTAGAAAATTCTAACTTCGTCCAGTCAATACCTAAACCTTGCCAAATTTCTACCAAGGGAAGTCCGTATTTTGTCGGCAGGCGATCGCCACCATGCATAATTACATTTTGACCGCAGCAAGCCAACAATAAAGCTGTTATCGGGCTAATTGGTGCGGTTCGGGTTCTGCCATCGTAAGGTATACCAAAAACGATAGCCGGTTTCTCGCCGTTGATTGCTTGTAATCTCGGCCCAAGTTCGTTGTAAGCATCCAACATCCCCGCCAATTCTTCACTAGTAGGTCGTTTAATCCGATGTGCAATCAAAAAAGCACCTATTTGTGCTGGCTTTGCTTCCCCAAGCAAGATCATTTTGGTTGCCAATCCTGCTTCAGTGCGAGTTAAATTCTCTTTTGTATGTTGACCACTGCCTATTTTTTTGAGTAAATCTCTGAATAAATTGCTCATATTTTTTTTGAATTAACACCCTGGGGGAGATGGGGAGACAAGGGGACAAGGGGAAAAACAATTAACAATTAACTCCTAATTCTTAACTCCTAACTCCTAACTCCTAACTCCTAACTGCTCACTGCTTACTGTTAATTTGTTTGGGAATTTCTTGGGTGACTAGATGCCAAAAATGTTGTATAGGAGGAATTTGTAAGCGGTCTTGAGTTGTTACTATTACTACTTGGCGAGTTAAGGATGTACTGTGGACGGTAGAACCATTGTTGTTAATCACAAAAGGACGAATCGCAAGGCTGGGATCTGTACGTGCTTCAATTAATGCCGAACTTGGTAATAATGCGATTAATTCTCCTTGACGTACTATTCCCCGGAAAGCATCTAAGGTATTTACTTCTAAAGCTGATTTAAGCAATGTCTGGGTTTGGTCAAATTGGCTTTGTACCAAACGCTGCATTCCATAACCTTCTTTAAAAATCACTTGTCGATAGCGAATTAATTCCCCCCAAGGAATGCATTCATATTCAGCTAATGGATGATTAACTGAGATCAATACTTCTATAGGTTCTTCATAAAGTGTTTCGACAACCATTTCTTTACTTGTGGTAAGAAAACGATTGTTCATTACAATTGCTAAATCAACTAGTCCATCTTTGAGAACTTTTAATGCCCTATCGCTACCTAAAGATGTTACCCGTAATTGTACATCGGGGTATTCTTTGCAAAATAATTGTAATAAAGGTGGAAAATAATAAGCACATACTGAGGGAATACAAGCAATACAAAGTTCTGACTGTTTCCCTGCGATTAAATCTGTTATTTCTTGCTTTACAGTTTGCCACTCTACACAAATTTTACGGGCGCGAGGCAGTAAAGTTTCACCCGCCAGCGTCAATTTTGACTGAGCGGTTCTGTGAAACAATTCAAAGCCCAAATCTGCCTCTAATGCTTGAATTTGGCGACTAATTGTAGATTGGGTAACACTACATTTGTACGCTGCTTTCTGAAAGCTGCCACTCTCGGCGATCGCCAAGAAGGCTTGCAACTGTTCTAGCCGCATTTTTAAGTAGCTAACCGTTATTTTTATAACAAATTTAACTTAACGTACTTCTTCTCTCTTTTTTCGTAACTTCTGTTACATATATATTTTTGACATCTATTCTAAATAAAATTATATATGTTTCTAATCTTAGATTACTACTGTTGACTTACGGTATTGGAGTGAGTTTTTACTAATATATTTTTATTAAGAAAACATCAATTATTTTTGCGAATCAAGTCTATAGATAAATAAAATAGGTTTGGTTGTTTCATATTAATAGGCGACCTAGCTAATATGTTTTACTAATACCGTATTTTTTACCTGTTCTCTGTTCCTTATTCCCTATTCCCTGTCCTACGACTAATTAATTAGCATAATTAGTACGGAAGAACCATAATTATCGAATTAAAACTTTATCGCCTTCGGTTTTGACAGCATAAGTTTTTAAAGGTGTTGTCGCTGGTGCTTTTTCAACTTTACCAGCAACACCGAATTCAGAACCATGACAGGGACAAACAAATTTATTTTTATCGGCTTTCCATTCTACAGTACAACCTGCATGAGTGCAGATAGCATTCACCGCAACTAAATCGCCAGGAACTGAAGTTTTAACTAATAATACTTCTCCTACAGATGTATTTTTTGCAAGTAATTTACCATTAGTCTTTAATTCATCAGCATTGCCAACTTCTTGCCATTCTTGAGATTCTGAGGTGCTTTGCTCTGTTTCCTTTGAAGAACAAGCTGCTATAGCTATGGGTAAACTACTTGCTATCCAACCTATTCCAACCCAGTTTAAAAAGCTACGACGGTTCATGATTTCTCTTCCGGATACGTATTAAGGATAGTTTACACTTTATATTTTGTTGTCGTTTGAGGCAAGAATTTCTGATTGTAGTGTTTTACGCTGGTTAATTTCTTATTTATTAATTGACCAATAATTGTTTATAGTTATAAATGCGGTAAATAGTGTTAAGAGATGATTTCGCTTTATTTCCGATCCTTAATTGATTTTATTTACTTTCACATTCCACAACCAGGCTAACCGATCCTAAACTTTTGATTGCAAGGTATGAAGCATGAGGAATTTATTGAGAATAATTCGTAAATACAGTCAAAATGAGAATTTTTTACATCAAATTGAAAATATTGAAGAATTGGTTGCTAAACTGCTATCGATTTTTATGATAGTAGTAATATTGTTTGCAATTGTAGATTTAGGAATACATATTATACATAAATTATTAATGTGGGATTTGAATGAGATTAGTTTTAATGAAAACTTATTTACAACTTTCGGACTATTCTTAAATATTTTAATTGCTTTAGAAATTTTAGAGAATATTACTGCTTATTTAAGAAAAAATGTTATTCATGTAGAATTGGTGATTGGTACTTCTTTAATCGCTGTAGCTAGAAAAATTATTATTCTAGATTTAAAAAATACAGAGGGAATACAAGTTATTGGTTTGGGAGTGGCGGTTTTTGCTTTATCAATAAGTTACTGGATTATCCGACGCAGCAACCGTAGAAATTAATTGTTTGTGATTTTGTTTGTGATTTTTTTTTGAATGCTTCAATTGAGAGATATTACCATACCTTCACGTGCTAAAAATGCTTGCTCAAATTCATTTTTAAACGCTGCTTGGACTCTATCTAAAAAATCATCGTTATCATTTGGATGATGATTGGAAAATACAAGTTGTTTAACATCAGCTTTACGAGCTAAATCAATTGCAATCTGCGAGTAGCAATCAATTGGTGTTTCCGAGTCGCGAAAATTAGAGGTAATGTAATCGGGATTGGCAATTAGCAAGTCTACCCCTTGGATTAATTTCATTAGACTTTCTTGCTCTAACTCTTCTATTTCTGACTGTAAATCGGTAATATAAGCAACACTATATTCTTTCCATGTAACTCTATAGCCAATAGATTTCTGGAGATTGTTAATTAATCCAATTTGTACCGCAATCTCATCTATGGCGATCGCTTCACCCGGAGTCAAATTATAAAATTGCAGTTTTGAATCCATGACTTGTAAGGGGTAGGGAAAATGCGGTAACAGCATTTGATCGCCAAGCGATTGTTTAATTGATGCGCCATTAGAAGCAGCGGTACCGTAAATATGAAAGCAGTTTTGCGGTGCAAATGCACAATCAAAAAAGGGAAAACCCTGAATGCGGTTGGTTTGAGCGTTGGTGAAAAACAAGTGAGCTACTAGTTGTTGCTGTTGCTGCAACCAAGATTTTCCTAATACTCGCAAGCCAGTACCACCGTCAAAGATTAAATTTTTTGTGCCAACCTGCATTTCTACACAAGCTGTATTACCTCCATAACGATTAGTCTCTTCACCTGGAGTTGGAATTAAACCTCTCACTCCCCAAAATTTGACTAAAAATTTATCGGCTTGGTTTTCTTTTAAATTTTCTGTTGTACGAAAGGCATCTTTAGGATGGCGCAACGGTTCTGTCTGTGACATTTTTGCTACATAATAGTCTTGCCGAGCAGATCGTCATAGTGTCGGACTTCTAACAAATTGTTTTTGTCGTCTACTATGACAACTGTCGGAGAGAAACTTTTGATTTCTTCCGAAGTAAACTGCCCGTAAGACATTATAATCAACCGATCCCCTTTTATGCCCAGACGTGCCGCAGCCCCGTTTAGCTCAATGGCTCCCGAATTAGCTACACCTGGGATTGTGTAGGTAACAAAGCGTTCGCCATTAGTCACATTTACCACTTGCACCTGCTCGTAAGGCAAGATACCAGCCTTCTCTAAAAGCATTTGGTCTATGGTGATACTACCCACGTAATTAGGATTAACTTCGGTGAGAGTACAATTGTGAATTTTTGCGAAAAGAAGCGTGCGGTGCATTGGGCAATTAGGTTTTGGGAGAAAAAATTTTAACTTGAATTTAATTAGTAGTCAAACTGGCGTTGTTTTCTACTTGACTGCTTTAATACATTGCTCAACTAATGGCGCAACTTTCTCAACATCTTGCCAACCAAGAATCTCGGTTACTTTTTTCTCCAGGTTT
Organism: Calothrix sp. CCY 0018; assembly: GCF_963920925.1. Classification (NCBI taxonomy): domain Bacteria; kingdom Bacillati; phylum Cyanobacteriota; class Cyanophyceae; order Nostocales; family Calotrichaceae; genus Calothrix; species Calothrix sp. CCY 0018. The sequence continues at coordinate 172,718 of NZ_CAWUDI010000001.1, read as the reverse complement.
TTGTAACTCCGGAAGAATTCTGCGATTTCTTCAAGTCGATGGGGAGCTAAATCCTTAAGAGATTTTACGTGAGCATAACGCGGATCTTTATCGGCAACGCAAAGAATTTTTTCATCGCGATCGCCACCATCAATCATTTCTAACATTCCAATGGGTCGTGCTGCAATTACACAACCGGGAAATGTTGGCTCATCCATTATTACCATACCATCGAGGGGGTCGCCATCATCAGCCAAAGTATTAGGAACGAAACCATAGTCGTAAGGGTATTGTACCGATGAATAAAGCACCCTATCTAAGGTAAAAGCTTGTAAATCTTTGTCGTATTCATATTTATTTTTACTTCCGCCAGTAATTTCAATTAAAACGTTTATCAAACCGGGTTTTGGTTGGGCTGGGATAATGGATAAGTCCACAGATTTACTCCTAAAGAAGAAAGTTAATTATCGGTGAGAGTTTGTTAGCTCCCGTGTAGAATTTTAGGTCAATATGGACTTATCCCAAAGTAGTTTGTCGCAACAGTTACCAATGAGCAGTTAGGAGTTGGGGGTTAGGAGTTAGGAGTTAGGAGTGAAGAGTTGAAAATAAATATTTCCCCTTGTCTCCCCATCTCCCCCTCTCTCTTTAACAAACAATAAACAAAGATGCCCTTGAGAACAAGAGCATCTTTATATCTAAAGTGAAGCTAATTAACGCAGACTGCTTTAAAAAACTTTTGTGAACTCACATTTCAAGCAAAGCGATGAGGCTAGGAGCTTGAAAGGAATTAAAGCGTTGAAGCTGTTGCATTGTAATCGATTAGTTCAAACAACGCTGTTGTATGCGCCACAAGAAATATCTATCTTTCTCGTGCGTATCCGCATTCATATTTTCTCATACTCAACTATAGGTAGAGAGATAATATCAGTTTCATAGTAGAGAAACTTCTGTTAATCGGCACAATAAATTATTTTTTATTCAATAAGCCCGAAGCGTCTTTATTCATTTTATAAATAGAAGAAATTTCACTTTTTATTAGTTCTGCATCATTGTCAGTTTTTTGCAAATTATAGGTTAGTGGTTGCCGATTACCTTGAACACTGCCTGAAGAGTAATGACCAATTACAAACATAGGTAGCGTCAGAGTTAACATAGCAATCGCTGTTCCTACAACGTCTGCCAAACGTTGCGAAGGTAATTCCTCTGTACTGGCAGACTGACTGTTAGAATCCATATAAATTATTTAGCTCTTTACATCATTAGTTGCTACATCTCTCTTGAATGAGAGTGTTGCTATTATTTTAGCTTTTTTTCTGACCGTAAACTCTCTATTCTTTAAGAATTTAAATCAGTTTTGGAAGTTACTTTATATATTTCTTTATACCTGAAACTCTTGATACCAAGTAATAGAGAAATATCTTATTTAACTACTTGTAACTAATCTCGCTTTCTACTTGCGTATTTGCGGTTATAATTGCAGCTTCTATTCATTCAATATCATGCAATAAAACATACATATTTTTTATCCATTAATATTAACTTTAAATTAAAAGCGGGTCAATATCATCTTTCAATAGGAAGATAAATTATTATAGGGTAAGAGTTTTAAACTTTTTTCAGAGATAAATATTTTTTGTTTCATACTTAAAAGTAGTTGAGTATACTTTAAATATTTTATATCATCATCAGTGATTACACCCAAGAATTTTTATTTTCTAAATACTCTCAATAAAATACTTTGATAATAATTCTATACCGCAATAATGCAGTAAATTTAATTTGTTTTTAAGTAACAGAAAGTGACCATTATTGGTTAATAATCTTTATATTTAAATCAGTAAAAATAATTATAAATACGGTTAATATTACGGTTACGGATGTCTCAATCTTAGGCTATTAATATCCGGAAGATTTCCGAAAAATTATCAGATGGTTATGGATGATTAAATATTCTTTTAATAAAACTTAGATAAAGGTTATTCATCTTAAATGTAACAATTTATTATCATTATCCGGACTAAAAAAACCGCCACTAAAATAGGGCGGTCTGGTTAAGCAATCGGAGGGTATTTACAGATTACTCTGCTATTGCTAAAAATTGCTGTAGCTAAGTTTGCACTATAGCCGATAATTTTTGCTGCTTTGAACAATTGATTTAATTTTCGCTATGAGCGCTCATTTTTTCTTTGATAAATCGAATATAAAGATGCTTAAATGTAGATTTGATTACCCGGGGCATTCCAAAATCAATTGGCATATATTTCGAGGGCAATTGCCAATCATCTATTTGCAGTAAGTCGGGATGTAAACTGACGAATTCGATCGCATTAAGTTCCGGACAAATTCCCAATCGCATTGATGCAGCAAGGGTAGGTACTTGTTCGGGAGGAACATTTAGTATTTCTACTATCGCTCTATCTAAAGCAAATACGTCTGTTGAACAACCCAAAATCCCTAAAGGACGGGGTTCGCCACCGCTAGGGCCGTTGCCTTCATGACCGATAATGCCATCTATAATCGTTAAATTAGGGTTAATAGCCTTTGCGGTTTCTACCAACATTTCTGCAAAGCGGTTGGCATCTTTCCCCGCTTCCATATGCCACCAAGCTTTCATTTTGCCCGGTACGCAACCAAACAAATTTTTAACTCCCAAAGTTAATACCAATTGTGCGTGAGACTTAACTTTAGGTAAGTTGATGACTACATCAGCTTCCATCGTCTCCTTGGATAGCAACAAATGGTTAAACTTATCGTTTACGATTTCGTAGCGTTTACCATGAAACTCGATAACGGGAAGATTGAGTTCTTCTAAAATCCTTTCATATCCATTAGCCAAAGCTACTCCTTTAGCGCTACCAAAAGCAGGGCTGTCTCCCAAAAAAGGCTTACCACCAGCTTCAATTACCATAATCGCCACAGCGTAAACCATTTCCGGGCGCGTAGTACATTCCGCCGTTGGACGCGAACCCGTAAGCAGATTAGGTTTGAGTAAAACGCGATCGCCACTTTTAACAAATGCTGTGATTCCACCCAAAGGTTCGAGCAAGGTTTCCAAAGATTCCCTTAATGCTTCCACTTGATAAGAAGTTGCCCTAATTAAACTGACAGATGGTGTTTGAGTCTGCATTGATGTAATTTTCCCCACTGCGGTTTTATCACAGCTTAGCTTAAGAGGAGTTAGGAGTTAGGAGTTAGGAGTTATAGGAGTTAGGAGTTATGGGATTTTGGATTTTAGATTTTGGATTAAGAGTTGTGAGTTATGAGTTAGGAATTATGAGTTAGGAGTTACTGTTCACTGCTCACTGTTCACTGACAATCGTACTCATTTGCTCCAGGTTTAATACTTTGGCTAATTCTTCTTCATTCATCAACTGTTTTTCTAGTACAATTTGTCGTAGAGACTTTCCCGTCTCGATTGATTCTTTGGCTATGGCTGCTGCATTAAGGTATCCTATATGAGGGTTTAATGCCGTTACTAATGCCAAACTCGCTTCGGCATATGCCGAACAACGTTCTGGTAAAGCAGTAATTCCTTTTATGCAGCGGGAAGTCAATGCTTGAACAGTGTTGCCTAATATTTGAATGCTGTGAATAAAATCGTAGGCAATCAACGGCATCATGACATTTAATTCTAATTGCCCTGCTTGTCCGGCGTAACTAATAGCTGTGTCATAACCCATTACTTGAAAACACACCATTGATGTCATCTCAGCCATCACTGGATTGTATTTCCCAGGCATAATCGAGGAACCCGGCTGCACTGGTGGTAATTGAATTTCTTTGAAACCAGTGTTTGGTCCCGAATCCATCAAGCGCAAATCATGAGATATTTTGACTAAATCTTGAGCCAGATTTCGTAAAGCACCGGATACATTAACGAATGGTGCCATGCTTTGCATTGCAGCCATAAGATGGGTTGCCTCCTTCAAAGGAGAATTAACTAGTCCTGAAATAATTTTAATCACACTTACCCGATATCGGGGATGGGTGTTTAACCCCGTACCCGCTGCACTACCTCCTAAACCCAGCACGGCTAAATCCGCAGCAGCGCTATTAATTCTATTTCGATGATCTCTGAGAATCTGCGCCCAAGCAGCAAAAGTATCGCCTAAACGCACGGGCACTGCATCTTGTAAATGAGTCCGACCAGACTTTACAATATCTTTAAATTCCGTCGCTTTTTCTTCTAAAGCATTAATTGCATTATCTAAAGCCGGATACAACGTCTTCGATAGAGCCAATATTCCACCAATTCTAATTGCGGTGGGAATCACATCATTGGTAGACTGGCCGTAGTTAACGTGGTCGTTGGGGCTTACCCGCTTATAGTTACCTTTCTCGTCTCCTAAAATTTCTAAAGCGCGATTTGCTAGTACTTCATTGACATTCATATGATGAGAAGTACCGGCACCTGCTTGGTAAACATCCACAACAAACTGATCGCGAAACTTACCCGCTAGTACTTCATCAGCAGCTTTTACAATAGCTTGACTGACATCTTGAGGTATGCAGTCCAATTCACCATTCACAATTGCTGTAGCCTTTTTGATGATGATGCAGGCATCCACGTAAGTAGGTAAAGGCTTAATGCCGCTGATAGCGAAGTTTTCCATAGCTCGCAGCGTTTGAATACCGTAATAAGCGCTACTCGGAATTTGGCGATCGCCCATTGAATCGCTCTCAGTACGAAATTGTTGATCGGTCATAATAATCAGTTAACAGTCATCAGTTAACAGTTACCAGTTAGCGTGAATAATAGATATTAGTAATTATTAATTCTTAATTAGGGAGTAGGGAACAATTATCAATTATCAATCCCTAACTCCTAACTCCCGTCGTCTTAATTCAAAATCCAAAATCCAACATCCAAAATCCAAAATCGAATGACTCTCCCAAACTTGATTACTTTCTCTCGTCTTTTAGGAATACCGTTTATTATTTACGGTTTGCAAAATCCTACATCCCAAGCAAGATGGATCTGTTTTACGATTTTTGTAGTTGCTGCTTGTACTGACTGGTTAGATGGTTATTTAGCTAGGAAGTTAAACCAAGTCAGCGATTTAGGCAAATTTCTCGATCCATTAGTAGATAAATTGCTGGTGCTTGCTCCTCTACTTTCTTTGATTGAGTTGGGGCAAATTCCAGCGTGGGGAGTATTTCTGATATTAGGAAGGGAATTAGCGATTGCTGGTTGGCGAGTTAGTCAACCGAAAATCAGCGGTGCGAATATTTGGGGAAAACTAAAAACTGTAACTCAAATAATCGCGATCGCGCTTTTGATTGCTCCTTTATCTCCAGAATGGGAATTACCTTCTCTGGTTGCTTTTTGGGTATCTGTAGCTTTGACTTTGATTAGTGGTGCGATTTATCTTTTACCGCAAAAGACAGCAGAAGATAATCAAGTAGCTGCGGAATGAATCCGAAAACAGCAACCCGTAGCGATTGGAAAATACAGCCAATGCTAGAGTTAAAAACTCAGCTACAGGTTGAGTAAATTTTTACTTTGGAAGAATATAAATATCTGACTTGGGGATTCATTCCCGTGTCAACAATCATGATGTTGGGCTACGACACGATTAATATAGCTTTTCGTTACAAATTAAATTGATTTTCGTGTCTAACCCAACCTACTAAGGAGCATCCCAAATGTGTAAATTTATTTTTTTGTAGTGCGAGCTTCTAGCGGAGCTGCGCGTACATTAGGGAGCAAGATGCTCCACCTACTAACTATTTATATTTCATAGCAACAGATTTACTAATTCTCTTCTGAGGACTTTTGCTATGAGACAGAGAATTACATTCTCTGGCGGAATGAGGCTTTTAAAATAATATTATGATAATCATCAAATATCGTCATGATAGGTTACGCAATTTTCAATTTATCAACAACAAGATATTTTGATGTCGTAACATATATTGCTTGTTTATTCACAATCGTGATGTTGGGCTACGACACGATTAATAAAGCTTTTCGTCACAAATTAAATTGATTTTCGTGTCTAACCCAACCTACAAGCTAACTTTTTCTAATTACCAATTACCATATTTATTTAAACTTCCAATTGAACCCGAGTCACACCTTGACGCATTTTCTTCTGTCTCTGTATCCAAGATAAACGAATTGCTTTATTAACTAAACGAGCTAATCTAAAAACAATTTTTCGTAAAAATAGATTTTTGGGCAATAATTCATGTTGCCTACCTTCTTCTTTCTGAAGCTGTTGAATGCGAATAATTTCTGGTTCTCTTTCTTGCTGAATTTGTGAGAATATCCGATCAATTTCTTCGTTTTCAGCTTCTGCAAGTAAGGCGGGTACGAGATGATTTACTGCTACAATTACATCGCGTAAGGCAACATTAATCCCTTGGGCGCGAATGGGAGACATGGGGTGAGCGGCATCACCTAAAAGTAAAACTCCCGGAGTATGCCAAGATGGACAAAGACCTACTACAACTGATAGTTTGATGGGTTTTTCGATAGATTCTGCATGGTTGATAAAATGTTCTGCTAACCACGAAGGTGATATTGATGCAAACATTTGTGCCCATTCAACTTTTGTTTTATCGCTACTATTTGCAGTATTTTTACTATCAGTTAAACTCCAACCAAGATGTAATTTTCCCGCTTCTACTCCATGAAATACTGCAAATGCATTTTCACCGTCTCCAATGGCAGTAAATATATTTTCTTCTAAAAAACGAGGATTTGCAGCTAATTTAAACCAAAGCATATCCATGCTTGTTGGCTGTCGCTCTAATTTTAATCCTGCACGTTGTCTAATGATAGAATTACGCCCATCTGCACCAATTACTATGTCGGCTGCAATTTCTCTTCCGTCTGCTAATTTAACACCTGTTACGCGGTTATCAATTTTTAGTAAATCTTTAACGGCTACTCCTTGGATAAACTCAAAATGATTATATTTTTGAGCTTCTAAAATTAATGCTTCAAGTAAAGGTGGTTGAGAAACTAAAGTACACGGTTGAGTATCTGCTTCTATTGGTTCATCAACTTTAAATAACGGTTTTTTACCTAAAATAAATTCCCATGCATCGAGTTGTCGGTAAGGAATTTTTTCAAGTATTTCCGATAATCTCATTTCCGACAGAGCATTTAAACCACTTGGCATTAATCCTTCGCCACGAAACACTCGCCGGAAGTCGGAAGCTGCTTCAACTAATGTGACTGCAATACCACGCTGTACGAGCATTAAGGCAAGTGTTACACCTGTGGGGCCACCTCCTGCGATTATTACTTTTTTCATGGTTTGGAATTGGGAATGGGGAATTAGGAATAGTTAATAAGGAATAAATTCCTTACTACAAACTTTTATATTTATGATGTTGGGTTATGACACGATAATAAAGATTTTGGTGACAAATTTAATTTATATTCAATTTGGTTTTCGTGTCTAACCCAACCTACAAGTTAGTTAACCATTTAACCTACTGCTTTTAATATCTCCTCGTCAATTGAAAAATCAATTTCTTTTTTATCTCGTTCGGATGGCAAATAATCGTTTTTAAATGAGTCTTTTAATCCAGAAACTAAATCGTAATCTGGATGCCAATCTAATTCTGTCATGGCTTTGTTAACCGATGCGAAGAAGTGCTGCATTCTCATGGGGAAGGCTTTACGTTTGCCAAAATCAAACTTTTTGGGTTCGTAATGCACGATTTGAATGTCGTCGGGAGATTTACCGGCAGCTACTGCACAAGCACGGGCTAAACCGTCAAAAGTGACGTAACGATTTCCCGAAACGTTGTAAATTTGTTTGATTGCTTGAGAGTTGCCGATAATTTGAGTCATTGCTTTGGCTAAGTCTTTGACGTGCCCTAGCTGTGTAATATGTAATCCGTTACCGGGAATGGGAAGCGGACGATTGCGGGTAATTCTGTCAAAAAACCAAGCTTCTAAATCGTTATAATTTTGTGGCCCATAAATATAGGTGGGACGAATTGAGGTAAAAGGAAAGTCCCGAGCTTCAAGGAAACTTTCGGTATGATGTTTACCTTTATGACGACTTTTAGGATCTACTGCGTCTCCTTCTATGTGAGGTAGAGAGTCAGATTTAAGGTAAACTCCAGCAGAACTCATGTATACGAAATGCTGCAAGCGGTTTTGAAAAATTTCTGCTAATGGTTGAGTATCGGTAAGTTCGCGTCCGTTATTATCAAAAATGACATCAAAATTTTCGTTTTTTAACTTTTCTTTTAACTGGTTTGCGTCAGTGCGATCGCCACAGAGGTGCGTGACGTTCTTAACTGGTAAAGGACGGTTGCCGCGATTGAACAATACTACATCATGTCCCTCAGCTACCAATAGTTGAGTCAGGTAAACACCGATAAATCGAGTGCCTCCCATAATTAAAATTCGCATAGAACCCCCGCTATATCTGCTACTTGTTCGCACAATACTTGAAATATCTTCGATATCCTTATTTGAGATTATCAGGATTGGGTAACTACGGGGGAACTTTTATTGTGGAAAGATAGTCACCACAAGGGTTATTAACTTTCCGTTTAATTCAAAAAACGGGAAAATTTTATACTTGATGTTCTCACATACACTACATCTTTTGCTGCTTATGTACCATGCTTGTTCGCGCAAAGGGACGCAATATTGTCGAAAAGCAAAAATTTCGGATTGTTAAGAAAAAACCAGGAGCTAGAAGGATGTCAATCTGAAAATTTTGGGCATGGGGGTTTGAGTTATCTTCATCCGGATATGTGTGTATATACGCTTTAGATATCAAAACCCTACTTTATGTCTCAATGCTTAATTAATCTTCTTTTTTAGTAATTATTAGTTAGTTTTGTAGTCCCGTTTAATTTCAGGCATAACCTTAAACCTTTTGACCTTTGACCTAATTTATAAATGTTAGCTGTGCCTTCAAAGTATGCTTTGGTGCATGAGTGGCTTACACCCGAGGCAACAGGTGGTTCGGAACTCGTAGTTCGAGAAATTTTGAATCATATTGATGCCCAACTGTATGCTCTCATTGATTTTGAGTCTAGTAATCCGGAAAGTTATCTATATAAACGTCAAATTAGCACAACATTTCTTCAGTATTTACCTGTAGCTAAAAAAGGTGTTCAAAAATACTTACCATTACTGCCATTGGCTATTGAACAACTAGATTTACGGCAGCATGATGTGATTCTTTCTTCGTCCCATGCCGTTGCTAAAGGGATTTTAACGACTCCCGACCAATTGCATATTTGTTACTGCCACAGTCCGATGCGTTATGCTTGGGATTTAACTTTTGATTATCTTCGAGAAAGCAAACTAGGAACAGGTATGGCAGGATGGTTAACGCGCTACATACTGCATCGTTTAAGGCAATGGGATGTTGTCAGCGCCAATCGAGTCGATTATTTTATTGCCAATAGCGCTCATACCGCACGCAGAATTTGGCGATGTTATAGAAGAGACGCACAAATTATATATCCACCCGTAAATACCGAAGAGTTTCCGTTTTTATCTCAAAAAGAAGATTTTTACGTTACCGTTTCCCGGTTAGTAAGTTATAAGCAAGTAACTTTAATTGTTAAAGCCTTTAATAAATTACGAAAGCCTTTGGTAATAATTGGTATCGGACCTGATATGGATAAAATTATTAAAATAGCCGAACCTAATATCAAGATACTAGGATGGCAGCCAGACGATATGGTAAAAAAATATATGGCTAGTGCCCGAGGTTTTGTGTATGCTGCTTGTGAAGATTTTGGTATTGCCTTAGTCGAGGCACAAGCTTGCGGTACTCCGGCGATCGCCTATGGTGCTGGTGGAGCTTTGGAAACGGTGCGGGATATTCGTACTCACGGTGATACGGGAACGGGTATATTTTTCCAACAGCAAACGGAAGCATCTTTAATCGAAGCGGTGGAAACTTTTGAAGCAAAAGCTGGAAAATTTAATCCAGAATATGCTAGAAAGCACGCTGCTCAATTCTCAAAGCAAATGTTTGCTTCTCGTTATCTAAATTTTGTCCATCAGTGCGAGGAAAATAATAATAAAAGGAAAATAGTAACTTGATTTTTAACATAGGAATGAGACGATAAAGTAAATTTGCTTCCCAAGCACTTTGAAAAGCTTCTGTAAGCTTTAAGATTGGGACTATGTGTGGTGTGGATTGTAAGGAGTATGATGACGGCACAGACCTCACTCCTCTCCGGTAAAATTGCGCGTACTTTCTTTAAACGCGGTTACAAAAAACAGAAGCCAAAATTCAAACCCCTTGGTTTTTATGAAAAAGCTTTAAACGGAGAGAAAGCTAAGCGACTGTTCGATATAATCTTTTCCCTGTTAGTACTAATTCTGTTTGCTCCTGTTTATTTAATTCTGGCTTTGTTGATAGCTTTAAGCTCGCATGGGCCTATTTTTTACATTCAGGAACGAGTTGGGAAAAATTACAAGCGGTTTAATTGTATTAAATTTCGCACAATGGTGAGCAATGCCGATGAAGTTTTGATACAGATAATGGAAACATCGCCCCAATTCCAACAAGAATGGAAGAGTAATTTTAAACTGAAAAAAGACCCTAGAATTACTACTATCGGTAAGTTCTTGCGAATTACCAGTTTAGATGAATTTCCTCAGTTCTGGAATGTTCTTAAAGGGGATATGAGTGTTGTCGGACCTCGACCTTTAGTAGCAGAAGAATTACCAAAATACGGGTGTCATATCAATGAGATTTTGACTATTAAACCCGGAATAACCGGATTGTGGCAAGTTTCTGGACGCAATGACATACCTTATCCAAGGAGAGTTCAGATAGATTTGTACTATGTAAAATGTAGAAATTTTTGGCTAGATTTATGGATTATTTTGAAAACAATTGCTGTTGTTGTTATACCAACAGATAACGGAGCTTATTAAAAATAAGGCACGATTTTTGATTTTTCGGGGCAGCTTGATTGCCCCTATTTTATGATGAGCGCGATATGTCCAAGGCATCTAGCTGAATCCCAAGGGGACAAGCTGCGCGTATCACCCTCCGGGTGACGCAAGCTACAGCGCGGCACGACTCGTTAGAGTAACGCTAATCGCACTTTTATATTAGATATAATTGAGCTAGCTATTTAATTAAAAGATTATTTAATTTGCTTAGTTAATGCTATTCTAACCCGAATAAGTGCAGCTAATCCGTTACAAATAATACTTTTACAAAATTGCTACGGAGTATTTTCTTTGCATAGTAAAAATACGTATCTTGATTCGGTTTCTATTTGCACTTTGGCAAAAATGTAGATTTAATGTAGATTTAAAATCATTTATAAAAAAATAATTTAATCTTTATAAAGCTATCAAATATATGAAGCATTTATGAAGATTGAAAAAATATACTGGAAACAGAATTAATCTCTCGTTACCGTTTGAAGGGTTTACCTAAAAAAACGCAAGTCAGCATTTTTACCTAGTCTAACGAAATATTACTTAAATAAAACTCGTAGGTTTCCCATTGGGCAACTAAGTGTATTCTTGTTAGCTTATATCCGGGGTACATGTATTAATTTGACTAAAAAATATAAGGAATAGTAGAGAATGACCCAACAAAAGCGAGCGTTGATTACTGGTATTACCGGACAGGATGGTTCTTATCTAAGTGAATTTTTATTAGAACAAGGTTATGAAGTACACGGTATTATTCGCCGTACTTCTACGTTTAATACAGACCGTATCGACCACATATATGAAGATCCTCACAGAGAAGGGGTAAAGTTATTTCTTCACTACGGTGACTTGACTGATGGTACGACGCTACGCCGCATTCTCGAAGAAGTTAAACCTGTAGAAATCTACAATTTGGGCGCTCAATCCCACGTAAGAGTAAGTTTTGATTCACCTGAATACACGGTGGATGCTGTAGGAATGGGAACTCTACGTTTGTTAGAAGCAATCCGCGACTATCAGCAGCGTACTGGGATTGAAGTGCGCTTTTATCAAGCTGGTTCTTCAGAAATGTTCGGTTTGGTACAGGCAGTACCGCAAAAGGAAACAACTCCTTTTTACCCACGTAGCCCATATGCTTGTGCTAAGGTTTACAGCCATTGGCAAACCATTAATTACCGTGAATCTTATAATATGTTCGCGTGTAATGGTATTTTGTTTAACCACGAATCACCCCGGCGCGGTGAAACCTTCGTAACTCGCAAAATTACTAGAGCGGTTGCTCGGATTGTTGCTGGTAAGCAGAAGAGCATTTACATGGGTAATCTAGACTCCAAGAGAGACTGGGGTTACGCAAAAGATTACGTGCGGGCAATGTGGATGATGTTGCAGCAAGAACATCCCGACGATTATGTAATTGCAACAAACGAAACTCATTCTGTACGCGACTTCCTCGAATTAGCATTTAATTACGTAAATCTTGATTGGCAAGAGTATGTAGAATTTGACAAGCGTTATTTACGTCCTGCGGAAGTAGACTTGTTGATTGGAGATTCTACTAAAGCTAGAACAGAGTTGGGTTGGACTCCATCTGTAACTTTTGAACAATTAGTTGCTTTGATGGTAGAAGCAGATTTACAAGCTTTGGGTTTAACTTCCCCTGGTGATAAAGTAGGCGAGGCAATTAAAGATAATGCGATGATTCGTCAGGAATTGGGCGCACTACATATGTAAATTTATACAGCCAGCGATTATCTTTTATTAAAGAAGAGCTGGCTTAATTATTTTGATTGCTTAATACTTTTAATACCTTGAAGGACGAAAAAAATATGAGCGCATTAGACTTAAAGAATAAAAGAATTTTAGTTACTGGTGGTGCGGGCTTTTTAGGTCGTCAGGTAGTTTCGCAACTGATTAAAGCAGGTGCAGAACAAGATAAAATTACTGTACCTCGTTCTAAAGATTACGACTTGTGCGTGATGGAAAACTGCAAGCGTGCAGTCGATCAACAAGATATCGTAATTCACTTAGCCGCTCACGTTGGTGGTATCGGACTTAACCGTGAAAAACCTGCCGAGTTGTTTTACGACAACTTGATGATGGGAACCCAGTTGATTCATGCTGCCCATCTTGCTGGTGTGGAAAAGTTTACTTGTGTAGGCACCATTTGCGCTTATCCCAAGTTTACTCCCGTACCATTTAAGGAAGATGACATTTGGGATGGTTATCCAGAGGAAACCAACGCACCTTATGGTATTGCTAAAAAAGCTTTATTAGTCCAGTTACAGGCTTACCGTCAGCAGTACGGTTTTAACGGAATATATTTATTACCAGTAAACTTATATGGCCCGGAAGATAACTTCGATCCTAAAAGTTCTCACGTTATCCCGGCATTAATTCGTAAAGTTCAGGAAGCCCAAGAGAGAGGAGACAAAGAGATTCCTGTTTGGGGTGATGGCAGCCCTACCCGCGAGTTTTTATATTCTGAAGATGCAGCGCGGGGTATTGTAATGGGTACTCAATCTTACAATGGTTTGGAGCCAGTTAATTTAGGAACTGGTTATGAAATCTCCATTCGTGATTTGATTACTACAATTTGCGAAGTCATGGAATTTAACGGTGAAATTGTATGGCAAACTGATAAGCCAAACGGACAACCTCGCCGCTGTTTGGATACCGAAAGAGCCAAGAAAGAATTTGATTTCACCGCTCAAGTAGGCTTCAAAGAAGGTTTGAAAAATACTGTTAAATGGTGGCGTGAAAATGCAGATCAACCTGTAGCGTAGAAACCTCACCCTTTTTCCCTCCCCTTATTAAGGAGAGGGATGTATATTTCTAATTTTCTCCTTGATAAATCCACATTGCTTGCGTATCACCTGCTTTGCGAAAACCGCATTTATGATAAAAATCAACAGTTTCAGCTTCTGCAACTAATATCTGTTGATGGAATTCTTGATATTGTTTAGTAATTATTTTTAATAAATTTAAACCGATACCTTGTTTTTGGTATTTCGGTATAACTAATAAATGCGGGTAATAAACAACTAAATAACAGTCGGTAATTGAATTTACTAAGCCTACTAATTTTTCTTTATCCCAAGCTGTTACGAGTGAATGAGAATTCATTAAACCATTGTATAGTTCGTTCGGTTTTTTTGCTGACGACCAATTATTAGCGTTATAAAGATTTAAAATATCATCGATAGATAAATTGCGCGTTTGTTTGTATTCGATATTATTTTGATTCATCGATTTGACTTATAAAAATTAAAATTATCAATAGTGCGGGCATATTGCTAGCAGTACTATTTTAGGGCTGATTATTTCCAACTTTCAAAGTTACGTTTAACCCAATCCATCCCAACTTCATTATTTAACTTTATTTTTTGCGGTGCATTAGGGTAAATTTTATGTAAAATATCTGCATCTTGTTCTACTACTGTTTTACTTAAGCCTAAAAATTGCTTTTTTAATAATCTGGCTAAAGAATTGTTTAATTTCGCAAATAATAAAATATAGGTTCGAGTGTTTGTTAATGATTCTGGAACAAAAAGATGGCATTGAGCAAGTTTCCCTGCATAGTTATCACCATGAAAAATAACTAAGGAAGGAAAATAGTTTTCTAAGTGAGCTTCAATTACATCAGGAAGTAAAAATTGCTTGGGTTGCTTGAGCTTTTCCCACAAAGTTTTAGGTGCAGTAGGAGCATTGAAAAAAGCTTCGGAATGATAGCCATTATCAATAAACTTCTCAAATCTAACTTCAGTAATTTCAAATAAATCACGATGGGTACCATTTTGATGATTATAATCGTGCATATTTAACAGCATCGATAGCAAATTTGTTTTGACGCTAGTATCTGCCGTATAGCCGATAAATTCGTATTCTTGAGCAATTTTATCTAAAATATCGGGAATGGGAATTTGAGGTTTATAATCGCCATAGCTCCAAATAAAATCATCTTTAATCATTAATTCTAAAGGCTGCATTTGAGATAAGGTTTTTTTATCTGTTCCCGGTAAAATCGTACAGCCATCGCGATCAAATTTTAGGGCATGAAACGGACAAACAATTTCACTTGTGCCATCTGATTTCGCTTCACACCACCCTTCCGATAACATTGCTCCCATATGAGGACAAATATTTGGTAGAGCTTGAATATTTCCGTTGCTATCCTTCCAAATTACATAGTCTTTACCGTAAAGAGATATTTTATATGGTTTATTTCTTTGCAGCATCGATTTATGCGCCAATAGCCAAGGGGCACCTTCTAACATTTGGGTTTTGGTTTCTGTTTTCATGATTAGTGATGGATTTTAATAATTGTTTTAAGAGGATTTTTTTAAGTATCTGGCGGTTGAAACCGCGTCTAAACTTGACATTAGTCCACCTGCGTGGACTAATGTCAAGTTTAACTTCCTTAAAAGTCCTCTAATAAAAAGTATTAAAAAATGTGCCGAAATTAGCTTGTAAATTATTCCGATTTTTGGATATTCTTGCTATTTGCTATGTTTAAATTCGTTTTTATTCTATTCCCTAACTTCTATATTGTTGTGAAAAAGTCTTTGGAGTAATACCAACATATCGTTTAAAACAGCGGTGGAGATGACTTTGATCTACAAAACCCACTTCTTTTGCTATTTCGGCAATAGATAGTTTTCCCTGCTTCAATAAATCTTTAGCTCGTTCGATGCGACAATTAATTACATATTGATGGGGTGTGAATCCTGTAGTTTCTTTAAATAGTCGGGAAAAATAATGGGGACTCATTTGCACGGAAGCTGCTATTCTATTCAAGCTTAAATCGCTATCGAGACAAGCATGAATGTAATCAATTGTTTGCTGTAATTTATATTTAGGTAATGTTCCGGCTATCGGTTCAAAAGAGTTTTGACGAGTGGTTGAATAATTTTCTAATAAGTGAATGATGAGCGCATTAATTAAAGTTTCGGCATAAAGACGGCTGCTGGTACCATGTTTTAATAAAGCCGATTTAAGCGCTACTCCTATTTGGTAAACAAATGGATCTGGAGTTGCAAACTGCGGTAAAAGTTCAATTCTCTCTGGATCGACTACTTCGTAAATAGTTTGAGCAAAAACTGTAGGATCTATCGCGATAGCAACCGAAGCTCCTTCCCCATACCATGCTGCTTGATGAGTTGTGTTAGCAGGAACAATTATTAAATCTCCTTGGATATTATGTTCTTCTACGAAACGTCCATCAATTATTCTGTCTGTTTGAATGGTTGATGGGATATCGGTCAAAATTCCAATGCAATGCTGTTTTAAAGAAGTTTTGGGTAATTCGATTGCTGGCTGTCTGTCGTAGATAATACTAAGGTTATCCCAGCCTACAGATTGACTAGAAACCAAAGGAGAGCGTTGAAAAACTTTTTTATAAGCTCCTTCTTTGTCTTGATTAAAATCTATTGAAAGGGACTGTAATGAGTTATGATTCATATTAAAATTTAAAGATTAAAAGCAAAAACTAACTTTTTTATACTATAAAATTATTCAAAGCTTCGACAAATCAATTTCCTGAAAAAATGATGAATCCCACCAAAAATAAATCAGAAAAAGCAGAATTACGTCGAAATATTATAAAACAGCGTCAATCTCTCTCAGAAGAAGAATGGCGGACAAAAAGTCAAGCTATTTGTAAAAATATTTCCAATTCAAATTTATTTACCAATGCTAAAACGGTACTTGCTTATTTTAGCTTTCGACAAGAACCGGATTTAAGTTATTTATTTTTGGATGATACACTAACTAATACACAAAATTGGGGATTTCCTCGCTGCGTTGATAAATCCTTAATTTGGCATATTTGGAAGGCTAAAGATAAATTAATAACTGGTAAATATGGGATTAAGGAACCAACACCCGATGCACTAATAATTAAACCCCATAAAGTCGATTTAATTCTAGTTCCTTGCGTTGCTTGCGATTATCAGAGCTATCGTTTGGGTTACGGTGGGGGATATTATGACCGTTTGTTAAGTTCTCCAGAATGGGAATTAATTCCAACAATCGGTATTGTGTTTGCAAACGCTTATTTACCTCAAGTACCTGTAGAAGCTTGGGATAAAAAGTTGGATAATATTTGTACGGAAACTGGTTTAATAAACTGACTTTGGCATTGAGCTATAAATATCTGAAAAACTATTTTGTTACAATTTTCACCAACACAATTTATATAACCGCCGGTTTTTCTCACTAAAAATACGGCTTTATGATTTTATGAGTAATTTGGAATACATAGATTATTTTTGTTTTAACATGAGATAAGTAGGATAATCTAAAATCCAAAATCCAAAATTAAAGTGACCCCCGAATCTTCCTAATAACTAAGGAGACTAAAGGGTCAAATTTGAGCAAAATTTCATAGAAGGTGGTATAACCCTGAATATTTATAATTTTGTCGTTCTCCTTACTAACAGCACAGAAGGCAACTATTGTTTCTATCAAAGCCAAAAATAAATCACAACCATCAATACAAAACTAATTTAACAAGCACCACTTTTGTTGAACACGACCCAAATTGTTTTAAATATCAAAAATAAATCGTAAGATATAGACCACTTACGCTGATAGTCTAAATCCATTTTGACTATATCTTCAAAATCTTTGATGCCCGAACGTCCGTTAACTTGCCATTCTCCGGTCATTCCGGGCTTGACTCGCAATCTTTCCCAGTGATGTGGTTGATATTTAATTACCTCATCGGGAGTTGGTGGACGAGTTCCTACTAAACTCATTTCACCTTTTAGTACGTTCCAAAATTGAGGTAGTTCATCTAAACTGGTACGACGCAAAAATTTACCCACGCGGGTTATACGTGGATCTTCTGTACATTTGAATATATGACCGCTGGCTTCGTTCTTGACTAAATGTTTGAGTTTGTCGGCATCTTTAATCATGGAACGAAATTTCCATATACGGAAAGCCTTTCCATTATGACCGCAGCGAATTTGGCTGTAAAACACGGGGCCGGGATTATCCAATAAACTGACAATTGCGACTGGAATCGCGATCGCAGCAGTTATCATCAATCCAACAATTGCCCCTACTATGTCAATCAATCTTTTAGCGATACTTGTTTGCGAAGGATGAGTCAATTGATAACTCAAACCAAATGATTCGGGCGGACTCATTAAAACCAAGTCTAGATTCTTAGCACGTTCTGGTGCAGAAGTAATGTTGAAAACCATGTTTACGTACTATTACTTATTTTCAAGGATTCTCAGTGCTAATATAAATAACTTCTTTGCGTAAGTGTAAGTAAAAAAGCCAAATTCACACAATCTTCTAATCACATCCCATAATTATAAAATTTACGTATTTTTTATAATTTTTGTACGCAAAATATGTAAGGCAGTTAAGAGTTGGGAATTGGGAATCGGGCATGGGGCATGGGTAATTGGTAATTGGTAATTGGTAATGATTATTTATTCTCCCCCTCTAAAAAAGTTTCCTTATCTCTCCATCTCCCCCGAACCCCCGAACCCTTACTCCCTGACTCCCACGGCAAAATTAACAGTATAGGGTTCTTCCAAAGACTGATGGGCGCTGGCTTTGATTGCGTCAAGGTAATTGCGTAAATGCTGCAATTGTCGTAGGTTGGGACGGTAGGAAAGACTTCCTTGTTTGTCAAATAATGGCGATGCGCTAATTGATTTGTAGTTGGAGTTTTGTACGGAACTTTTGTTTAGCCACTGCATATCTTGACTGCTTGGTACTAAACCTGGTGGTATTTCTCCTTCTAAAAAGGCTAATAAACGTTGCTGACAACTGCGAGTGTTGATGCCACGGGATTCAAATAGCCCGATTACTTCACCGAAGGTGGTGGCTTTTTCTGGTATTAATCGCAGTAATTCGGTAAATAAGAAATAATCGGTGTATTGTTGTCTGGGAATTTCCAATACTAAAGGATGTAGCGGCAGCAGGCATAATCCTTGTGCAACGCGGGAAGTTGCGGGAGTGCCGTTTTCTCCGAGATATTTTTCTTGAATAATTTTGGCGCTGGGAAGTTTTTGCTGTAGCCAACGACTAATTGCATTTATGGATGAAACTCCACCGCTAAGAATAATTTGATTGATGGCTTCTGTGGGTATACCGCGTGCTACTAATAGTTTATTTAGTTCGCGGTTGATGCGGCGCACAAACGGGACAAATACTTGAGATTCTAAATCTCTTCGCTGCAATTCCCATCTTTGATCAGCTAGTTCGATCAGGAAAGATTCTTGGTGCTGCAAAATTAATTTTAGGGCGATCGCTGCATCTAATAGGGCTTTACCCAAAGGTGAGCTTTCGAGTCTTTGCTGTAAGCGAATGCGTTGACTGATATCCGGTTCGCCAGCACGAGGTAGTTCTAATTGTTCTAATTCTAAGCTGGAAAAACGTACTTTATCTAAGCCGGGAATATTTGGTTTCCAATGTAAGGGATTATTGTCAATATTCGGCTCTTCGGATTGAGAGTTACGAGATTTGCGCCATTTTTCGGGTAGCAGTAATTGAGTGATTATGTCTTGTTCCATTGCTTTTCCACCGCAGGTAAAGCCGTGGAGCATGAACTCATTGTGTGATAAATCTAGCAAGTCTTCAGGTATATCTACTAATGTCATTTCGGTGGCACTGGCTCCGATATTGATGACTAAAGTATTGCCTGTAAGATGGCGATCGCTCGTGATTACGGGAGCGTAATTTTCGTTTTGTACTAGTTTAACTATTTCACCGTTAGCACCTTCAAGTTCCCCTAGTAAGCTGGCTATAGCTTCCTCGACAAAAAAGACTTGCTGGGGATGTTCTACTAATTGAGAAATAAGTAATGATTCTCGGATATTAAAGCGATATTGTTCTGACCACTCGGAAGGGCAAGTACAAATTATACCGGCTATGTTATTAATGATGTTGCTAAATTGCTCTTTTTCAATACGGATTGCAGTAGCGGTTAATCCCAAAGTGGTGCTATTAGAATCAGATTTTAAAGTTAATAGCAATTTTGAAAGGGAACGTATAATCCAGACTAAGGGAACTGCGGAGAATTCGTTAAGTTGCAGTATTGGTTCCCATTTTTGACGTACTTCGCTTGAAGCCGTTTCTGAAATGCTTTTGTAAGGAAGGGAAATTGGTAAATATGGTTTTAAATATGCTGAATAAATATTTTGTTCGGCACAATCCCCTTTATCTTGGCTAATAGAAGTTTTAGGAAGATAAACTTCAGCAGGTAAACGGAAATTTCGATTTTGAGAATTTGTTTGGGATTGGTTTTCCTGTGCCCAGTAAATCGGATGTATTTCTGTTGTGGAACGATTTAACAATGCAGCGGAAATCCCGGTGGTGCCTATATCTAGTCCCAAATACCAAACGGTATGGCTGGAGTTTATGGAAGGAATTTCGGTACTGGTAACATATGAAGAATTATCTTGCGAGTTTTCTTCGTCTGGAGCAATAGTTTTTTCGGTTTGGGGGAGTGAATCTAAGGTACTAGTTTCGGTAGTCGCTTCAGTAATCGCTTCTTCATTTTTATCTGGTTGACGAAGGGAAGTAGCCCGAAGGCTAATTTCCTTTAACTGTGGTTGATCTGAAGTTGGTTGAATAACGGCTTCTGGTGTCGTAGCTTCTTGTTCTGCTGGAGCCGCAACTTCTTGCTGTACTTCGGGTGTAGCGGTTTCTTGTTCAGAGGGCGCTTCAACTGGTGTAACAATTTCTTCCGATGCTACTTCTGTTGCTGCTTCTTCTTCAAACAAAAGTTCTGTAAGTGTTGTAACTGTATCTTCACTTGCAGCTTGTGTTTTCCGTTTATAGGTTTTTGCAGCAGCTTGATTTAACTGTGGTGGATTTTGTGTAGATTCAATAGTAGATTCACTATCGGCGGCTGAATCTTTATTATCACCATTCCAAGGATCTGTTATTGGCGATCGCTCTTCTGTTGATGACTCGCGAACATATTCAAAAACTACTTCTGATGAAACAACTTCTTTTTCTTCTTCTATGGGTGTTTGTAGTAACTGCGAATCAATTTCTGTGGATGTGTCAGCAGATGTGGCAAGATTTTCCACGTCAATTGCTTGAGTTATAACTTGCTGTGGAGGTTGAGGATTGGAGGTAGTAGTCCGATCGCTATCGAATAAGCTAGCGTAAAGTTCATCAACTTCGTCTTCATTGTCTGAAAAAATATCTGCTGGTAATTCTTCCTGAGATGTTGATTTTTTCAACTCAGTCAATACTGCTTGCATTTTTTCGGGAGAATCAAAAGCATCTTCTTCGACTAGTTCTTTTTTTTCTGTTTCTTGTTTTTCTTCTCTTTCTTGTTCTCTTTTTTCTGGAAACTCTACTTCTAAATGATTGTCCGGTTCTAATAGTTGATTGCTTGCTTCACTTAACTCTTCGCTGACAGAATTATCCGGTTCTAATAGTTGATTGCTTGCTTCACTTAAATCTTCGCTGACAGAATCTTCTTCAAGTTGGGAAATAATTTTTTCTAAATCAAAGGTACTAGAAGAATCATCTGAACTCTGTTGAGCTTGAGAGAATTCAATATTATCAATAGTTTCGTCGGGAGTAACTAAATTATCGTTAGTATCTTGATTGTATTCAACATTTTTAATTTTATCGCTTTCAACAGGTTGAAAATCTTGTTTTAATTGACTATTAGTTTGATTATTAATTTGAGTTGATTCAACACTTTGAGCATCAATAGTCTCGACGGTGATGTCATCTGTTGCTTGCTTGATGAATTCCGCTGAGTTAATTTGAGCAGGTGAGAGATTAGCAACATTCTTAA
This sequence comes from Calothrix sp. CCY 0018, assembly GCF_963920925.1. Classification (NCBI taxonomy): domain Bacteria; kingdom Bacillati; phylum Cyanobacteriota; class Cyanophyceae; order Nostocales; family Calotrichaceae; genus Calothrix; species Calothrix sp. CCY 0018. The sequence goes on along the minus strand of NZ_CAWUDI010000001.1, from coordinate 151,059 downwards.
TAAAACTTTCTAGTAGCTGCTCTCCTTGTACTCCCTTATAATGCATTCTTGATAATGCTTGGGATAAGGAATCATGATAAGCGTGAATGTTGCGCTGTAATCCTTCAAAAACAACATTTACCGTACCATCTAAAGCGACCAAACGTTGGTCTAAATCGTTGGTTAATTTTGTTAAATTTTCTACCCGCCCAGAATCTACTCGATCGCTAGAAGCAGGGAGAGCCTTCCTAATCGTGGTATCAGCACTACCATCAAACGATGATACAGAATTTCCGACTACAATATTATCTTGCAAGCGACTTTGTAGCACCTGCATGAATTCGGAAATTATTTTCTCTTGAGAAGCCAACTGTTGCGCTAGAGAATAATCATGTAGTCGCTTTTTTTCCAAGTCACGGATTTCGCTAACCAAATTGGCTCTTTCTTCATATAAAGTTTTTAATTCTAATTTAAGCGGCTGTATTAACTCAGAAAGCAGATTATCAGTTGATTGTGGCTGTTGTAAGTCTTCACTATTGTGTCCTTCCTCCATGAATTTTGCTACCAAAGGAGGTATTTGTGCTTGTGAAGAACTATTGGCACTACCTTCGCTTTCATTTGCGAGGAAATCCCGAACCCGTTGTAAAACTTCACGTGGTTCTTCTTGAGAAGAAATCACCCCCCACAACCGCTTACCTTTGTGAGCAAGTAATTTATCAATATCTGCAATCATACTTTGGATTTGGTTTGCGCGGGGAGTCACGTTAATTTTCCTTTTTGTGAACTTTACAGGTGTAATGACGAACGTAGCACTGCAAAACGTTAGTGAATCCAATCAATTTACAACTACTAGCCCGATATGATCTATCAGGTAGGCTTTCTTGTTTGTCAAGAGAATAATACGAATATGGTTATGTTCATCTAAGTATAGTAATAACAACTAAGCTGTCGCGATATTACGCCCAAACATTTAAAAATTAAAGGTTAGCAAAAATCATTTAAGTTGAGTATTATTAACCGAGTAAGTACGCAGTAGGGGACAAGGGGATATTCTAAAAGTAGCCAGTAGCGAGTCGCGAATATTTGTTTATACCCGAAGCCTATGACAATCAATATCAAAGGTATTTTCTTAACTCCTAACTCTTAACTCCTAACTCCTAATTATTCGCTATTCCTCATTCCCCTGATTTACTTTGATAGCTTGGGCCACAAACTGATAGTTTAAAAAGTAATTTGTATTACAAATAATATAAAAATGTCCTAATGGAAGACAGGTATAGCTTGCATCCCTCCGTCAAAGATATTACACTCTCAACTCTTTTTTTTGAAGGGCTACCGAAAAATGCCATCAAATTAGCTTTGAGTAATCTTGTTAGTCGTTCTCACCCAGCCAATCAAGTAATTTTGCTGGAAAATGACTGGGGAGGTTCCGTATATTTTATTTTAGAAGGCTGGGTCAAAATTCGTACTTACAATTTAGAAGGTAAAGAATTAACGTTAAATATTCTTGGTAGAGGGGAATTATTTGGTGAAATGGCTGCATTAGATGAAGTACCTCGCTCTACCGATGTCATCACTTTAACTTCTACAGAAATCGGTAGTTTACCATCACAAGATTTTCTTAAGTTACTTAACACCGAACCTTTAGCGGGAGTTCGATTAGCACAGTTAATGGCACGCCGCTTGCGACAAGTTAACCGACGTTTGCGATTGCGCGAATCGGATTCAGCTTCTCGCGTAGCTGACACTTTGTTATTTTTAGCAGAAGGACAAGGAATACAAAATACCACGGGTGTGGAAATTCCCAATCTACCCCATCGAGAGATAAGTAGTTTGAGCGGATTGGCAAGAGAAACTGTAACTAGAGTATTAACTAAGTTAGAAAAGAAAAAATTGATCAAACGCAATGGGGAGGTTATTTGTATTCCTGATGTATCAGCGTTAGAAAAGATGATAGCTTAACGAATTACAGAGCGCGTTTTTCACATGGATATTCTTAGTTCTTCGTCAGATGATAAAGGAGGAAACAATTCTTTTAACTCCAAAAAACCCAACTCCGAATCGGACAATCCTACCCAAAACCAACATTTAGCGAAACCTCAACTTCAAACCGATGCGCCATTAAAAATGGTAGAAACGGCATTTTTGGCAAGTACCGCTAGTTTGATTTGGTTTATTAATTTTTATTTCCCTTTGGGTTTATTAAAAGTATTCTTCCCCATACCCATTGCTTTAGTCTACCTCCGCTGGAATAGCAGAGCAGCATGGATGTCAGCATTAACCTCTGGTTTGCTGCTATTGGTATTAATGGGACCTACTAGGAGTATGCTATTTGTAATGCCCTATGCTTTTATGGGAGTACTTTTAGGTGCAACATGGCACCGCCGCGTTCCCTGGATTGTTTCCATGAGTCTGGCTACCCTTCTAGGCACAATAGGTGTATTTTTTAGGTTATTCTTACTATCCTTACTCTCAGGTGAAGACCTATGGATTTACCTAATTAATCAAGTAACCAACTTTTTAGAATGGTTGTTTGTCAACTTAGGAATCCTCACAACTCCCAACCCCTTCCTAATTCAAATAGGAGCCATTGGCTTAATATTGCTCAACAACTTTATCTATTTATTCGTAGTACACATAGCAGCATGGTTATTATTAGACCGTTTAGGCAACCCCATACCCCGTCCACCCCAGTGGGTACAGGTTTTGATGGATTATGAGTAATGGGTAATGGGTAATAGGAGAGGGGGAGAGGGGGGAGAAAAAACTTGCTACTCTTACCAATTACCAATTACCAATTACCTAATACAATGCTTCGCATACATACAAACATTGCTCAAGGTGAAACTTGGGTTTCTAAGTATAAAGGTAAAAAACCTGCATTTGCTTGCGTTTTAGGTTTTACCGAAACAGCTTTGATTCCTGGAATTTCTGCGGCTGGCAGTACTCCAGAGGATCGAAAATATACGGCTTTGGCTGATGCTGAGTTTTTATACTATGGAGCAGATAAAAGAGGGCAATATCCTTTACCTCCACTGATTGCTGGTGCTTCCCCAGTGTTTATTACTCGCGCTGTAGTGGAGGAACTAAAGATTCCAGTTTACTTGTTTAATGCAGGTTTGCCCGAAGCGCCAACTGTTCCAACTATCGATCTTGAAGGTGTAGCGGCTAAATGCTTAAGTCAAGGTGCGGCGATGGATTTAGCTACGGTACGGCATTTGTTCGAGCAAGGCTTGATTTGGGGTGAAAAACTTTCTCGTAACAAGGAAAATGATTATTTAGTTATAGGTGAGTGCGTTGTTGGTGGAACTACTACTGCTCTAGCAATTCTAAGTGGTTTGGGTATTGCCGCTCAAGGCATGGTTAATAGTTCTCATCCCGTTTGCAATCACGCACAAAAATGGGAAATTGTCCAAGCAGGATTGGGGAAGATGAGGGGATGGGGAGATGGGGAGATGGGGAGATGGGGAGATGGGGGGACAAGGGGACAAGGGGACAAGGGGACAAGGAGATGGGGAGATGGTGAATCCACTTTCGTGGGTCGTCTCCCTCCGTTGAGAGAAGTGGTGTTAGCGAAGCGTCTCCGGAGGAGATACCTGAAAGGGGAGATGGGGAGACAAGAGCAAATCCAAAATCCAAAAGAAACGCATCCGTTGTTAAAATCCAAAATCCGTCTTGGAAAGTTTGCTGGGACGGAAACCGACCCCAGCAACTTTCCGCAAAATCGAATAGATCCGCTGCGGTTAGTTGCTGCTGTGGGAGATCCGATGCAGGTTGCTGTGGCTGGAATGGCGATCGCCGCAAGTCGTGATGGGGGTGTGTTACTTGCTGGCGGTACGCAAATGCTGGCTGTATTTGCTTTGGCTAGTGCAATCTGCGAATTTTATAATCTGTCGTGGCAACCGTCACAAGTAGTTGTGGGTACTACTCGCTGGGTTGCAGATGATTCTAGTGGCAAAACCGTAGAATTAGCCCAGCAGATAGGTAGAAAAGGCGCTATAGAACCTTCTCTATTTTCCACTGAGCTATCTTTTGATAATTCTCGTTATTTTCAGTTACAAGCTTACGAACAAGGTTTTGTTAAGGAGGGTATGGGTGCTGGAGGTGCTTGCATTGCTGCCTATTTAAGCGAAAATTGGCAGCAGCACCAATTATTAAAGGCAATTGAAGCCCAATTAGACCGTTATTGGCAAGCTTAATTTTTTTTTAGTTACCAAAAACAGTGTCAGCAGCAGCCGATACTAAGTTAGTTCGGGTAAGTTCTTATTTACTTAGTTTGCTTAAGAATTAATTCTTTTGAGTAATAATTGCTCTTCTAAGGCGGCAATGCGATTGTATGCTGCTGTTAATTGTGCTGTAAGCCGCTGAATCTGAATATCTGGCGTTAAATATTTATCTCCTGCTTCAAAAGTTCCATCTAGATAAACGTCATCTACTAATACATCTTTGTGTTCCAGTTCGGAATTTAAACCAATCGAATTCTTTAGTTGATATTCTCCTAAATCGCCAACTGTTTGATTCTTGTCTTGACTCTGACAAGCCGCTGCTAAATGACAATCTGTTAAAGCTTGAGAAACTTTACCATCTAGCTGCTCAACCACTTGGTAAAGTTTGTCAAGCTTACTACTCAGGCTCGACACTTGATGGTTTAACTGCTCCATTTCATACCCTCGTCTAATATGTCTCTCTATATTATTCTTTCTACGACTAAACTTAACTATACTTATGATTTATTTAACGTTCAAGCTTTTATTTTTCAACTCTATACTTAACTCATTCATGAGCAATAAATCTAAACAATCACTTATAGCAGTTACTCAAGTTAACTTGTAAAAAAATTACGATAATACTTATGACTTGATAATCTAAAATTAGGAGCAAAAAAAGATTGACTACAACCGATATACATCAATAGTTTTCAGCAAATCTAAAGAAAAGTTTAATTTAGAAGAGCTAGTAATTATAAGAGACTTTTTGCAACAGTGATTTATTTATATAAGCTAGATATATTATGGCTTTTAGCAGTTTTACCTTCGAGTTTGGTCGATTGTTTGATTGCTAATCCTAAAAAGGTAAAATTTGGTATGTACTAACGATTTTGATAACTATAATTATCCGAGAATAGAGATAAATTATTCAGAACTAAAGATAGAGCTTGATTGAGCTTACCGCGAGTAACTGGGCAAATTTTTACAGAGTATGATGTTAAAAAACCGATATAGATATAAATTTAATTTTTCAATATCTAAAGATTGTACTAACTATAAGAAAAATAAATCAATATATATAGCAGGATAGGTATTAAAAACTCACCTATGATAATTAATTCTATTGTTCCCAGCTAGCCGAACATATCAGTTACAATCGGCAAAAGCGGTTCTCACAATATACAAAAAGCACTAAAACTGATAAGTATGCACAGACGCTCATTTTTGTTCGGTACATCTACACTTTTTATTTCGCAACTGCTTGTAGGGTGTAATGCGAACATACAGCCCCAATTAACAGTACAGGTACTCAAAGGTTCTATTCCAGGAAGAATACTTAAAGGATTTGAGAATCAACTTCAGAAAAAATTGTCGCAAAAAGTACAGTTAAAATTCTCGCCAGTAGTACAGTTACAGGAATTATTCAAGCGATTGAAAAGCTTGAAGAAAAACAAAACAGCAACAAATAAACCTGAAGGCTTTGATATCAGGCGATTGTTTGGCAAATCTCAACCAAAAAATATTGATTTAGTTACTTTAGGAGATTTCTGGTTAAAAGATGCAATTGAAGGCGAGCTTATTCAACCGTTGTCTCGCGAAAAGCTAGAAAATTGGTCTAAATTATCTCCTAAATGGCAAGAATTGGTAACGCGCAATGATCGAGGTTTAGTAGATAAACAAGGGAATATTTGGGCGGCACCTTATCGTTGGGGTAGTACAGTAATAATTTATCGTCGCGATAAGTTAGAAACATTTGATTGGAAATTGCAAGATTGGAGCGATTTGTGGCGAGAGGAATTAAAAGGCAAGATTTCTTTAGTTAATCAGCCACGGGAAGTTGTTGGTTTAACGTTAAAAAAATTAGGAAAATCTTACAACACCGAGAATTTAAACCAGATTGCATCTTTAGAAGAAGAATTACAAAAGTTAAATCAGCAGGTAAAATTTTATAATTCAGCTAGCTATATCGAACCGTTAATTCTTGGGGATACCTGGTTAGCAGTAGGTTGGTCAAATGATATTGTTTCTTTACTTTCCCGTTATCCGCAACTTAGCATAATTGTTCCAAATTCCGGAACTGCACTTTGGGCAGATTTATGGGTACAGCCCAAAGGCAACGAGAAAGAAGATTTATCAAGTAAGTGGATTGATTATTGCTGGGAACCAAAGATAGCAAAACAAATCGCTTTACTTACCAAAGCTAATTCTCCTATTTCTACAGATATAACAAAAATAACAGCATCTGAAATTCCCCAACCATTACAAAATCTATTATTACCAAATCCTGATATTTTTAATAAAAGTGAATTTTTAATTCCTTTATCAAAAACAACAACCGAGCAGTATGATTCGTTTTTTAATAAAATGAAAAGTAGTTAGGTAATGGGGAATGGGGCATTAGGCATTGGATAGTTATCAATTGTTAATTGATAATTGTTACAAAAGACCTGTAGCATTCATATCTATACTGCACAAAGGTGTTTTAAGATTTAAGTTACAGGTATAAGTTGCTAAAGGTTCTTTTTCATAATTAAAAACGCGAATATTGTAACCGTAAGTTCGTGCTTCGGTGCCCAAAAGATTAACAAACTTATAACGTTCTAAATAATCTAATACGTTCCAAATTTGTTCGTTGACAATTAAATCTACTCTTCCCGCTTGAGCATTATTAGCGGGGTATGCTATCCAGTTATCTAAAAGTTTATTTTCAGATTGTTCCTGCGCCCACCATAAACTAGGAACGGTTAACTGTTTTTGATAAATAGTATCCGCAGTAATTATATTGTCTCTAGGATTAATTAACAAATCTAATTCCAAAGGTTCTTGAGAAGGTGCAGGAATCCGAGAATCTCGTGCTTGAACAAATTGAACGGGAAATATTGAAAGTGTAGTAATACAGATACTAAAAAGTATTGAAAGTTGGCGCATGATAGTTTATTAATTTGCTAATAAATAACTAAAAATATATTGACTTGCTTTTTATATTAGAGTGTTCCCTTGTAATTATAATCTTAAAATATTATTTTTACGAGTATAGGAATTAAGTTAAAATCTGATTGATTTATTGAATGAATAAGTAGCAGGTCATGCTTATACTAACGATAATGATAAAACTACGTATCCATAAGGGATGCAGTTTACGCGCTAGATAAACACTACTGTAAGCACCAATAATTGCACCTACAGCCATAATTATTGCTTCAAACCAAAAGATTTTACCAGCAAAAGTAAAGTGAATAATAGCTGCCGCATTAATACAGGTTGCTAACCAACTTTTATAAGCATTCAAAGTGTGAATATTTTGCAAACCCGTAAAATTCAAGAGAGCTAACATCAAGATTCCGCTACCACCACCAAAATAACCTCCATAAGTTGCAATTAATAACTGTAAAGGTAAAATAATCGTTAATGGTAAGCTAATTTGTCCGGGATTTTGATTGCGTTTATTTAACCATTTGATTAATGGCTGACTGAAAATAAATAAAAGCGTTGCTATCAGCATCAAATATGGAACCAAAGCGGAAAATTTAGCTTGTGATGTATGTAAAAGCAGATAAGAACCAAAAATTCCTCCCATCACGCTGACACAACTTAGTAATAGTAACAAGTGCCGTTTGCTCGAAAATTCCCGACGATAAGCCACAGTACTAGCAACAGTGCCAAACCAAAGTGCTGCTGCATTAGTAGCATTAGCATTAATAGCAGGAATTCCCGATATTAAAAGCGCGGGAAAAGCAATCAAACCGCCACCACCAGCTACACCATTCACGATTCCTGCAAGCAATGATGCGGTGAATAAGAAAAATATTGATTCCACGATCGAATTTTAGATTTTGGATTTTAGATTAAAAATTGTAGAGACGTAGCACTGCTACGTCTCTTAGGAGGGAGGCATTATCAATTCCTAATGCTCTATTTTTTAATTGCTTTAACCTGAATTCTTCGATAATCTGCAAACCAATTTCCTTCTTGATATAACTTTAGTTTTAACTGCTTCTCTACATCGTTAATTACCTGAATTATTTCTTCTTCCGATAACCCTTTAAAGAAAGCTCCACAAAACATTTTTATCCAATTTGCCAAACCAGCATCTTTGTCTTGTAATAAAGATAGACGATAAAATAACTGGCTGTAGGTAACTTCAAAGCCTTGTTTTTCTAATTTTGAAGCATATTCGCCGATGCTGGGAAAGTACCAAGGATTTAGTTTTGATGGATTATCAAAACCAATTTTTTCTAATGCTACGTACAAAGCTTTAACAATTGATTCTACGTTTCCTTTTCCACCAAATTCTGCAATAAAACGTCCGTCAATTTTAAGCGATTTATTAATACTACTAATTACAGCATCCGCTTCTGGGATCCAATGTAATGTAGCGTTGGAAAATACAGCATCTACGGATTGGGATAACTGAAAATTCTTGGCATCGGCAAGTTTAAACTGTAATTGAGGATAATTTTGTTGTGCTTGCTCAATCATTTCATCTGAGCTATCAATTCCGATTACTTCAGCACCAGCTTCTGCTATTTTCGCTGTTAATTGCCCTGTACCGCATCCTAAATCTAAAATGCGCTCGTTTGGCTGTGGGTTAAGAAATAAGAGTAAATTTTCGCCGTAATGCCAAACAAAAGCGTGTTTTTCTTGGTAGAGCGAACTATTCCAATCTTGATTGGATGTTGATGTTTGATTCATTTAGATTATATTACTTGTTTACAAATGGACGGGCAGAGATGCCCATCCCACAAGAGTGTTAGGAAATAGCCAGATATTTGATTTGAATAAATACCGCTATATTTATTACTCTAAGGAAGGCTTGAAATTATGTCCAATACATATTTGATGCACTATCAATACATCAAAAATATATATCGTAAACAGTGAAATTAAATAACCAATCTTTGACCTTTAACCTCTAACCTTTAAATAATGGAACTAAGACATTTACGTTATTTTGTAACTTTGGCTGAGGAATTGCATTTTGGCAGGGCTGCGGAAAGATTGCATATTGCTCAACCTCCGCTAAGTCAACAAATCCGTCAGTTAGAAAATGAGTTAGGTTTTGAATTATTTCACCGTACTAAACGTAAGGTGGAGTTAAGTGAAGCCGGAAAGCTTTTTCTAATTGAAGTACAGCAAATCTTCCGACAACTACAACAAGCAATTTTTTTAGGAAAACAAATTAGTCGGGGAGAAATCGGAAAGTTGATTCTTGGGTTTGTAAGTTCGGCGGCGTATAATATTTTGCCCGATTTCTTACTACACTTTCGTAATAACAATCCCAACATAAATTTAGAATTACACGAATTAACTACAGATGAACAATTACGCTGGTTGCAGTCGGGTAGAATTGATGTTGGTTTTATACGTCCGCCTGTAAATGAAAATACTTATGAATCAAAGATAATTTTTCAAGAATCGTTAATAATTGCTCTTCCTGAAAATCATCCTTTAGCAAATCAAGAAAAAGTGAGTTTACAATATTTGAAGAATGAATCCTTTATATTATTTCCTCGTTTATTAGCACCGGGACTTTACGATTTAATTATTAGCTTTTGTCAGCAAGTAGGTTTTAGTCCTCACTTGGCTCAAGAAGCAATTCAAATGCAGACAATAGTTAGTTTAGTTGCTGCCGAGATAGGCGTTGCGATCGTTCCAGAATCATTACAAAATTTGCAGCGTACAGGTGTAGTTTATAAATCGTTTGTTGAAGAAACACCGCAGGTTAGTATTGCGATGATTTGGCGGAAAGATGATATTTCGCCGATTTTGAAAAGGTTTTTGGAGGTATTTTAAGATATTGCTTTTATATACCTCCACCTATCTCAGAAATTCCTCTAAGACTCAGGTTTTCCTAGAAAGTCCATTTTACCTAGCTCTACACCGCAATGTCTGAGAATGTCATAAGCAGTGGTGACGTGAAAATAGACGTTAGGCAGAACAAAGTAAAGCAAAAAAGGCATTCCCTCAAACGTCATTGTGTCTTTACCAACTGGAAGAGAAATCGATTTTTCCTCTGTGCCATCAATGAGATTGGGTGTTAAAGTTTCTAGGTAAGAAGTGGTTTTTTGAAGACGAGCGATTAGTTCGGGAAAAGTTGTTTCATTATCTTCAATGTTTGGTGCTTCCGATTCCGCTAATCTTGCTGCACCTCTTCTAGCAATGTCTGAAGCAATTTGAACTTGCTTAACTAAAGGGAACATATCTGGATACAAACGGCTACCAATCAGTACGGAAGGATCGATTTTTTTGGCTTCAGCATGAGCAGCACCTTTTTCAAGAATCGCTGCAAGGTTATTCAGCGAGCGAACAAGCGGAGGTACTGAAGCTTGATACATGGAAATTGTCATGAATTTTATCCTAGTAAGTAAGTCGGCGGAGAAATTTACAACTATGTAACAAAAGGTTAAGAATTAGTGCTTGAGTAGAATTTAACACGCTGTGTACTTATGTTGTTTCTTTCCCCTCTGGTTTGAATACCATCAATTACTGTGTATGCAAGGCAAGGTCTAGTTCGTCTTCAAACATCTTCCCTGCTAATTCGTCTTTCTTTAGGTGCTGCCACTCCAATTCGATTGGGTTCATCTCTGAGCAATATTTAGGCAGAAAAAATACGTATAAGCCTTTATTTTCCCATTGCGGCCATAACTGTTGAACTTCTTTGCATCGGTGTATTGAGCCATTATCCTGTACTATGACTCGGATTCGTCCGGCTGTTTGTGCTTCCCTCGCTTCTTATCCCCTGCTTTTAAGGGGGCTTCCTGCTTCTTATCCCCCCCCTTTACAAGGGGGGCTAGGGGGGATCTCAACCTTTAACCTGTCCAACGCTTCCCGATAAACCTTAGTCGCATTCGCGACATACTCCGGCGACTTCAAACGTCCTTCGATTTTCAAACAACTGACACCAGATTTAACCAAATCCGGCAAAACCTCAAGCCCAGCTAAGTCTTGAGGACTAAGGAGATATTTGCGATCGCCTAAATTTACAGTTTCCTCATCTGCGATTAACTCGTAGGTCATCCGGCAAGCTTGGGCACATTCACCACGGTTACCCGAACGTCCTCTCAAAGCCTCACTAGTCAAACATTGTCCGGAATAAGCAACGCACAAAGCACCATGAACAAACACTTCCAAAGGTAAAGAACTTTCTTGTGTCTGCTGCTGTATCTTATTAATTTCCTTAATCGAACATTCTCGAGCCAACACCACCAAATTACAACCAAGCTCCTTCGCAATAACCCTTGACTCCACGGAGGTGAAGAAACTCCATTAACTCCGGTAAATCTGCTTCAGTGAAATTTTCCGCACGCATTCTAGCGTTGAATTTATCTAAGCCGAAGTAAATTGCATCAGCACCATTTTCGACAGCAGCTTTGGCGCATTCCCAGTTACCAGCAGGAGCGAGAAGTTCGGGTATTTGTGAGGAGTTGGTTTTCATCGTGGGTTGGGGGAAATTCGGATAGCACCAATGTGATTGTATCGTTGGTGGTGGGGGATGGAGAATTATGTCATAAACATATAATCTGTAGACTGATAGTTACAAATAAAAATGGATGATATTCAACTACAGCTATATAGAATAGTTAGTAATTTAAAACCTACTCAAATAGCTCTCCTTCTTGAAATGGCAAGAGCTATGACAGTAGAGATTGAAGAGTACGTTAATGAAAATAGCGATATAATATCTTCTGAATTTGCAACAAACTTCTCTAATCGTCTTTTAATTCATCACGCTACTCATACAGAAAAATTTGGTAAAAAAGCATTTGAATACGCTTTTGCTAATGCATCAATTGCAACAGGTAAATCGGCACAAATAATATCTAGTTCAACTAATCCAGGTACAGATGTTGTAGTAGACGGAATTAATTTTTCTCTGAAAACGGAAGCTTCAGCACGTATTAATCGAAAAAAGATTACAATTTCAAAGCTAATGGAAGCTCGATGGATTCGAGAATGTAATACTCGTGAAGATTTTGCAAATGGTGTCGTAAATCGCGTTGTCAGACATTTACAACAATACCAAAGAATATTAATTTTGAGAGCATATAGTGTATCTGAAACTAAAATTAAATAGGTTCTTCAGCACTTGGTATGCTAATTAAATAGTCGTAAAAAGGCAGAAGGCAGAAGGCAGAGGGCAGAAGGGAAAAATAGTTGTAGAAGGTATTTTATATGAATAAATACTTTAAAGTTCTTACATAACAAGTGTTTCGGGCTTTTTAACTGAAGATTTAGCATACTATGTAATGAAGAGCCAAATTTTTTCGGCTTCTGGATAGTCTTTAATATCCCTCCAAGAACCTCCATTTTTGGGAATTAATTGCAATCTTCTTAAATTAGTTAAGGAAGAAAAATTCGGTGCAAAATGTAAAGCATCATCTTGATGAACTTTGCCCGCATCTACAGGTGGCAAATTAGAAATAGCTCTTCTAACATGAGTAGCTTCTGAATTTACCTCAAAACCAGCCCATAATTCATCGAAAGTTCTTAGCTGTAAATCCTTTTTAACCGCAATAATAAATGCTCTTTCTCGACGTTGTGGAAGTCCAAATTTATTAAGTAGATGAACTTTACTGTGAACTTTATATCCTAGTTGAGCAAGTTTTTCTTGAAGCTTTTTGTAATGGTGAGTAAACTTTCCAACTATTAGCTCCCTAGCATTTTCCATTAAAAAGATTTCTGGCTTCAATTCTTCTACAAATAAACCGCAACGAGTCACCAGTGAATTACGAGAATCGTCTACTAAATGATTACTCGGCAAAGTTCTAGAAAACCCCGTACAAGGAGGACAAGCAATCAAAATTGTTGGCGTTTTGTTAGCTAAATCTGAAGCGATAATATTTCTTAAAGTCTTTGGCTCTAATAATCTCAGATCGGCGTTTATAGGTTCTATTCCAATATTTTCTTGATAGCTCAGATTACACTTTAGAGAACCTTTTCTACTACTTGGCTTAGCAATTTGAGCATCAACAGCAGCCACCACTTTAAAATTCCGATGAGCGTGGAAACCATAACTCATTCCCCCTGCACCTGAAAATAAATCGATTACAGTCCATTTATGATTTAAATATTTTTGCATATGAATATGTTGTTTATCTTGACTATAAACATTATCATTTGTGAATATCAAAAATACACTTAAAAATTAAACTTATTTGTCATCACTCTTCAAATCCGCTTCAAACTTCACTTTGCGATACAAATCTTGTAGCGAGATATCAAAAGGTACGCTATAATTACTTGTGGATTTAAAATCGTATCCGTGCGGTTGTTATAATATTCTGCTTCACCAGCCACAATCATTACATTTAGATAAGTGTAAATCCGTCGTTTGGGTATCCACAAACGCACATCACTTATAAAAGCTTCGTAATTTTCTTGTCTAAAAGCAAAGTTCGCAGCAGAATATAAATTACCCGCTATACGATTATGATTTGTAGATGCACCTGCCATCGGAATAATTTCTCCGTCAATATATTCGCTTTTGTCGTTAGCAGTTTCTTCTAATTCCAGATATTCTTCGGTGCTGTAATAGCGCTGTTGGGTTATTTGCATGATTGGGAATGAAATAAACTAAAATAATTACTTTTATCTATAAAATAACAATCCAAAATCCCTCTCACTCCCACAACCTTCTCCCTTCTTTCCCCTTCAACCGCTGATGAGTATCCTTCAACAAAGCCGGAATATCTAATTCTTCGGGACACTTCGGTAAACATTCCCCACATTCGGTACACCGATTCCCCTTCATTCCCGGAAACCAATGTCCGGCATTTTCAAACATTCCGTAGCGATATTTTCCGTAATCTTCCATATCGTATGCAACCGCTAAATTTCGCAGTCGCAATACTTCGGGAATGTTGATATTTTCGGGGCAGGGTAAGCATTCGTAACACTGACTGCATTTTTCAGTATCTAAAGCTGTATCAAAGTGATTATAAAGTCTTTCAAATACCGCAATCTCTTCTAAATTAAGTTCCCCATCGCGATCGCATTTTAAAGGCTCAATTAATTCCTCGGGAGTTGCAGCGCCGACACTCAATGTTGTGATACGAGAGTCACTGAGTAAAAAACGATAGTTTAATTCTAAGGGAGAAAACGGATCGGATAATTCTTTTAATTTTTCTGGCGGTGTATATAATCTTCCTCCTTTATCGGCAGGAGAAATGATGAAAATACCCATGTCTTTTTCTGCTGCTAACTCAACCGCTTTCTGATTACGCTGAAAAAAATAGTAATAATGCAGATTGATAAATTCAAATAAATCGGTGTTTATCGCTGCCAAAATTATTTCTAAGGGTGCATGGGTAGAAAAACCTACGTGACGTACTCTACCATCGGTAACGGCTTCTCTTACCGCTTGCATACAGCCGTTTTCAGCCAGCACCCATTCCAGATGTTCCCATGTATTTAAGCCATGAATACCTAAACAATCAAGATAATCTAGCTGCAAATTTTCTAAAGATTTATCGATGCACCGACGCATGGTATCGGCATCAACTGTGGGTGGAATTTTGCTAGTGATATGTAGCTTGTCGCGGGATACAGACAACCCAGCTTTAAGCGCTTCACCTAAATACTCCTCACTTTTTCCATAACCACTAGCAGTTTCGATATGATTAATTCCTTGCGCTACTGCTTCACTAATAACTTGTCTTGCATTCGCAGGTGAAGCCAGATAGCGCATTGTTCCCAAGGAAAACACCGATAAATGTAGATTTGTTTTCCCGAAGCGTCGGTATTGCATCTTTCTAATTTTGGATTTTGGATTTTAGATTTTAGATTTTAGATTTTAGGCTATTGAATGGGAAGTTTAAAGAGGAATATTTATAGCAGCATAGCCCAATCCAAAATCCCGGACACTTGCTGTACTTTCGGGGAACCCGCCCAACGCAGTGTCCTCAAAATCCCCAATCTAAAATCGTTAGCTATTGCTAGTACTATCACCAAAACGCTTGATCAAATCTTCTGGACGGAGATTAGAAACGAATTCCCGGAAGGCTTCTCTTTCGGCTTCATCTGCATCTCTATCTACCGGAATTGAAGCTTCTGCAACCACTTCTTCCATCACCCAAATTGGTGCATTTGTACGCAACGCAACGGCGATCGCATCGCTAGGACGAGCATCAACTTCCTTATGGGTGTCACCTTGCTTTAAAATTAAAGATGCATAGAAGGTGTCTTTTTGCAGGGTATGGATAATTATTTTATCTAAAACCATATCCAACCCCTCTAAGATATTCACAATCAAATCGTGGGTTAATGGTCTAGGAGCCTTTTGATTCTCCTGTGCTGCCATAATTGCTCTTGCCTGTTCTTGACCAATGTAAATTGGCAAAGCGCGGCGGTCTGTTGCATCTTTTAAAAGTACTATCGGACTGCGAGTAATTGCATCCAACGCGATGCCAGCAACTTTCATTTCAATCATTGGCTATGCCTCTACGTTCCTTTGAGCGCTTTTAGAACTTCGGTAACAAATAATACTCTTGCCTGAGCAAGTTTGAAAAACCATTAACATAAGTCTCTCTGCTTCTATAATTGCTTATATTAAACTCCTAAAGGTTGCGAACACCAGCGGTTATTCTAACCTTATTGGTTCTACAATAGTCTACTTACCTGCCTTTTGCCCTGTGTTAGTTGTAAATGTGTTTATATTTTCATCCGACACTACGTAATAATTGATACTTAATAATAATAAATTATGGCAGAATTACTAATTAATTTAAGTTGAAAATAAGCAATATATAAAGTTAGTCGCACAAAAAAGCCGTGTTTACAGGAATAATTCAAGCATTAGGAACAATGAAACCCATAGGGGATGATTTTTGGCAGATTACTTGCCAGGACTCTTCATGGTCGGCAATTATGCAAGACTTAGCTTATGGAGACAGCGTAGCAGTCGATGGGGTTTGCTTAACAGTAGAAGATATTACCAAAGACGGTTTT
The DNA here is from genome assembly GCF_963920925.1 of Calothrix sp. CCY 0018. Taxonomy (NCBI): domain Bacteria; kingdom Bacillati; phylum Cyanobacteriota; class Cyanophyceae; order Nostocales; family Calotrichaceae; genus Calothrix; species Calothrix sp. CCY 0018. The sequence goes on along the minus strand of NZ_CAWUDI010000001.1, from coordinate 134,926 downwards.
ATTGCCACTGCTTCCCCAGAAACTTTGCGTCGCACCATTTTAGGAGAACTAGTAGATCGACACCGCTATGTCAATCTAGAAACTTCTTTGCGGGTTGGTGGTAAAGTCGGCGGTCATTTTGTGATGGGACACGTTGACGGTATTGGTAAATTAATTTGTGCCGAACAGACAGCGACTTCTTGGGAAATGACATTTAGCGCATCTGATACGATTGACCGTTATATAGTGCCCAAAGGCAGTATTGCTATCAATGGTATCAGCCTGACTGTGGCTGAATACAACCCAGAGATTTCCCAGTTTAAAGTAGCGGTGATTCCCGTAACTTATGCCGAAACAAATCTTCGCGATTTAATTCCCGGAAGTTTAGTAAATTTAGAAGGTGATGTCCTCGGTAAATACGTAGAAAAATTTATTTATTTTGGCAAAGAAAATAATTCTGCTTCATCTGGATCTACCCAAAATGAAATTTCACCCACATTCCTAGCCGAACATGGGTATTTGTGAACAGTGAACAGTGAACAGTTACCAGTTAGGAGTTGGGAGTTGGGAGTTGTTAAGGTTAAAGGTTAAAGGTTAAAGGTCAAAGGTTAAAATTTCCCTTGTCCCCTTGTCCCCCCATCTCCCCATCTCCCTATCCTTTTTTAACTGCCAGGATCTTCGACGACTTGCGCTGTCTGTAAAGATTGCAGGAACTGGCTAAGCGCTTGCTGTAATTGTGCGCCTGGATTTGTTGCCACCCAACCGTTTGGAGTTAGCTGACGTGTTTCAAAGTGCAGGTGGGGGCCGGTAGAATTACCTGTACTGCCCACGCGACCGATAACGCTTCCTCGTTCTACCCATTGACCTGGACGAACAAATAATTCCGACATATGACCGTAGAGTGTTTGTTGGGCGCTGTTGTGGTTTAAGACAACGGTTAAACCGTAACCGCCTACCCAATCAGAAATTTCCACTTGTCCTGAATAAGCTGCTAAAACAGGAGTTCCCTCTGCCGCAGCCAAATCCATACCCGAATGAAAACGCCGAGTGCCAGTTAAAGGATGCTGTCTCCAACCAAATACGGAACTGATTGCAGAAGGCACGGAAAGAGGAAATGCTAATCCGGTGGCATTATAGTTAGAACTGTAAGCAGGGCTACTATAAGCAACTTTTGGTAGTGCAGATGCAAGCGGAATATCGTAAGCAACAGCACTCGGACGAGGTGCGGAGTTGTTAGCCATAATTGGCGCACTTAGCATTCCACCACTTGGCGCAATAGCTTCTTCACTAACTGTAGTCTGGGGAGTAAAGCTGCTAGGTTGTGGAATAAAGCGATTGGAACTATATGCTTGCTTGGGTATGCTGCGAGAAGCAACTCTAGAGGCAGTATTAGAACGAATAGCTGGAGTGACAGACTTCACAGCTTTCTTCACTACATTCGGAGTAGCGGAAGTAACGCGCTGTAGGGTTTTGGTTGCCTGATAAGTCTTAGCTGCCGCAGATGGTAATACAGTTTTAGCTACTTCTGTTGAAGTTACCTTGTTAGGGGATACATCTGTATTATACGGTTTAGCAGCAACGCTTCTTGAAGGTGTAACCTTGGTAATGGAAGCGTTTTGACTTGCTTTTAACCAGCTAGGTGTTGTTTTCTTCGCAGTTTGAGTCTTTTTAGAAGCAGTTTGACCAGAAGCACCGCAATTGCCGGAAATTCCTTGTCCGCTTGCAACCGACGTACAACCACTTTTACGCCCTGTAATCACTACAGAATTAGGAGTTTGATACTTTTTGCCGTAATTTGTTGGGTCAATTAAAGCGTTATTGTAATCTTTCTTCGGTGTACTAGCAGTATCGATTTGAGGAAGAATTGTTCGGGTTTTCTTGGGTGAAGAAACGCGAACTGTTGATGCAGTAGGTTTTGATTGAGTAGGTTTCTGTTTAATTACTACTCTTGGGCTGGTAGTCGGCGTTTTCTTTTTAAGCTTGACGACTACAGAATTAGTGGGAGAACGCTTTAATCTACTTCTTAAAGTATTGGCACCTTTTTCATTAGTCGTAACTTTTACTGTTGGTGCGGGCTTTTTAGTACTTGAAGCCGAAGATTTTTTAACCGATAATATTTCTCTTAGCTTAGCTCGACGTTGAGAAAATTCGGTTTTAGGTTTAGACGACTCCGGTTTGGGAGTGCCACTGATAATAACAGCTTTACCTGTTGTGACTTTTTTTGCGCTCCTTGCCTGTGTTTTCACAGTAGGAACAATATTGTCTATTCCCGGAGATGTTTGAGCAACTACAAAGCCGCTGCTTAGTAAGCTAAAGCTACCAAGCCAACAAAGGCTTTGCGCTGGTAGCGACCGCTGCCATGCGGACTGCGAATTGTTATCGCCAGAGTTTTTGCGCTGCGTCATTGTGTTTAAATAATCTTCTTAGTGTAACTATGACTTTTCAGATAATCTCAGTAAATTCTCGTCCAAGTTTAAAATTTTGGATAAGAAGCGGCAACTTAATCCTTATATTTACGGTAGCCTAAACTGATTGTACCGGGCTGGAGGTAAATAGATGCAGGTGCTACAGATAAGGTATCTGAAGCCGAGCTACGAACATGAAGATTTCCTGTCGCAGTAACGCCGACTACGGTTCCAGAAAAATCACCATTAACGTGAACTTGTTCGCCCATATTAGAAAGTAATTTGATATAGCGAGACAATAATATATTGACTCCTTCTCTCTCCAAACACTGTATACCGGAATCTATTCCGAGCAAAACAATGCCAGCTAATTTTTCTAAACAAGAAATTTGAGTTGGATTTCCTCTATTATTCCAGGAGTATAAATTAATCCCAGTAGAGGGAACCGGATTTTTCCAGTTAATTCCAACCCCAATTACTGCTTGAGTAATTTTACCAGCACTAACTTTGGTTTCGGTGAGAATGCCGCCCAATTTACGACCATCTAAGACTAGATCGTTAGGCCACTTGATTTCAACATCAACACCATACTTTCTCAGTTGTTCGGCAATCCCCCATGCTGTTGCTAAAGTTAACTGATAGCCTGAATTTATATCTAATTGAGGAGCAAAGCCGAAAGAAAGATACAGTCCATCTTGCCTAGATACCCACTGACGACCCCATTGTCCGCGTCCGGCAGTTTGTTCGGCTGCAATTACTACACATCTCGAACCAGGTTTTTGAGCTAACAATTCCCACAAAGTTTTGTTTGTTGAAGCGACGCTTTCAAAAATATGCAAGCCAAAAGGGAACTCAGTATTTTTACCTTCTACCGAAAGAACTGCTTGCAGCTTTTGTTTATTTAATACCACAGTTACTAACCGAAACTAGCCTATTCAAGCTAGCATGAATTGACGATATTGATTTTTATTAAGACAAATACTAAAAAGGTAAACTATTATGCATACTTGGCACTGGCGCAGTTGGCAGGAATTGCCTTATTTGAGTTGTAGTCTGCTCGAAGAATTTCCTCATGGCTTCTTTACCCAACAGTTCTGGTCTCATAGTCTCGAAGATATGACCAAGATACTTCATGCAGAAGCTTCACCTTATCGTCTTAGACAAGTACATGGCAATAAGGTTTTCACCCCACGAGAAATTGAACACATATTAAGCGTAGGTGGAGATGAAGTAGAGCAAATAGGCGAAAAAACCTTTGCTAAAGCAGACGGTTTGATCGGCGATCGCCCTTTACAAGCTGTGTGGACTGCTAGTGCGGACTGCACTCCCGCATTAATTGGCGATATCAAGACAGGACTTGTAGCAGCAGTTCATGCCGGATGGCGCGGTACGGCACAAAAAATCGTTCCTCAAGCCATTTCTCGGATGCAATCTCAAGGATGCAAACTGCAAGACTTACGAATTGCAATGGGGCCATCTATTGCCGGAGAAGTTTATCAAGTAAGTGAAGACGTTGCAGTTCAATTGGGGTCAACTCTAATACCTCACGAAGACGAAAAAGCAATTATCAACGGCTTACAAGAAATAGATAATTCCCCTTTGCTTCCCGACTCAGAACCCGGAAAGGTTCGTATAGACGTGCGACAAGTCAGCGCTTTACAACTCGAACAATTAGGAATTAGTCCCGAACAAATTTCCCTAGCACCATACTGTACCTACCAAAACCCCGAAAACTTCTTTTCCCACCGTCGCGCTAAACAAGGAAAAGTTCAATGGTCTGGAATTGTCAGTATGGCAAATGGGGCATAGGGAATTGGTAATTGGTAATTGAGAGTTATGAGTTATTTAATATTATTAACTGTTCACTGTTATGAGTAAATTACCAGAATTAAGTCCCGAAACTATCGATCGCGTAGTTGAAATGGCGTGGGAAGATAGAACGCCGTTTGAAGCAATTGAAACTCAATTCGGTTTGAACGAAAAAGAAGTTATAGCTATCATGCGTCGCTATATGAAAGAATCCAGCTTTAAAATGTGGCGTAAAAGAGTCAGCGGACGCGATACCAAGCATTTACAAAAGCGCGATTTTGTCGAAGGAAGATTTAAGTCGGATAATCAAAAGACTTGAGAGGTTAAAGGTATTAAGTTAGGAGTGCGAGCGTCTCGCTCGCAGATTGCTTACTTGTCTCCTCATCTCCCCATCCCCCCATCTCCCAATCTCCCCCTCTACCCCCTCTCCTGTTATCCCTTCACAAAAAATATTCATATCTCACAGTCATAATGACTTCACATAAGCTATAGTTAATTCATAACGACTACGCATTACATGAAATGCTAAAACAGTAATCTTGTCTGCGTACTATTAAAGAGAGGTTGCACAGTATGGATTTATCAAATTCCAACACCGCTAAAAACTTGGAAGCGGCTTTTGGTGGGGAATCGATGGCAAATCGGAAGTATTTGTTTTTTGCGGAAGTTACTAAAAAGTTGGGAATGAAAGAACTTTCCAAGCTTTTTAAGGATACAGCGAATCAAGAAACCGAACACGCTTTCGCTCACTTTCGGTTGATGCATCCAGAGTTGATGGTGGATGATGCTGACTCTTTAACCGAATCAGAAAAAAAGGCGATCGCCGAACGCTGTTTGGAATTAGCGGTGGAAGGTGAAACTTACGAATACGAAACTATGTATCCGGGTTTTGCAAAAGAAGCGCGTGCGGATAGAGATGGTAAAGCTGAAGAAGAGTTTAAAACTCAGGAAGAAGAATCCCGCGAACACGCCGATATGTTCCGCAAAGCTACGCATACATTTGGTTTATTGACTAGCGTAGAACACCATCACGCACGTCAATATACGGAAGCATTGGAAGCCCTAGATGGAAAAAAAGCCGCTGAAAAGAAAGCTAGTGGCGACCCAGCGACACAAAAATGGATTTGCCGTCAATGTTCGATGATATACGACCCCTCCAGCGGCGATCCAGATTCTGGAATTGCACCGGGAACAGCATTTGAGGATATTCCCGAAGACTGGCATTGTCCGATCTGTAACGCAACCAAGAAAACATTTATGCCTTATGAAGAAGAGGCTGCTGTTGCTGCATAGGTAATATTGCATTGCTAAATCATTTATAAACATATAGAAACCCGATATCTTCGAGATACCGGGTTTCTGTATTTTCATAAACTGTAAATAATTAAATTTTGCTTATTGAGTTTGCTAATATTGTCTTTTTCTTCTGTTTCCGGTTCTCCATTCCCCTTCATCTAAATAAAAATCTGGATCTGGTGCATAGTGAGGACATGAGCTATCTTCCGGGCCATTAGGATACATCTTGCAGACAATCATATTGCCTTGATAAAAGCGACATTGGATGCACTTTGGCATTTTGCGTTTGATTTTTGGCTTAATCATAAGAAATTTGAGCTAAAGTGCATTTTTCAATCAATAATCAATCTCGGAAACCTAACCCCTAACCCCTTCCCTACTAGGGAAGGGGGATAATAAGCCTCTCTCCTTGCAGGAGAGAGGTTTGGAGAGAGGTCAAAAAACCTGTCAACTTTACCTCTAACTTTCTACAGCGAACTCTTGTGGATCTATATCCCAATTTACCCAAGTAATCGCTTTTCTTGCGGATGACCTATTAGGAGGAACCCGTAAAACATGAGTATATCCGGTGCTGGAACAAATCATCTTCAGTAATACTATCGGTTCGACATCGGCATCCGCATCAATTTTTATTAAGTCATATTCCCTAAAAAAATCAAGGTGAATCGCTTGTAATTCGTCACAAATACGGTTGTAACCGATAGCTTGAATTAAAATTCGGCGTAATTCAGTATTATTTTCTGACAATAACCATTTTGCTTGCCATTGATTGGGATGAATTTTACCGTACTTTTCAGGTAAAGCAACCCCGCGATAGTAATATAAACCGTATCCGTCAGCAAACTGAATTGCTGGTTCCCCTTCAGCATGGAGACGAGTTTCTGAATCTAGGGAAAATTTTGAAGGTCTATCGCACACAATGCAAACGTCTTCAAAGGGAATAAACCAACCGCAGTTTTCAAAAAGTTGGTTTAAGCAGTCGTACTATTGTTGGGTTTTTTCATCGAGGGGGATTTTTAGTAGGGATTGGTAGACTTCGATGAGGTAGATTTTGTGAAGTATATCTTGGGTGGTGATTATACGATGTAAAGAAAGTCCTGATTGTGAAAATTTTGAATTATTAACGACATGATAACCAATATTTTTGACTCTTTCACATAGCGCACCTTTTCCGCTTCCAAACAATCATTAGTACCAGCAACCCTTAACAACACCTCAACAGTATGTCTCGTCTCCGGTGGCAACTCATCCTTATGAAAACAATACTCAGAGAAACTATTGTAATTAATAGATTTATTATGCTTTAATTCAGACATATCAACGCACCACCAACAAACAGCTAACAGTTAATAAAAATACCACTGCTCATTCTTAACACATAGATTAAATATCCCCGTTTCGTACCTCCGCGCAAACCTCCGCGCACCTTTGCGTTGAAAAAGAAAATTATTTGATTACGAGGCTACCCCAAATCCCTCTTACCTCACCCCAACCCTCTCCTTGTCAAGGAGAGGGAGCAAGATTTCACGTCAACGCTTTCTGCAAAACCTCTTTATGTATCAAAGCCCTATCGGTAAAAAACTTAATTTTATCCTCTGACAGCGCTTCCCCATTAGCGAAATGCTCAATCCAAGCCATACTCATCACATTCGCATCATCAGGTAAATTATCAATATCCCATCCCGGCATTTCTAATTCTTCCATCAACCGATTAATTTTAGGATCGTAACTCAACGCAAAACAGCGACACCCTTTACTTGCTGCCATTATCAAACTGTGCAAGCGCATTCCAATCGCCATTTCGACACCGTTATATATTCCTTTTAATATTGTGGGTTCTTCTATGGTGATAATTTTACTGACATCTTTTAATGCTGGTTCAATTGCTTGAGCTATAGCCAAATCTGTACTTTTTTGAAACGGTATCAGCAAAATAAAGGTTTTTGTAGCCTTTTGAAAATCAACCAAAGCTTTAGTTAAATTACCCAAGCGCGTTGGTGTCAGTTGGGGATGAGCGCGTAATGTTACCGCAACTCTGGGAGCCGGAGTATCCCAAATACCCGGTATAGACTGAGATTCCAGCGCCCAAACCGGATCTGGTGCCAACACATAAGGAACTTCCCATTCATTTAATAAAGCAGCAGAAGCCGAATCGCGAACACTAACCCCAGTACAGCCAATAAAATTCTGACGCGCCAACCACTTAGTAGCATTACGTTTCAAAGGGCCAATACCTTGCGCCCAAGCCACTGTTTTCATCCCTCTTTTTTGAGCGATCGCCATTAACCCAGAATAGTAAAATGGACTAATAGCGCTAGTAGCATCTTGAATCAAACTACCACCACCCCAAATGAAAGCATCGGAAGAACGTAAAGACTGCATCACCGTATTAAAAGCCTTACGCTCGCAAGCTTCAACACCGTAACGCCGTTGCGTTTCCTCCGGATTGCCAGAAAGAACCACAGGAGTTACCGACGACGGAAGCATTTGTAAAAGCGTAGCCAACAAAGCCTCATCACCACCATTTCCTTGCCCGTAATACCCAGATAATAAAGCACGCATAATTATTTTAGATTTTAGATTTTGACAACGGATGCGTTTGTGCAGGGATTTTAGATTAATAAACGGAAAAATATTTATTCTCCACCCTGACTGTATTTCCCACGAATCGCGACACACAGCAAGTTACTTCCGCAACAAGTTTCCCTAAAAAAAGTTAGGAGTTAAGAGTTATGAGTTAGAAGTCATGAACGACAAACTATGAAATCATAATTAGTAACTGGTAATTGATAATTGATAACTGTTCACTGTTAACTGTTAACTGATTGATATGCACGTACTTTCAATTCCCACTTGGATAATTCATGTTTCCAGCGTTATCGAATGGATTGCCGCGATATGGTTAATCTGGAAATATGGCGAAGTTATAGGTAATCGTGCTTGGGGAGCTTTATCCTTTGGTATGCTACCAGCATTAGTCAGCGCCATGTGTGCTTGTACCTGGCACTTTTTCGAGAATTCCCCATCTCTCGAATGGCTAGTAACATTACAAGCAAGCATGACAGTAATTGGTAACTTCACCCTTTTCGCAGCAGCTTGGTGGATATATCGTTCCACACAAATAAATGATGTAGAAACAAATCAAGCATCCGCAAAAGCTGTAAAATCAGAATAATTATTAAATTGGGAATGGGGAATAGGGCATTGGGCATTGGGCATTGGGAATTAAAAATAAAAGAAAAAACTCCCAACTCCTAACTTCCAACTCTTAACTCCTAACTGCTCACTGCTCACTGCTCACTGTTAACTGTTCAAAATGATTTCCAAAGAAACCCTATTCGCACTATCGTTATTTCCATACTTAGGTTTCTTGTGGTTTATCAGTCGTACCCCCGAAACCCCGAAATTAGCTTTGTATGGATTTTACGGTACTTTAGTATTTGTCGCCGTCACGATTCCAGCAGGTATTTATGCACAAGTACATTACGGTGAAACTTTAGCTAATGTCGATTGGCTGCACGGAAGCGCAGAAGTATTTTTAACTCTTTCAAATATTTTAGTTGTATTAGGCTTTCGTCAAGCAATAATATCTAAGGTTAAAGGTTAAAGGTTAAAGGTCAAAGGATTTTGGATTATTTCTTTATCTTCCTATGCCCAATGCCCTAACCCCTAACAACTAACAACTAACCACTAACAATTAAAATGCAAGTAATTCCAGCGATAGATTTACTAGAAGGTCGTTGCGTGCGGCTTTATCAAGGTGATTACGATAAATCCGAAGTATTTGGCGAAAATCCTGCCGATACTGCCAAACAATGGGTTGAACAAGGTGCAACTAGGATACACGTTGTTGATTTAGATGGTGCGAAAGCTGGTAAAGTCGTTAATTTATCCGCAATTGAAACTATTGTGAATGCAGTTTCCATACCTGTGGAAGTTGGTGGTGGATTGCGCGGTAAGGAAAGCGTGCAACAATTATTTAATATTGGTGTGGAATGGGCAATTTTGGGAACGGTTGCTGTTGAACAACCCCAGTTAGTGCAGGAACTTGCTGAACAATTTCCCCAGAAAATTATCGTTGGTATTGATGCTCGTAATGGTAAAGTTGCAACTCGCGGATGGTTGGAAACTTCGGAAGTTTTAGCAACACAACTCGCGGTACAAATGCAAGAATTCGGAGCAGCAGAGGTAATTTACACCGATATTCACCGCGATGGTACTCTCAGCGGCCCGAATTTAGACGCTTTACGGGAACTCGCTGCTGTTGTCGATATACCGATTATTGCTTCTGGTGGAGTAAGTTCTGTGACGGATTTACTGAGCTTATTAGCGTTGGAACCCCAAGGCGTAACAGGTGCAATTGTCGGACGTGCTTTGTATACTGGCGATATTTCTCTTCGTGAAGCAGTAAGAGCAGTAGGAGATGGGCGCATTCAAGATATACCTCCTCATGGTTTTTCAACCTTCGCTTGATAACTATGTAGTAATATTTCTTCTAATTGAAAATTTTATTATGTTCGTAGTAGCGCTTCAGCGCCGGGCGGAATCCGGATGCGCTGAAGCGCTACTACAAGCAAACCCAGCCCGCCTCTTCTAGAATCCTGTTAAGTGCGATCGCTACTAATAGACATCTCCGGAAAACATTTAGGTAGTTTTATTTTATACATAGACCTAACCCCCCTACCCCCCTTCCCTACAAGGGAAGTGGGGTTTTAAAGCCTCTCACCCTGTGGGGGAGAGGTTTGGAGAGGGGTTTTTTTCATTTCCGGAGATGTCTAATTAATAAAAATTATATTCGTGATTTTTCCGGATTCGTCATTATTACTACTGTATCCAAAGTCGTAGGGAGTTACATTTACACGAATAGTGCTTATTAAAACTCTCAACGAATAAGAAATAAATAAATAAACATATATACAAAATCAAAATTTTCAATTTTTGAATATAAACATTCAGAGTTTTCAAATATTGGGTTTCCTATACAGAGATGCTAAAATGCGTCTCTGTTTTTGTCTTTATAAACATAAGTTTAAGCAAGATAAAGAAACAATAAAGTTTAATTAAATCAGTTATTTATTCTGGAATCAACATCAAGACAATGTAGACAAATACAGAGACAACAAAAAACAATCCAAATTCAAACGAATAAAAAAGGAGAAAACATATGGCTAGTGCAAGAAGAAGGAAACCAGTACCCGATTACGGTAGACCAAAAAGAAGAGAACTCGGTTTCGCACAATATGTTAGTAATCGAAAAAAAGCTAAAAAACAGAATAAAAATATAGTTTAATTAATATGTTTTTTTACTAATATAGTTGCATTACAACGCCTCTTATTATCTAATAAATAAATCAGAAACCCGGTATCTTCAAGATAGCGGGTTTCTCTTATTACTATTCCCTATGCCCTTGCCCTATGCCCAATTCCCTATTTATTCTTCACCTGATTTTTAGCTTGTTCTAAAGCAATTTCTTTCATTGCTTGATATGTATTAACGTTAGCAGAACCTTCAATTGCTTTAACTGCTAAATCCTGAACTTGTTTCAGTGCTGATTCAAGCTGTTTAGAAAGGGTTTGGACTCTTTGTTCCTGACTGTTAATTGTCTGTTCCAAAGATTGTATTCTTTGTTGGTAGGAAGCTTTTTCTCCTTCCACTTCTTTTGCAAATAAATTGGCTTTGATTTTGGCTTGATACTCGGCTATACCTTTTCCTTGCTCTGTACCTTTTTTAATAGCTGATTCTTTTTGTCCAGAGAAGGCTTCGACTTTAACTTTTAATTCTTCAAATTCTTTTTCCTTTTCTGCAATCGTCGTTTCTCTTTCGTTCCATTCTTTTTCAGTTTCCTGCTGAAATTCATCTAAATTTCGATACAATTCTTTCTGCTGCTGTTCGTATTCATCTACTTCTAGATTACGTTCCCGCTCTAAATCGTATTTATATGTTGAAGTATCTCGCTGACGATTTTTAGTTAAATTATCATTTCGTTCTTTAATGCTGCGCTGATAATCTTCTTGTTCTTTTCTCCAAACTTCTCTTAATTCTTGTATTTCTTGATTTAATGTTTCGGAAACTTGGTTAAACTCTTCTTGATAAGCTGAATTATTCTCTTCGTAACTTGCAATCAAATGATCTAAAGTATCGTCAGCAACTTCTAAATCGTGCAGTTGCTGTAATTGCTCTAATTGTTCTTCTACAACTTGCTTAATTTCAGCTAATCTATATGCTTTTGTAGTTAACTGTTCGGATAATTCATTCGCCGCACTACCAAAACCCAATTGAATCTTTGCTAAACTTTCAATAGTAAAATTCATTTTCTGCTGCACTTTTGAGTATTGAGCTACTGGTGTTTTATCAGTTTTTTGAAAGTTCTCAGCTTTAACAGAATTACCGGCTTTCACCAGTTGATCCACTTGCTTTTTTAATTCTAATCTTTCCTTAGTTAACTCATCATAAGCTTCTAAAATTTCGTTTTTGGTATTTCTTTGATTAATTTTATTCGCAGACATAATAATCCCCCAAATCTTTTGTAATTATTCTAATTTGAATGCTTATTGCACAGGAATTCCCTAGTCCCTACTCCCCAATTCCCTATTTAGAATTTCCAAAAGCTCTCATCGACAAATCTTGAGATTGTTTCAAAGTTTCTTGTAGCTGATTTGAGATACTTTCAATCTGTTCTTTTTGTCTTTCAATAGTTTGCTGTAAGGAAGTAATTTTTAATTCGTAACTTTGCTTGCTACCTTCCCATTCTTTCTCAAATAAATCGGATTCAACTTTGGTTCTTTGAGAAGTATTTTTTATTGCATCTTCTTGTGCTTTTTTATATGCTGTATCTAACTCAGCAGGAAAAGATGCTACTTTTTTCCTCGCTTCTTCTAATAAAGGTTGACGCTGTTGATTAACTCTCTCTCTTTCTACCCAATCTTTTTCTTTATCGCGAGTTGCTAGCTGTAAATCCCTTTCCAACTGACGCTTTGTTTCTTGGTAGCTATCTTCATTGATTTTGCGCGAATTTTCTAACTTATATTGATATTCTTCTGCTTCTTTTTCGCGATTTTTAGTTGATAATTCGCTGTATTCCTGCTCGGAGAAAGTAAATTTAGCCTGCTCTTTTTCCCACTCTTTGAGTATTTGCTGCTTCTCTTTCTCTAATGCTTCTTTTTTCTGAGTAATATCTGCTTCAATTTTACTCAAATTCTCTTGATGCTCTTGAGTTAAAACATCTAAAGTATCTGCAACAATTCGGATTTTTTGCAATTCCTGTAAATATTGAGTTTCAACTTCTATCGCACAATTCAACTCGTCTAATTTCGAGTTTTCAGTCTTCAGCTTTTCTGAAAGCTGGTTAACTATAGTACCAAACTCTAACTGTAAATCAGCTAAACCTTTGACAATTCCATCAACGGTGTATGCCGAAGCTGCGGTTAATATTTCTTTATCTTTCTCCTTCTCCGCTTTCTCCTGCTTGGTAGCAATTTTTGAATTTAACTTTTGCTTTTCTGCAAGAATTTGCTCAAATGCTTGCATCAATTGTTGTTTACTGTCTTTAGCGGCAACTGTATTCACCTTTCAATTTCTCCGTCAGTATGTTTGATGATTTTCGTTTAATGAACATCACAAAGACATACTCCTTGCTGTTCATTAGAGTAGCCTTTTTGACGTATTCAAAAGCGCAGTAAAAACACTGAAATAGTTTCTTTACCTGCGATTGAAGATTCTTACTCAAAAGTCTTTTTCTTTTATAGTACAAATATACTAAAAATGAAATGCTTTTGTCAAGAATTAATTGGATTTTGTTGTAACATGGCAAAAAAAAGTAAAGCAAACCCTAGTCTTTGACTGCTTTTTGCGGTGATGCTTTATAATAATGTGGGTGCTGTTACAGATGTTACATTTTTCTCTTTTTGAACAAGATAGTAATTAGTACTAGACAAAAGTAAATATACTCATAAAGCACAGTTTAAAAGCTACAATTAAAACCTCAATATTTTTGTAAGTCAATGTATACCAACGAATCGACTAAGTATGCTCACACGACTGACATGGCACAAAAGAATCGTGTTTTGGTAGTAGAGGATGAAGAATTAATTAGGGAAATGCTGGTTTTGGCTTTGGAAGGAGAAGGTTATGAGGTGAATATTGCTACTGACGGACGTTTAGCTGTTGAACAACTCCAAGGTTTTGATACAAATAATAATGAGGCTACTTTCGATTTAGTTATTTTAGATTTAATGTTGCCTCAAATTAATGGATTAGATATTTGTCGCTTGGTGCGTCATCAAGGAAACCCGGTACCAATTTTAATGCTGAGTGCCAAAGGTAGCGAAACTGACCGGGTTTTAGGTTTAGAAGTGGGAGCGGATGACTATTTAAGTAAACCTTTTAGCATGAGGGAGTTAGTAGCACGCTGTCGCGCTCTGTTGCGCCGTCAGCGGTTAATTACGACTACCGAACCTCCTGTTTTAAATTACAAAGAAATTACTTTATATCCTCAAGAATGTCGCGTGTTGGTTCGTGGAGGGGAAGTTAATTTATCCCCAAAGGAATTCCGCTTGCTGGAATTATTTATGAGCTATACTCGTCGCGTATGGTCGCGAGAGCAGTTGCTCGATCAGGTATGGGGACCGGATTTTGTCGGAGACAGCAAAACCGTAGACGTTCACATCCGCTGGTTGCGAGAAAAATTAGAGCAAGAGCCTTCCCGCCCCGAATATATTGTTACTGTTCGGGGTTTCGGGTATCGCTTCGGATAATTATTCGCTATCATTGTCAGTTGTCCCAAAGTAACTTACGAATTGTGATGCTGTTACTGGGAATTTTGATCGGATTAGGGTTAAGCGTCTGCTTATGGCTCTGGTATACAATACAGTTCCACCGCTATTTCGGACGCGACTATCCAAAAAGAAAGTATGGAGTTGTTGGATGGCCCTATAACTTTGCCAAATTGAAAGAACGGCAGCAGTGCTTGGAGCAGCAACTGTTTTCACTGCAAAATTTGTTGGAAAATGCGCCTTTAGGTTACTTGCAAGTTGACGAAGAAAATCAACTATTGTGGTGTAACCTTGAAGCCCGTCAAATGCTGTCGTTAGAAAAATGGCAACCCGGACAAGTGCGCTTGTTGTTAGAGGTGGTACGTTCTTACGAACTCGACCGTTTAATCGAGAAAACTCGCGATCGCCATTCTTCCCAACAGAAAGAGTGGGTGTTTCACCCCTCTTGTGAGAATGCAGAAGCCATGTTAGAACAAAAGTCTGTGGTTTTACGGGCTACGGGGTTGCCTTTACCTCAAGGTCAGGTAGGAGTATTTCTGGAAAATCGGCAGCAGTTATTGGAAATTAGCCAATCGCGCGATCGAGCCTTTTCAGACCTCGCTCACGAACTCAGAACGCCATTAACTTCAATGCGTTTAGTTGTGGAAACTTTACAAGACCGTGTAAATCCACCAATTGTACGCTGGGTTAACCTTCTTCTCAAGGAAGTTGACCGACTGATTGACTTAGTACAAAGCTGGTTAGATTTAACTCGACTTGAAAGTAATCCTGCGACTCAGTTAAATTGCCAGCCTTTAGAAATAAAAACATTAATAAACTCAGTTTGGGAAAGTTTAGAACCGATAGCGCAGCGCCAAAAAGTTCAACTAGTCTTTACCGACACCGATAATGGTTGGATAAATGCCGATAAAGCCCGACTTCACCAAGTATTTTTTAACTTAATTCATAACAGTATTAAATATAGCCCCTCTGACGGAGTTGTCCGAGTAGAAGCTAATGTTAATATACCTTTAGACGATAAAAATCAAAACGAGTCTGAAAGTCTCTCATTACTTGAAATAAATATTATAGACTCCGGCGTAGGCTTTGCTCAAGAAGATTTGCCATATATATTTCAGCGATTTTACCGAGGAGATAAAGCACGCTCTCGCTCTATAAAAGGGGAGGGAGATTCAACTTTGGATGGAAGCGGCTTAGGTTTGGCTATTGTTCATGAGATTTTAGCCGCTCACGGGGGAACTATTAAAGCAATGAATCATCCACAAACAGGAGGTGCATGGCTACAAATTCATCTTCCTCAAGTAATGGCAAAATCCGTAGTTCAAGATTATATTTAAGAAATTCACTTCATGTTTGAAACTGCAAGCGTGAAAGCTATCCTAACTAGTCCTAATTTTGCAAAGCCTCAACTAGCACGCGACATCAGGCGGTTAGAAAGGGATATTTTGCGAATGGGTGCCTTAGTGGAACAATCCTTCCGCTTTTCGCACCAGGCATTATTTGCTCGCGATTTATCAATAGTCGAGCAGCTGCCTTTATTAGAACAAAAAATTGATAGATTCTATAAGCAAATCGAATCGGAATGCACGGCGATTATGACCTTGCATTCGCCTAACGAACAAGATTTGCGCTGCTTAAGTGCTTTTATGCAGCTAGTGCGCGATTTAGAACGCATTGGCGATTATGCTGAAGATTTAAGCGAAATTGCCGTAAAACTCTTTCCCTACGAGTCACATTCTTGCATACCAGAAATTGCAGTCATGTCTCGTCACGGGCAAGCAATGTTAGCAACTAGCTTGGGAGCTTTAGCCGATTTAGACGAAATTAGTGCAAGCAGCATAAAATCACTAGATGATGCTGTAGACGAAGCTTACGATCGAGTTTACGATACTTTGACCAATCAAAGAGATGTCCGAGGCTCTGTAGAACCGATTGTACTGTTAGCATTAGCAATTCGTTGTTTAGAACGGATGGCAGATCATGCAACCAATATTGGTAAAAGAGTAGCCTATATTGTTACAGGACAGCGTTGATAATTATTTCTTTATATTTAGGTGTCATTTAATCGTCAATAGTACAAGGCGAAATTTTAATTATTGATTGTTGTTAAGTTAAATTGCTTCCTGAATGGATATTACCCCCAGCCCTTTTCTTTATTAAGGGAATGGGGGTTTTTAATTTTCTTGAAGGGAAGGGACAGTTAGCAGTTATTAGTTATCAGTTACAAGTTAATACGGGGATTTGACACTCCCCTTCAATTTATTGATGGGGATTCTTAGTTCGCAGGGATTCCAACGAATTTACCCTCACTAAGCATCTTGACCGTATGTCCTACGGCTGCAAGTCCACGAAGAAGAACTACTTGAGCGGCTGCAACATCTCTATCAGTTTGATAGCCGCAATTATCACATTTATGAAGGCGTTCGGCTAATATCTTTTTTCCTGTTTCGTGCTGGCAACTAGGACATATTTGAGAAGTATTCTTCGCATCAACTTTTTGGAAGAAAACACCACGCTTAAAACAAATTTGTTCCAAGATATTAAAAAACTGACCAAAACCAGCGTCTAAGCAATGCTTTCCTAACATCCCTGCTTTCAACCCCACAAGGTTCAAATCTTCTACAAATATCATCCCGTTGTTATCATATAACTGATGTGCTAACTTCCTATGCCAGTCTTTACGACAATTAGCATTGATTTATTTATTTATTTATTGATTTATTATTCCATCAATCTTAAATTAGCGCGATCGCCAAGATAATTTTAATATTTCTATAGATAGATGTACTTATAACCAAACTCCTAAATACGTAATGCAATAGTAAGAAAATAAACATAAGGAAATATATTTTTGCTTCTAAATTGCAAATATGGAGTTACATATAATACATATTTGCAGTTTTGAGATAAGAATAAATACTTCTTTTAATAGTAAATAAGAATGACAGGTTACAGTTAGATTACATTCTGCGAAAAGCTTAATATACCTAGATTCTTAGTCTCTCCCAAAAACAAATTAAAATTGAAAAATAGTTGACATTTTAAAGATTCATCTGTTTAAATGTACACATAATTCCTAAGTAATTAAATCGGTAATTACTTAATAAAAACTTGAAGCCGAGATAAAAGATACCCGTAAATGCTTTGTAAACTAACTTACTTTTTGCAAAAAGCTTACCTATTCTTAAACTTTCGCGACTAAAGTAACAAAGGCGATATAAAATTGTTTCCTATCTAACTAAAAACGCTGGTGTAATAAGAAATAAACTGATGAGTATCAAACGTCGTGATTTTTTGTTGTTGATGGGAGGAAGCGCGGGTGCGGTAGCACTAAGTTCGCTGTCTGGGTGCGATAAAAATGTAACAACTAAACCAAATACGCCACAAAATAAGGCGTTATCCGTATTTAAACCTGTAAAAGGTCCCCTTCCATTGCAAAATGCTGGGTTTACTCCAGAACAACAGCAAGAAGCTTACCGCAACTATGAAGTAGTTGATGATTTGGTATTACCAAATGGTTTTGAGTATCAAGTTATTGCTGCTTGGGGCGATAAAGTCGGTGATTCCCGATTTGGTTACAACAATGATTATTTATCATTTGTTCCTACGGGAGAAAATGAAGGATATCTCTCAGTTAATTTTGAATACATTAGCGCTATTCCTTGGATGCAAACTTATGCCGAGGTGATAGGAAAATCGTTACCTTTTGATGAGGTGATAAGCAAGCTGAATACCGATTCCCAAGGGAAAGGTGAGGTAAATGCTTATGCTTTAAAGGAAGACGATCCGTTGAAAGCTAAAATACGAGAAATTAGTTCCGAAGCATTATTAGATCAGGGTTTAGGTATTATTTCTATTCGCAAAAATAGCGATGGAAAATGGGAACGTACTAATAGCAATGTAGATAGACGTATTAGCGGAATTTCCGGTTTAGAAGACGGACGCTACCTGAAAGCAACAGGCCCCGCCGTACTGGTATTTCGCAAACAGCAAGGGCTTGGCTACACTGACAAACTTGGCGATCGCATAATTGGTTCGTTTGCTAATTGCGCTGGTGGAACAACACCTTGGGGAACGGTATTAAGTGCGGAAGAAAATTTTCAGGCACAGGTACCAGAACCAGTATATGCTGATGGAACATCCTTTGAACCAGAAAAGGTTCCTTTCTTATTAAGTAAGGGAGACTTGTACGGTCAAGGTAACGTTTTTGGACTAGCTGGTAATAAATACGGTTGGATAGTTGAAGTAGATCCAGCTAACCCCGACGATTACGGCACAAAACACACTTGGTTGGGACGATATCACCATGAAGCCGTAGGCGTGCGTGTCGAATCAGGAAAGCCTCTAGCGTTTTATTCAGGGTGCGATAGAAGAGGTGGACACGTTTATAAATTCGTTAGTCGGGACAAAGTTTCTAACCCCGAAGACAAAGCGAATTCTCAGCTTCTTTCTGAAGGAATGCTTTACGCAGCCAAATTCGACTCTAACGGCACGGGTAGCTGGATACCTTTAAATGCAGATACCTCAATAAATCCAGATCTTCCGAGCAATATCGATGGAAAACTACTTCATTTACCATTAGGTTCGCGATCGTCAGGAGATAAGCAAACATTATTTGAAGTACCAAAACCCATCGAAGGCAATTATTTACCTGCGTCAAAAGACGAAGAAGTTGCTCGATATAAGCAACAATTCAAAAAGCTGGGCGATTTATACACGGGTAACGCAGAAGAAAAGCAGGGTGCAATATTAATTGATGCACATTACGCCGGTAATGCCGCAGGTGCAACTTGTACGGCTCGTCCGGAGGACACTGAAATTGCACCGAATGGAGATTTGTATATTAGCTTTACCTCTGGTTCTCCTGGTGAAGATGGGGGTCCCGATAGCAGAATTTTTAAAGGTCCCAAAGGCGAAGTTAGTTACGAATATGGATGGGTAATGCGTTTGACGGAAGACGGCAATAACCCAGCAGCCAAGACTTTTAAATGGGAAATGCTTGCTACTGGTGGCGAACCTGCGAGCGGTGGAATGGGTTTCGCAAACCCCGATAACCTGCTTTTAGATAAAGGTGGGAATGTGTGGATGGTAACGGATACTTCAACATCCAAGTTAAATAATTCCGTAAAAAGTCGTACCGACGATGAAGGTAAAACTGCAAATATATCGGGACTATTCGGTAACAATACTATTTGGTATATTCCAACTTCCGGTGAAAATGCTGGCCAAGCCTTGTTATTTGGTATCGGACCGATGGAGTGTGAAACAACTGGCCCCTGCTTTACTCCTGACGAGCAAACCATGTTTTTAGCCATCCAGCATCCTGGAGAAGCTAACGGCACTCGTTTAAACCAAGCCTCGGAAAGCCGGGATTACCTGGTTTACAGCACCACGGGAGAAGAATTTACGCAAAATCGTCAAGTCCCTATTGGTTCCAACTGGCCGAGCAAAACAACTGATGCTCCTCCGAAACCTGCGGTTATTTATATTACCAAAATTGCATGAGCTTAGTTGCTCAATATTCTCAACTGTTCTAGAATGATTTACAGCGTAATTCTAGACACCACATATTTTTTTTTTGAGAGAATTTCGCAATTCAGTATAAAGCAAATTTGTATCCGCTCTCATAAACACAAAATAGCAAATTTACGTAATAATGGGAACTGTTGTGCTTATGCCAAAGTGACTAAATATACTTTATATCTCTGAGATTTTTACTGCTAATAACTTGTAGCCTTCCGATATTTTTTATGGAGCCAACAGCATTACTTTTTTCAGCGGACATATTATAGGATGAACTGCACACTCGGAGCGTGAATTATTTATAATTTAGCAGAGTTCCTTGAGACACTTCATCTACCTTTTGGCTGAGCCAAGCAAAAACTATCTACTAAAGAAGAGAGCGAATACAAATCGCTAATTGTATGAGTAAATCCTAATTTGATTTGACCATGTTTACAGGGTGGTGGCAAATCTATTGGATACCTTTGACCGCTTTAAATTCAAGCAAAAACAAATCTAACCAACAAAGGAATCTTAGAGAATGTATTCTACAAATCGTCCTGTAAACAGCAGTTTTTCACAAAACACAAACAATAACACTAGCAGTTCCTTACCACAAAGACTGTTTACTCGTCGCGAAGTAATTCCGCCACGTAACGACGTACTTTGGAGAATCGAGCGCGGTGCAGTTCGGACATTAACCTGGAGTGAAGATGGGGCATTCATCACTCTAGGCTACTGGGGTCCGGGAGATTTGGTTGGCTATCCACTTACAACCGTTAAGCCTTACCAAATCGAATGTCTAACCAGCGTTGAAGTAAGCGTTCTACCACCTCAAATGTGGCATCAAGACGTTGAAGCCTTGGTTTCTCACATTCAACAGTCAGAGGAGTTACTTAGTATAGTACATCGCAAACCAATTTCGCTACGTTTGTGGCAATTTTTAGTTTGGTTGAGTGAAAAGTTCGGTCGTGAAGTAGAACAAGGTAAACTTATTGACCTGAACGTTACTCATCAAGAGATGGCAGAAGTATTAAATACAACACGTGTTACCGTAACTCGTTTATTGCAACAGTTTGAAGACGAGCAGGTTTTGGTGCGTCACAAACGTCGCATCATTATACGTTTACCTAATAAAGATGGTAGAAAATAATCATCTTGTTAAATGGTTAATACTGTTAACCACTTAACCTTTTTCTGGTAGAATTAGCTTGTTTATTCATAAGTAGAATCCCTTAATTTAAACTTAATCTTAATTTTTATTAAATAAGAATTTTTAATTTAAGGGTAAAACTTATGATTTTACGTGTAAGCACAATTTTACCGGTGTGAGTGAGAAGATGAGAAAACTAATTTGGGATATTCTGAAACTAAGTCCAGTAATTGCAGCAGCTACAGTTTTTACTGCTAACAGTGCATTTGCAGAAGAAGTTAACCAACAAGTAACGCCTGTTGCTGAGTTATCTGAAGAAACAGATTCGATGGCTCAGGTAACATCAGTATCGCAGTTTTCTGACGTACAGCCAACAGATTGGGCATTTCAAGCATTGCAATCATTGGTAGAGCGTTATGGTTGTATAGCAGGTTATCCTAACGGTACATATCGGGGGAATCGCGCTTTAACTCGTTATGAATTTGCCGCTGGTTTGAATGCTTGTTTGGATAGAGTTAACGAACTGATTGCAGCGGCTACGACAAATATTGTTAGTAGAGAAGATTTAGCAACTTTACAACGTTTACAAGAAGAATTTAGTGCAGAGCTAGCAACCTTGCGCGGTAGGGTAGATGCATTGGAAGCTCGTACCGCTGAAATAGAAGCAAATCAATTTTCGACTACTACTAAATTAGGTGGTGAAGTAATATTCGCTTTCTCTGATGCTTTTGGCGAGGCTATTGGTGATACAGACTTAGAAAGTAGTGCAGATAATACAACCTTTAGCAATAGGGTACGTTTAAACTTTGATTCTAGTTTTACAGGGAAGGATAAATTAAGAGTCCGCTTGGAAGCTGCAAACGTGACCAGATACGATAATGTCACAGGTACCGACATGGCTCGTTTGGGCTTTGACTCAAATAACGATAACGACTTTGATATTGGTGAAATGTGGTATGAGTTTCCACTCAGCGATGCATTACGGGTGAAAATTGATGCCGTCGATGCCGAATTTAACGACAACATGGAAGTTTTTAACCCTGCCTTTGAAAGCAGTGGTAGCGGTGCTATTTCTCGCTACGGACGTTTTAGCCCTATATACCGTCAAGGTGGTGGTGCTGGTTTAACATTAACCTTCGCTCCTAAATCTCCAATCAGCGCATCAGTTGCTTACACGGCTGATGAAAACAGCGACCCCGCATCCGGTCGTGGACTTTTTGACGGTAATTATACAGCCATCGGTCAAGTTAGTTTCAAACCAAGTAAAGCCATTGGTCTTGGTCTTACCTATGCTCGTAGATATCAAAATCAAGAAGGTGGCGTTAGCTTATTTAATTCTACAGGTAGCATTCTTGCCAATCAGCCCTTTGGTGAAGTTGCAACTACTGCCAACCACTACGGCGTACAAGCTTTAGTAAGCCCCACTTCTAAAATAGCTCTTTCTGGTTGGGCTGGTTTTTCAGACGCAACAGCCAAAACCGGACCAAATCAAGGTGCGGATGCCGAAATGTTCTACTGGGCTGCTGCGTTGGCTTTCAGAGACTTTGGAACAAGAGGTAGTACCCTTGGTGTGATCTTCGGTCAACCACCTAGAGTAACCAGTAATGATATTGCTGATAGTGAAGATGAAGATGCTTCTTATCACTTAGAAGCGCTTTATAAATTGCCTATCAATGATAATATTGCTATTACTCCTGGCGTGTTGGTGATTTTCAATCCAGAATATGATAACGATAACGACACCATTTATGTAGGTACTCTTCGTACTACTTTCAAATTCTAAGATGGTGCGAGCAATTTTAATTTTATAAACTTTACGAAGCCTGTTTTTGCAGGCTTTTTTTGTGATTATCTTTAAAGAAAGCAGCAGCTTGAATCCAATCGGAAATTTTAACACAAAGAAGCTCGGTATCTTAAAGGTACCGGGCTTCTGAGTATTTTGGGTTAATTCAAATTCACATCTTGCAGCATTGTTGTTAAGCCTAAATTCCCGCCTTGTAAGCCGGAGGCTTTCTCGCAGAGAAATTGATTGATGCGGCTAATAGACAAAGTACGTTAAAACGCACTAAAAGCCTTATTCAGTCTTGTTTAGAAGACTTTGTATGTGAGCCTTGGAATAAATTCCAAGGCTGTTGTTGGTAATCGTGCAAGATGTGAATTTAAACTGACTTTTAAAAGTAAACTTCAAATAAGCTCGCTACATATAGTAAGTATTGTGATAAAAAATACCAATAAAAATTAAAAAATCTGCTATAAAACTTTAAATAGAAAACGAACGCTAATATACCTATAAACGATAATTACCTACCAAAAATATATAAAAACAAGAAGAAATCTGCAAAAAGTGTATTAGTTTACTTGTTTTAACTACTATATATAGATTTTAATTAAACACAACAGTCATCAGTAAATATTCGTAAAATAAAAAACGAATAACTTGATGCTGCCCCAAACGGTAGGTGTGAGTGAGAGAAAAAATGACAAAGCTTTTCTGGAACGTTTTCAAGTTAAGTCCAGTAGTTCTTGCTGCAACATTTTTCGCTGCTAACGGCGCATTCGCTGGTGAAGCAACCGAAAAGACCACTTCTGTTGCCGAGCTATCGGGGGAATCTAACAACATTGGTCAAGTAACATCCGTTTCCCAGTTTTCCGACGTACAGCCCACCGATTGGGCATTCCAAGCATTGCAATCTTTGGTTGAGCGCTACGGTTGTATTGCTGGTTATCCCAACAGCACCTTCCGTGGAAACCGTGCTTTAACCCGTTACGAATTCGCTGCTGGTTTGAACGCTTGTTTAGATCGCATGAACGAATTGATTGCGATCGCAACCGAGCAAGTTGGTTCGGGTGACATGGAAACCTTGAAGCGCTTGCAAGAAGAGTATGGTGCTGAATTAGCTACTCTACGCGGTCGTGTAGATAGTGTGGAGTCCCGCACTGCACAATTGGAAGCTAACCAGTTCTCCACTACTGCTAAGTTAAGCGGTGAAGTTGTATTTGCAGTTTCTGGTGCTTTTGGCGATGAGAAAGCTAATGGTAGCTCAGATGACGTAGAAGACAACGTAATCTTAACAAACCGCGCTCGTTTGAACTTTGATACCAGCTTTACTGGTAAAGACAACTTGAGAGTTCGTTTACAGGCTCGCAACACTCCCGATTTTAATGGTGCAACAGGCACCAGAATGTCTCGCTTGAGCTTTGATGGTGATAACGGTAACACATTTGACCTCACCGAATTAAACTACAGCTTTAATGTAAAAGGAGTTAAGGCTAAGCTTGACGTTAATGAGGCTGATATCTACGAAAACGTCAACGTATTCAACCCCTTGTTCCAAAGCAGTGGTGGTGGTGCTATCTCTCGTTACGGACGTTTCAGCCCTATCTACCGTGCTGCGAGCGGTGACGCTGGTTTAACAGCAGTGTTAGGTGGTAAGAAGTCTCCGATTAAATTGAGCGGTTCTTATAGCTCTGGTAATCCAGCTGACACCGAGACTGGTATTTTCAATGGCAACAATGCTTTCTTAGGTCAGGTAGAAATCCAGCCTATAAAAGCTTTGAACATAGGTGCAACTTACGTGCGTCGTTTCGATGATGGCAGTGACACTAACGTTACTGGTAGCACGGGTAGTAGCATAGCTGGCAATTCTGCTAGAAGACCTTTTGGCAGTGGTGTTGCAACTACCTCCAACCACTACGGTGTACAAGCTGCTTTACAACTCAACAAAAAGACAACTCTTGGTGGTTGGTACGGTTTTGTTGATGCAGATGAAACTAGTGGTACTGGAGATTCAGAAGTTGAGTATTGGGCTGCTACACTCGGCATAAAAGACTTTGGTGCTAAGGGTAATACCTTGGGTTTAATCTTCGGTCAGCCACCTAAATTGACTCAAATCAGTGGTGTTGCAGGTGCTACTAAAGACGAAGATACTTCTTACCACTTAGAAGGTCTTTACAAGATGAAGCTTAACGACAACATCGCCGTTACTCCTGGCTTGTTAGTAATCTTCAACCCCGAACACAACAACGATAACGATACTGTTTACGTAGGTACATTACGTACAACCTTCAAGTTCTAAATCGATATCTATAAAAGAGTTCAAAATAACTAGACAGTAGGGAGTAAGTAAGTTACTGCTCCCTGCTTTTTTAGTAAGTAGGTAGGTGTAATTAAATATAAGATAAGACCTCACCCTCAATCCCTCTCCTTAGTAAGGAGAGGGAAGCGATACGGCAGGGTGAGGTTTTATATTTAATTTGACCCACTTGTCTATAAATATACGAAGATTCATCTTAAAATTTAGCAGCATCAAAAATTTGCTCCACTGTTAAATTTAACTCAGGGAATACTTTTGATTGAATGGCTCCACTTGTTAATGGAGTTCTGACATACTGACCATTTACTAATTCACACAAAGTAAAAGTTGGTTTTTTTGGACTGCCAATAAACTCTTTACCACCAAGACCTAAATAATCAACAATCCAGTATTCGGGTATGCCAATATCGCTGTACTCGTCAAACTTTAATGCGTAGTCGTCTTGCCAATTTGTACTAACCACTTCTACAACTAATGGAACTGTTGCGCTTTGAGAAACAGTAGATTCCTTTCTATACAATGGCTCGTTTGCTAAATTACGCTTGTCTAATACTAGAACATCGGGCAAAAAACCAGAATTTTTACCAATTGGTTTTATTAATACTTTGGGAGCAATAAAGTAAGGTAAATCAAAATTTTCAAATTTGGCTAATAATTTTCTAATCAAAAACCCTGTAACGTTTTCATGTTCCCCGATTGGTTGAGCCACTTCTACAAGTATCCCATTATGTAACTCATATCTCTTATCTCCCGTTTCTAATTTGACAAAATCTTCAAATGTGATTAAGGTTTCTGTTAATATTTTAGGTAGTGTTTGAGTCATTTTTTCCCTTTAGTATTTATTAATCGGGCATTCTTTGGGAATTATCCGCAGGTAGCCTATCGTTACTCCAAGCCCACCACACATGAGAGCAGTTACAGTAATAAAATTCTTGCCATTTTCGACGATACCCTTCTGTAACTACAGGGGAACGTCTATTTATCCAAACCTTTTCGGCTTCACGACTGGTTGAGCCACACTTAGGACAGCAAAATTCAAAAGCATGAGTGGCTTGAGAAGTCCATTGGGGAGCTACAGGAGCAAAAGCATCCATAAAAATTAATACTTAGTAAATATTGGGGATTGAACATTGGGCATAGGAAAGCCTTCTATTTACTTTACTATTTTCAGCTAAGTATTTTCAGATAAGACAAAAAAATTAGTAAGTAATGAATTTGTAACGGCTGGAGATTGCAACCGAGCCTTTCAATGACTCAAAATAGTTGAGCGCGGGTATTTTTCTATAAATAAATAAATTAGATTGGTTAAAAATAGACTTAATAATTACTACTTGAGTCGAGTCTATAACGTTTGAATAAAAGTATCTATTAAGAAAAAAAATACTCATAAACTTCTATTCCCAATTCTCAATTACCAACTTTTAATTATGGAGCCAAAGGTAGAAATTCGCCGTTTGTCAGATTTAATGCCTGCTTCAGCTAGGAATACGATAAAAATAATTAGTAAACCGGAACAAACAAAAGTAATTGATGCATCGTTTCCATTACCTTGGCATCGAGAAAGACCTATATATATTAACTTTGATTTGTGGCGCAATCTGACAAAGCAACAACGGGATTTATTACTGTTACGTACTGTTAGCTGGTTAACAGAAATACAGTGGTTTAAACCAAATATATATCAAGGTGTGGCGTTAGTTGGACTTTTTGGTGGTTTGATAGAAGCGGCTCAAGGTGATGCAGTAGGAGTAGTTGCCGCTGGTGGATTAAGTGCGATCGCCCTTCTGCGTATGTACCGCAACAATCGTTCTCAAGAGTCGGAAGTTGCTGCTGATATGGCTGCGATTCGTTTGGTACAGCGACGAGGTTATAGCGAAGCGGAAGCAGCAGAATATCTTTTAAAAGCAATCGAAACCATTGCAAAAATCGAAAAGCGTTCTATTTTAAACTTCATCGAATTGATTCGTTGTTCAAATTTGCGAACAATGGCAGGTTTTTCAGAGTTAGGAGTTAAAGGATTTTAGATTTTGGATTAATAGTTAGTTTCTCGGAAGTAGGAATTAATAAGTAGGTTGGGTTACACACGAAAAAATTTATTGAATCTGTAACGAAAATCTAGATTAATCGTGTTGTAACCCAACATCATGATTGTAGATAGATATGATTAAATACGAGCGAGCAATGCAATGTTGGGTTACGACGCTTCAGGAAATTATTTGTTACTTATTAAATATTTTGTGCGCCTAACCCAACCTACCAACGATTAATTACCAATTCCCAAATCTAATTATTCACAGTGAAAAAGCTTATATTCGTAACCGTCAATACTTGGTAAATCTCGATTGTCTGCAATACAGTTATTAACTTCTGCTGGTGCGTGAAAGTTTACCAGCCATAAATCAATTGGTCGTGATAATCTTTTTAATGTATTTTGCAAAGTAATTGTAGGGGCTTTTCTATCTTTATCTTGATGAGCAAGTAGAAATCTTACGTTTAAGTTTTGATTTAAGTTTTGATTTGAATCTGCAAGCTTAAATTCTCTGGCTACTCCAATAGTTTCCCCTATTTGAACGTGGGTTTTTTGAGTAGTAGCGATAAGTACTGGGTTTTGGGATGTTTTTTCGATTAATTTTACAAATAAATCTGGACGATAATATTTTTGATATCCTAAATTGCAAACGACGGTAATTGAACTAATAAATCCCATTAGCAAAATTATCGCGACTGCTTGTTTACCCGTGACTCCCCATCTAATCTTTTCTGCGCTTTTATTATCGCAAATTGTTGCTAAAATAGCTCCTACTAAAACCATTACTGCGGGAAAATAAACAAAGTTATATCTAGCACCGCGTGTTAAGTCAATTCCGAGAAAATAAGTAAATATAAAAAATAAAGTGATTGCTCCTAAAATAAAGCTAGATAATGCCTGAATTATTAACTTATTTTCCGATGATGATAACTGCACTTTATAACTACGAATCAAAATCGGTATTAACCAAATAAAGAAAATAATCATTCCCAATCCAGAAACAATTACCACTGCTAATTGAGATGCTTCAACTGGTAATAAGGAAATCATTGTAATCCAAGCGGCTATTGCTTGAAAAATTGGACTAATCCAAGCAAATCCAACACGCTCTCCTTGAATCCAATCGGTTAAATCATCACCGTAACTATTGTTAATAAATATTGGTATCCATATTAATCCCGCAAAAAATGTCCCAAGAGCAACTGCATAAATACGTTTCCACGGAGAACTCAAAAAACTAAAAGTGTGTTCAACTACTGTATTTTTGTTTCTCCACTCTTTCCACATCGTAAACATCAAAACAAAAACTTCGGCACAAAGAGTCAGAGCAAAAAAGTAATGAGTTGCAATACCTAAAGCGTTAACTATTACCCAACAAAATGCGATATTAATAGGTAATTGAGTGCGATTCTTTATATGACGTAAGGTAATAATTAAACAAGCAAGAGATGCTATAACCCACAGAATAGCTAAAGTATAATGACGGGCTTCTTGCGCTAAAAAAATACCAAATGGCGACACTGCCATCATTGCAGCAGCTAAATGACTTATCAAACGGGAACGAAACGCCAACCAGCTTAAACCAAATATTGCTGGAATTGATAATCCACCGAATATTGCAGCCAGCAAACGCGCACCCCATACAGAAACTAAACCTGCATTTGTGGGAAATAACTTCAACCACAAGTGAGTCAATACGAAATATATTGGCGGATGGTTACTTTCATTAAATAAATTAGTTAAAACATCGCTGACACCAGCTGAGGGATTTGGCTGTAGCGGTTGCAACAAAGTATTAATAGTAATAGCTTGGTTTAAAGGTACTCCTAAAAAACTATTTCCCAAACTAAATACTAAAGTCGAAAATTCATCAGTCCAAGGAGATTTACCAGACAAATTAGTCAAACGCAAGCTAATTCCGATGACTAGCCAAACTAAAAGCAGTAAAATGTGAAACCACCGGGAATATATGCGAGCCATAGCTAAGTGTCAACTCATCTAGTTCGATAGTAGACGCTCTTATATAATTAAAGTTCGCCTTTTAAATAATATAATTATTTAAAACTATTTGACTTGCGTAACTCGCCAACTAAGTTTAAGATTCACCCAAAAATTCCATACGGTAGCTACGGCAATAGCAATTAAATTTGCAATATAACGATTAGAAATAACAAAATTAAATACTAAATTCAAAACCAACACATTAATTGCTAATCCTGCAAAACAAATTATATTAAACTTCAAGAATCGCTTCAAACGTTGTTTCAGTCCTTTTTGTTCCATCGCGACATCGGCAAAAGTCCAAGCATCATTCCACAAGAAATTATTAAAGATAGCTATTTCTCCCGCAATAATTTTACTACGAGTCAAAGGCAAACCTAAAGTATTTGGGTCGCTGAGTAAATAAAGTATTGTCATATCTACGAATACTCCGCTTAAACCCACCAAACCGAAGCGAATAAATTTACCGATGGGAAAACCCCAGCGCAGGCTTAATTGTGCTACCTTTTCCGAAGAAAAACGCAGCCTTAACAAGTGACGAATATAGTCAAGATAATGCTTCCAACTCACTTTGCTTTCTCCATCTTGACGCTCGCAAAATACATAACCAACTTCAGCGATTTCGTCTACTTTTCCTCTTCCTAAAACTTCTAACAGAATTTTGTAGCCTATAGGATTAAAAGCGATATCTTCTATGCAGCTACGACGCACCATAAAATAACCGCTCATCGGATCGGAAACTCTACCCGTGACTCGCGGTAATATAATCAATCCTAACAATTGAGCGCCGCGAGATAACAAACGCCGAATAAAACTCCAGCTACTTACGCCACCACCATTCACATGGCGACTCGCAACAGCTAAATCGGATTTTTTTTCAATAGCATTTAATAATTGCAACAATATATGGGGTGGATGCTGCAAATCTCCATCAATTACACCTAATATTTGCCCTCTAGAATTTTGCCAGCCCCGAATTACCGCAGAAGAAAGCCCTCGTTCGTTTTCCCGTCGCATCACCTGTAAGTGCGGGAATTCTGAAGTCATCGACAAAGCGACTTCCCAAGTACCATCCGGGCTATTGTCGTCAACTATAATTAGCTCGTAATCTCCTGGTATACTTTCATCGAGCAAGCGAGTTAATGTTCTGACGATTTTATTGATATTACCAGCTTCAAGGTAAGTGGGAATAACCAATGAAAATAAAATGCTTTGATTGGCAATACCCGCTCTAGGTGGTAATCGAGGAATCCGTAACTCTCCGCTTGGCACTGATAAAAGATTCTTCGGTTGGATGATACTCATGAAGAAAAATAATAAGCTGGCAAAGTGCTTTTAGTTATTATGCTTGAAATTCACTTTTTTAGAATGGGTACTATGAGTTATTAGTTCGGAGTTAAAAGTTAAAAGTTAATAGTAATATTTATCCTAACTCTCCTTGTCTCCCCATCCCCCCACTCTCCCCCTTCTCACTCAATTCGGTAATTTACGTTACAAACCGATATTACCTGTAAAAATAATATATATGCCTTTATGTGCCTTCATTTTTGAAAAACGCTATTTTTTCCAAAAATTACTATGAAAGTTTCTGTCAAAAATACAGTCGATGCAATTCTTGAATGTGCCTTGAGGGGTGATGATTTATCTCCTGAAGAAGGAATTACGTTATTAAAACAAACCGACAACAGCGTTATAAATGCTATCAACACAACAGCCGACAAACTACGATTTTCCCAAGCCGGAGATACCGTCACTTATATAATTAATCGAAATATTAATTTTACTAACATATGCGAGCAACACTGTAGTTTCTGTGCATTCAGAAGAGATGACGGTGATGAAGGTGCTTTCTGGCTGGATTGGGGACAAATTTTAGAAAAAACTACAGACGCAGTAAAAAGAGGTGCCACAGAAATCTGTATGCAGGGAGGATTGAACCCCGAAGCCAAAATAGATGGTAAATCTTTAACTTACTATCTCAAATTAGTAGAAACCATCAAGCAAGATTTTCCTCAATTACACCTTCATGCTTTTTCCCCCCAAGAAATACAATTTATCGCCAAACTTGATGGACTAAATTATGCCCAAGTAATAGCCGCTTTACAAGAAGCTGGTGTAGGCTCCATGCCAGGAACAGCGGCAGAAGTACTAGACGATGAAGTCAGACGCATTCTTTGTCCCGAAAAAACCAACTCAGCAACTTGGTTAGAAATTGTTAGCACTGCCCATCAATTAGGTTTACCCACTACCAGCACCATGTTGTCGGGACATATCGAAACCGTAGAGCAACAAATTGGACATTTAGAAAAACTGCGATCGCTACAAAAAACTGCCGTAAATGAAGCTTATCCGGCTCGAATAACGGAGTTCATTTTGTTACCATTTGTCGGTCAAGAAGCTCCAAAACCCTTACGTAAACGTGTAGGACGCGACCAGCCAGAGTTAGATTCGTCACTATTACTTACTGCTGTAGCCAGAATTTATTTAGGTAACTGGATACCGAATCATCAGCCAAGTTGGGTAAAGCTAGGAATTGAAGGGGCTGCCAAAGCTTTAAATTGTGGCTGTAACGATATTGGCGGCACATTAATGGAAGAGCATATTACCACAATGGCAGGTGCTGTAGGCGGTACCTGTATGGAAGTCGAAACTCTACAGAATACTATTACTGCTTTAGGAAGAACATATCAACAAAGGAATACGCTTTATGAAAAAGTGTGACAATTTTGGATTTTAGATTTTAGATTTACCTGTTTGCAACTGCTCACTGCTAACTGTTCACTGATAACTGCTTCACGCTTCTTCAAAAACGATCCCTACGATACAAATACAAGATACGATGGACGTTGATTTAAGTATTTGTTCACATTCAATGCATATGAAACACTATTGGTCACGTTTACTTGCCTTAGTTTTAGTTGTAGTCATAGGTTTGACTGGATGTTCGGGTAGTCGAGATCAACTCAGTGGAGATTATCGTCAAGACACTCTAAATATAGTCAGTGTATTGAGAGAAGCCTTAGCTTCACCTGATGATGCCGCTGACAAAGCAGCAGTTCAAGCAGATGCACGTAAAAAGATTAATGAGTTTGCAGCTCGTTATCAGCGTAACAACTCTGTATCAGGTTTAAGCTCCTTTACAACCATGCGAACTGCTCTTAATTCTTTAGCTGGACATTACAGTTCTTACCCAAATCGTCCCGTACCTGAAAAGCTCAAAAATCGTTTGGAAAAAGAGTTTAAGCAAGTCGAAACTGCGCTCAGACGTGGTTCGTAGTTACTCTATCTTTTTTTGTTCGCGGTTAGTAGTTCACGAAAAACAACTGCTAACCGTAACAATTTATTAAATTTTCATTATTTCTAATTTATTATCAATTATTCTTTATTTGCTTTAAATCGAAGCTAAACATTAACTGTTTAGACTAATTCCCATAATCATAAATACTGCACTTGTATTACACAATCGGGCTGCAAAAAATCTATCGCTTGCATTTCAAGTTTATACAAAGTGGGCTATAATGCCTAGTTTTTACAGCATTACTTTGATCTTGTTAGAAAATTGCTAAATAGAGCAAGCTTTTAACAAGGGGAGAAGAAATTGCATCGTTACCTTAAACCGAAAAGCAAGTAGTTTTTGGCACAAGTATTAAGAGGATGTTTGAAAAGTATTATGTTTTACTTCCAGCACCTGGGAAACCTAACCCCCCTGCCCCCCTTCCCTATGAGGGAATGGGGGTAATAAGCCTCTCTCCTTTTAGGAGAGAGGTTTGGAGAGAGGTTCCTAGTATAGTTATTGACGCATTCTTACATCCTCTAAGACCTTGTGTATTTTTGGGTTTATTGATAGAAATAAAAAATCAAAAAATGGAAGTATTATATCTAGCTGTAGATACTACGGTATAGTTGACGAGCAATAAAACAAACATATAATTGCTTTTAATTACTTGAAGTTGCCTTCTTGACATTTAGAAAAAAATCGAATAATGATATACGGCAACAGAAATAAGATATTAGAAGTCGATAAAATATAGGCTTCAAAGCTCCCATTGCAAAATTATGTAATAAAATACACGTTACCGAATAAAAGTGTATTGGGGTTGGTAAAAATTTTTAATTTTATTAGTGAATATGTCTAAGCTTGCCTTGAGTGTCGCAAAGCCAAAGTTAATTTTACGACAACTGTTTGCAGTAATTTTCAGTACGACTTTATTTCTTCCTTACCTCAAAAGTCAGCCAGCAAACGCACAAGTAACTAGTTACTGTCACATAACATCTACCGCAGTAAAAGAAAAAGAAAAGTTGCGTTTGTCAGCACAAAAAGGCGATCGCGAAGCCGCAAATCGTTATCAGCAATTAGTGAGACAGCACTCACAAGCTGTAAGTGACTGTCGCAGAAGCACTTGGCCCCAAGTCCAAGCAATCTGGTTGCGCTTGTATCCCTGTGACGTTCAAGCGGGGGCACTTGACAGAATTATGGATAATGTTGTTAACAAAGGCTACAACCAAGTTTATGTAGAAACTTTTTACGATGGGCGAGTATTGTTACCAAAAAACTCGAATCCTACAGTATGGCCTTCCGTACTTCGTGACAAAGGTCAAGAAAACACCGATTTATTGGCGCAAAGCATTCAAAAAGGGCGCGAGCGGGGATTAAAAGTATATTCCTGGATGTTTACCACCAATTTTGGCTATACCTATGCCAAACGTAAAGATCGAGAAGAGGCGATCGCCCGCAACGGAAAAGGTCAAACTAGTTTGTATGTAGTAGATAACGGTTCTCAAGTATTTGTAGATCCTTATAATTTACAGGCTAAGCGCGATTTCTATGAAATGGTAACGGAAGTAACGCGCCGTCGTCCTGATGGTGTACTATTTGATTACGTGCGCTACCCGCGTCAAGCAGGTAAAGATTCCATCGCTACGAGAGTTACAGATTTGTGGTTGTACAGCAAATCTACTCAACAAGCCTTATTTCAACGAGCGCTGAATAACAAAGGATTGGGAATGATTCGGCTATTTTTGAGCAAGGGATACGTTACATCATCAGATATAGCTAAGCTTGACAAACAGTATCCTCAAGAAGGAGAACCCTTATGGCAGGGGCGCACTCCACCGATTCAGCAAAAAGCACTTAACTCTCCACAACAAAGACAACCCTTACTGCAATCAGAATTGTGGCAGCTTTCCGTTGCTCATGCCATGCAGGGTATTCTAGATTTTGTAGCACTAGCAGCTTATCCAGCCCAGCAAATAGGAGTTCCCGCAGGAGTCGTATTTTTCCCCGGTGGAAATAAAACAGTAGGAAAAGGTTACGATTCGCGCTTACAACCTTGGGATAGATTTCCTAATTCCTTAGAATGGCATCCGATGGCTTACGGAAAATGCGGTACTAGTAACTGTATTGTTTCTCAAGTAAAACGAGTTATAGATACCGCTAAACCAGGAACCCAGGTAATTCCAGCCTTAGCGGGAGCTTGGGGTAAATCCATCAGCAATCGTCCACCTTTAGAAAAACAAATGCAGGCTTTAAGTCAATACAAGCCATACATCAAAGGAGTTAGCCATTTTGCTTACTCTTGGCAAAATCCCCAAGATGACAACGATAGAAAATTCTGTCGGGTACGTTAATTTTTTAGGGAGTAGGGAGTTATGAGTTAGGAGTTAGGAGTTATTTTTCCCCTTGTCCCCTTGTCCCCTTTTCTCCCCCTCTACCCCCTCTACCCCCTCTACCCATCCCCCCTCTCAAAAATAACTACAATCTCTGTGGCTGCAACTTCAAATAATCAATAAAATCCAGAAGCTCTGCATCATTTAATTGCTGACGGGAGCGTTTTTGATATCTTTGCTGCAAATATTCTCTTCCTTGTTCGGTACTCCAATTTAAAAGTCTTAAATACTTATCGGATTGAGCAATTAAATTTTCGCGCAATTCAGCAGTTGTAAACTCGGTACTAAATTGTGCTTTGCGATTAATTTTTAAACCGATATTTTGTCCTAAAACTTGCCAGTTAATTTCTTTATGTTCCTCCCAATTTACATCTATACTTCTGTAAGTTGCTGGATTGTAAACTTTACAAAAAACAACTTTTTTATCACCAGGTTCAATGGTAATTGTTAATGGCTGCTGTAATTCTTCAGCACTGACTTTATCCAAAGACATTAACAAACCTTTAGAAAAGTAGGAATCGCTACCCGATCGCACAACGTAGGGCTTATCTGCGAGAATATATAAATCTGTTTTTTCCGTTTCTCCAAATGAAGTTTCTACTTTTTTATTAACTTCGATTCCAGTGATTATCCCAGTCAAAGCTTTATCGTAAATTGGAATCTGCTTTTTTTCTTCAGAAAGTGCGTACCAGCAGTAATCATTTTCTCTGCTCACAAAAATATACTGCAATCTTGGAATTGAGCCAAAGCCTAATTTA
Source organism: Calothrix sp. CCY 0018 (assembly GCF_963920925.1). Lineage (NCBI taxonomy): Bacteria > Bacillati > Cyanobacteriota > Cyanophyceae > Nostocales > Calotrichaceae > Calothrix > Calothrix sp. CCY 0018. Next base: position 99,461 of record NZ_CAWUDI010000001.1, on the reverse strand, counting down.
ATATCCATGTTTCCGTAAATGCTTTTACTAATTAATGTTTTTTACAATCTGCCCTAAATGGCTTTATATATATAATTCCCTCAACAACAGCGAAATCATCACTCAAACTGTATTCTTATTGGCAAGCATAAGAAAATTTATCCCGCAAATACGATTCGACTCTTCCGGGATAAACTAATTAGCCAGTCTATCATCAATTATAGTACTAGTGTATTGTAAAGAAGAAATTAGAAAAATAAATGATGTAGAGACGTAGCAGTGCTACGTCTTCCATCACGTCTGTGGGAATTGCAGTTGCTCTCTATTAACCGCCAAAAAAGTAGTTCATATTGATTTGAATATCAGTACTCGAACCAACTACAAATACAGCCGAATCGCCGAACTTAGGGGGGCCAGTAAGAATTCGAGGATTTCGAGAAAATCCGAAACCTTCTTTAGGTATACCTAAACCGTTCGTATTAAGTTTGCCATCGCCATTTTTATCGTGAAACATTGCGATCGCATAGGTTCCGGCTTTTAAAGCAGGAATATTCAGCTTTGCATCGCGATCGTCAAGCTTAACGCACTGAGCTTTGATAGCACGTTCATTATTGCTAGGAAAACCGCGACTGCTAGAAAAAAGGCTAAAACAAACTTGTCCTGTTTGATTTTTAAGTCCCTTAACTGTGACAGAAAGATTACTATTTACACTACCTTCAGCACTGGGTAAAAATGCTAAATTTCCAATAACACTTAGAAGTGCAATGCCGACTTGAAACTTATTCTTTAGTAAATTCATAGAAATTGCTAACAACAAACTCTTACAGAATAAAGCAAATAAATTACTCTATAAATTTACTAGTACACAATATTACGGCTTTATCAGTGTATTTTACAATTGAGCGTAGTTTTACTCTTAACCCAAAGTATCTGGATCTACACCCAGCGCTTTTAAACGTTCCGCCAGCATTTGCGCCCTATTTTCCGCTTCTTGACGGCGTTCTTCAGCTTCAGTAATACGTTCTTCAGGGGTAAAATATCTTTTTCCTGATTCGTCGTACCAATACATCCATTCTCGCGTGATACCTTGATAAGTTCCTCTTTCGCAACCAATTCCTAAACCAATCTCCGACAACCAAACGGGATTTCCGGACTGTAAAACATATTCGCCATTCATTAACTTATACACTTCCAAAGGTGCTTTGCGGCGACGATGGGGATTGTAAACAACGTAATATAAAATTTCTAATTCAGCATAAAATTCTTTCTTGGTGCTATATTCTCCTCGATAGGTTTGGGAAACAACTTCTAAAACCATACTTGGAAGTTTCTGCTCTTCCCAAAGTACATAACTCAAGCGTAGAGTTTCATCAATAAAACGCTCAACACCCAAACAGAGAAACCCATCGGGGACAATAGCCGGTTTCTTTGCATCATAATAAACTCCCATATCTACCCCAAAAAACCAATCCCGACGTTCAGCCCAAATCAAAGCCAGTATAGCTTTGAGCAAACCGGGAATTAAATCTTGTAATTCATTATCCACAGGAGTTTCGTCAGAGTCTGGTAATTCTTCAGAAGAAGGTAAGCAGTGTAACGGGTTGTAGTTTAGCATGGAAGGTTTACCACAATTGATGCGATTCTATAGATATTTTAGTTAACTATCGCAAAGAGATAAATCGTAAATAAAATCGCCCGCAGGTTAGAAACCTGGGGCTACAAGAACAAAGCCCGTCTGCACGGGCTATTTACAGCATATTTGATCTTTTCAAAATACATTCGGACGGGCAGGGATGCCCATCCCACAAGAGTTTTACAATATGATGGTGTGCCTCATTTATCTGCAAAATGCTGTATTTTTATCAATTATAGGGTGTGTGACTAGGGTGTTGATTCTGTGTCCTTTTAAGGCATAAAAAATCATGCAAAAAACGTGTTTGCCCCCAAGATATTGCCCTCTCCCCCTTCCCCTCTCCCAAATTTGGGAGAGGGGTGCCCGTTAGGGTGGGGTGAGGGAGAAAGATTATGGTTGTTACCGACATAAAAGTTGTATGAACTTTAAGCATAAAAATCTCTCCAAAGTCAACACCCTAGTGTGTGACGCTGCGACAAATTTAATAACTAATTAAAATGCGATTAAGCGTCACGTACCAATAATATTTCTGATTAACTCAAAATTCCCATACGTGTTCGGGATTATTCAATGCAGCGCGAACGTTACTTAAATTAGCCAAGTCTTTAAAAGGGCTAGATTTAGCAATTTCCGTAATCGAATTTAAAGCAATCGCTAACTGTTCGTTATCACCCGATACAAGCGCATTATCAACTACACCAAACAAAGCGCGAAAGTTTTCCGCACGCTCATCAAAAGAGCGATCGAGGTATGTTATTACTAATTCGCGTTGAGCATTAATTCGAGCGATCGCTTCTTTTTCCCAAGCTTCGATATCGCGGCGTTTAGTACGTTCTTGTTCTGCAATTGTAAGGTATTCCGTGTAAGCTGAAACCATTTGTTCAAGAGATTCAGCAGGGTTTAAATTTTGCAGCCCAAAAGTTTTTATTTTCTTAAGTGACATATTTAATAACCTCACAGACTGCGGTATCTAGCAGTAATTGTCGCGGTTGCAGGATTTAATTGTCCTTTTCTATCTAAAACAGGAGTTTTCATGATTTCTGAAATTGCCTTTATCAGTAGCGCTACCTGTTGAAATTTATCTGCGTCCTGATTTAGATCGAAATACGGTAGAGATTCGAGTTCGTCAAGTCCTTTAATTGCGCGGTTATTAAGAGATTCGAGTAAATCTGTTAGCTCGAAAATCCGCTTTCTTACCTGTATTAAAAAATCCCCAACAGATTCAATCTCAGCGATCGCTTTATTAATTTTAGCCTCATATTTTCGCGCCTTGGTTAAAGCTTTTTCACCTTGACCTGCAAATACAAAACCACCAATCAACAAAGCCGGACCAACTGTAATTCCACCTAATACAAGAGAACCAAGTGCCATACCACCGCCACCAGCAGCAAGCGAGCCACCACCTAACCATGCCAAAGTTGCATTTGTCGCAGCAGCACCGCTTAAACCTGAGATAGCAGTTCCCACCGTTCCTCAACCCAACCTACTAACTTTCTTTCTTCTGCGCTCCTCCGCGTTTTCCTTTGCGCTCCTTTGCGTTAAAAAAATATATCCCAAGGCGTTTTTTATTCCGAATTGCTTCTCTTACAACCCCATAAAAAAAAGGACAGGTTTCAAAACCCATCCTTTCATCAAAAAAATTACTTCAAAATCAAACTAATTACCAATCTTCGGCGCACTCATTGACACCGCAGGAACTTCCCGTTGAGCCAAACTCGGTACCGAATCGCGCAATCTTTCGGTTAATTGAATTGTTGTCGCATCGTAAATTTGAGTCAAAATTTTCGGATACAAACCAATTCCGATAATTGGAATCAACAAACAAGCAACAATGAATATTTCGCGGGGTTCGGCATCTATAAGATTCTGAGTAGAAGTCAACTCTTTGTTTTCTTCACCGTAGAAAATCTCCCGCAACATTGACAGCAGGTAAATCGGTGTCAAAATTATACCTACTGCCATTAAGAACACCACGAAAATCTTGAAGGTGTTGCTATAAGCATCGCTGGATGTAAAACCAACGAATATCATTAACTCTGCCACAAAACCGCTCATTCCTGGCAATGCTAAAGAAGCCATCGAACAGGTGGTAAACATGGCAAAGATTTTACTCATTCTTTTACCAACACCGCCCATTTCATCGAGCATTAAGGTATGGGTTCTATCGTAAGTCGCACCAACTAAGAAGAACAAACTTGCTCCAATTAATCCGTGGGAAACCATTTGCAATACAGCTCCACTCAAACCTAAATCGGTGAAGCAACCAATACCAATCAGCACAAAGCCCATGTGAGAAATTGAAGAGTAAGCGATTTTACGCTTCAGGTTACGTTGTGCAAAGGAAGTTAAGGCGGCGTAAATAATATTCACAACCCCCAAAATTATTAAGGCTGGCGCAAAATAAGCGTGTGCATTGGGAAGCATTTGAGCATTCATCCGAATCAATGCATAACCGCCCATTTTTAACAAAATCCCTGCCAGCAACATATGCACGGGGGCTGTAGCTTCACCGTGGGCATCTGGCAGCCAAGTATGTAGGGGAATAACGGGTAGTTTGACGGCGTAAGCTATGAAAAAAGCTGCATACAGCCCCAGTTCCAGCTTGAGGGGAAAATCTTTTGCGGCTAACGTTGCCATATCAAAGGTAATGTTATCGCCGTAAAATGCCATGCTTAGGGATGCAAGCAAGATAAATAACGAAGCACCAGCGGTATACAAGATAAACTTGGTGGCTGCATAATGCCGCTTTTTACCTCCCCAAATTGACAATAGGAGGTAAACCGGAATCAATTCGAGTTCCCACACTAGGAAAAATAACAGCATATCTTGAACTGCAAATACGGCAATTTGTGCGCCGTACATTGCTAGTATCAAAAAGTAGAATAACTTGGGTTTAAAGGTAACTGGCCAAGCTGCTAAAACTGCCAGCGTGGTAATGAATCCAGTCAAAATAATTAGAGGCATTGACAAACCATCTGCCCCTACCGACCAATTTAAACCTAATTGGGGAACCCAAGAATAACTCTCTACCAGTTGCAAATCGGGATTAGAGAAGTCGTACTGGGTGTAAAAAGCGGTAACAATCAGCGCAAAATCGATCAAGCCGACTATAAGAGCAAACCAGCGTACTGTTTTACCGTCTTTATCCGGAATGATGGGAACTAACAGCGATGCTGCTATGGGCAACAAAATAATCGTTGTTAGCCAAGGAAAATTAGCTATATTCATCGAAAAAGTTAGGAAGGAATAATAAATTTTGGCTATCAACTACTAGCTATTAAGTAGCAGTTTTTTTTTGATTTGGCGTTAATGTTCCGGTTGATTTAACAAAAATTGATTGCTTTGGGAATGGGTAATGGGTAATTGGGCATGGGGCATGGGGCATTGGGGATTGGGCATTGAGTGAGAGGAGAAGATGGGGGGATGGTGAGACAAGGGGACAAGGGGACAAGGAGAATTTTAACCTTTAACCTTTGACCTTTAACCTTAATAACTCATAACTCCTAACTCTTACCCTACTCCTCATAAGCTCAAAAAGATGAAGGCAGATAAATTAGTTTTTCTGCCTTCATCCTCATCAATCTAATTCACAAGTAGAAACGTAACATATGACATTTCTACATCAGGTAACACCAAAGACAATTACTAAGCCCAAAACTGCCCCAAAGATAATCAAGGCGTAGAGTTGTGCGCGTCCGGTTTCTATGTACTTGAGACTTTCACCGCTGAAAAGGGTGAAAATTCCGGTGAGGTTAACGGCACCATCGACAACGCGGAAGTCAACTTCTAATACTTGTCTGGCTAAACGACGCAAGCCGAGAACAAATACGCTGTGGTAAATATCGTCAAAGTACCACTTGTTGAGAGATAGCTTGTAAAGCGTTGGAAATTTGGCTGCAATGGCTGCTGGATCGATTTTTTTGACTCGATACATCAACACTGCCAAGATAATTCCGACAACGGCGATCGCTACGGAAAGTCCTGCCATCGTGTAAAACTCGGTGGCATCGAATTCAGCCGTTTTTTCCATCACTTCAGCTAAAGTTTCACTGGGTGGATAGATAAACTCCTCAAAATAATTGGCATAAGGAGTTCCTACCAAACCAATTAGCATCGAAGGAATTGCCAAAACCGCTAAAGGTAAAGTCATCGTCCACGGTGATTCATGTGGTGTATCGCTGTGTCCGTGACTGTCGTGTGAATGGTCGTCATGAGTTTCTGCCAATTCTCCCTGCTTCATTGCTCCAGGGTCAAAATTGGCTGCAACTGCTGGTTTTGTCAACTGCTGCAAAATACTTTCGTCTTTACCCTTGAATTTGCCTTCAAATGTCATGAAATACATTCTAAACATATAGAAAGCGGTAAGTCCGGCAGTTAACCAACCTACAAACCACAAGAATGGGTTAACTGCAAAGGCTGAACCAAGAATTTCATCTTTTGACCAGAAACCTGCAAAAGGTGGAATACCTGAAATTGCCAAACAACCAATCAAAAAGGTAATTGCCGTAACTGGCATATACTTCCGCAGTCCGCCCATTGCTCGCATATCCTGCGCCACAACTGGGTCATGACCGACAACTCCTTCCATTCCGTGAATTACCGAACCGGAACCGAGGAACAGCATCGCTTTAAAGTAAGCATGAGTCATCAAATGGAAGAAACCGGCGGTATAAGCACCTACTCCCATCGCCAACACCATATAGCCAAGTTGGGAAATGGTCGAGTAAGCCAAACCTTTTTTGATGTCGTTTTGGGTAACGGCAATTGTTGCCCCCATAAACGCCGTAAATGCTCCAACATAAGAAATTACGGTCATTGCTGCCGGTACGTTTTCAAATACCGGGTACATCCGGGCAATTAGGAAAACGCCCGCTGCTACCATTGTCGCCGCGTGAATCAACGCGGAAATGGGGGTAGGGCCTTCCATTGCATCCGGGAGCCAAACGTGCAGCGGAAACTGAGCCGACTTCGCTACGGGGCCTAAGAAGACCAATATCGCAAACAATATCGCCAGAGCATTGCTTAAAGAACCAGTTTGTACGAGTTCTGCGAGGCGATCGCCCATTACCTCGAACTCGAAGCTTCCGGTTGCCCAAAAAAGTCCTAAGATGCCCAACAACAGACCAAAGTCACCAACCCGGTTGGTAACAAACGCTTTTTGGGCTGCATCTGCTGCTAACTTGCGATCGTACCAGAAGCCAACCAGCAAGTAGGAACACATCCCTACGAGTTCCCAGAATATATAAATTTGTACTAGGTTTGGACTAACTACCAAACCCAACATTGAAGAGCCAAATAAACTCAAATAGGCGTAAAACCGGACGTATCCTGGGTCATGGGCCATATAGCCGTCGGTGTATACCATCACCAATACAGCCACACTGGTAACAATCGCCAGCATCACCGCTGTAAGGTGGTCAACGGTATAGCCCATATTCAAATGAAAGCTACCTGCTGCTGCCCATTCCAAGGTGCGCGTATAAGTCGGGTGCCCTTGAATTTGACTCCATAACAAACTAAACGACAGCCCCATTGCTGCTGCCATTAAAGAAATTATTAATACGGCATTTAGCTGTCGTAGGCGGTTAGTCACCTGATTAAACGAGATTAAGCCTAAGCCTACCAGCATCGCTCCTAAAAGCGGTAAAACTGGAATCAGCCAAGCATATTGATAGATCACTTCCATCATTGATGCCTACTTTTAGAATTTTTCACTTTTATTAGAACATTGTTACGAAGCAGAAAATGTTTCGTTGCGACAGAGAAAAATCTCCGTCCTTCGTCAATTATCCATCCGCCCCGCAATTGTCCCGGTTGGAACTGTTAACAATTGTGACACACACAATTTTAGTTAAAATACCCCACCCAAGGGGTATTTGGGTGGGGTTATTAAAATAGTCTGATGACAGATTGCTAATTTGAGCTAATAATGCAGTCCCTTGCAAAGTGCTGCAATATAAGGCAATTAGACGCTTTTTAACTGCGTAACTAGCGGCATACCCCAAGGAAATATAGCGATTTAATTCCTTCCACAATTAAAAAAATTTTGCCTTTTCTTTATAGCTTTGTTACACCCACAATAAAATCAAAAGTATTCGCTTCAATAGCTCTTAGCTACACCGCTTGATTTATCTGTTGGTATCACTAATTGAACAATTAGCGGCTTTATTGTAACTCACCGCTAATTGAAGACCACTAAAATCAAAGATTTTTAGCGGGGATCATAAACCGTTTAGCTAAAAGCTAAAAGCGGTGGAGTTTCAAAGATCGATCAAATGACGGATAGAGCGTTTCTGTTTATTTAGGCACCAAGCTTGATCGAGCGACGACTTAATTTTGCTGTTATTTTACTGCTGTAAGTTTGGGGTAAATTCGTATAGCAGTATTTCATTTCATTCAGAGCCGTAAATAAGTCGTCTCTACCGCTAAAACCTTCCAAACGCTTTCTCACTATGCCGTTTTCAATCAATAGCAAGGTGGGAAGAGTTTTTAGTCTGTAGGTAGTAGAGAGTTTAAAATTATCATCGGCGTTCACTCCAACTAACTTAATTTCTTCGCCACATTGAGATGTAAATTGCAATAATAAAGGTTTTATGATGCGACATAAGCCGCACCAAGGTGCTTCAAAATTAACTAAAACTGGAATTTGAGATTCTAAAACTTCTTTTGTAAATGTACGTTCATTAACCGACAACACCATGATGCCTCTTGAACTTAATGGTTTTCATTCATTACTAAAATCGCGTCTGCAATTTGATGGCAACAGCACTTTATAGAATTTTATACTCGTATGTTCTCCAAAAAGCATTACTTACTTGTATAAAACATCTATTTTTTTGTATAGCACTCTTGTCATGTAATTATGACAAATAGCTCGCTGTTGAAATTTTCGACTTTTGGTCAAAGCTGCCGTCATCCAATATAACCTCCCATTACAAAACTGGCGTTAATTATTCACCCTGAAAGGGCAGATGACACGAGCAACCTTCATACTATTAAAACTCTACTTTCCTAAAAAAACACCTCCGAGACAAAGCCATTCTATTTGTGTCACAGCAAATTATTTAAAGATGCCGAAGCAGGCTTATTAGTTAACTCGTTTGTGTTAAGGTTCGCGCGGCTAGGGAAGCGTACCTTATAGTATTACGTGCGGCGAGCGCGTTTCCCTTAGCGAAGTATACCTGTATGGCGATTGAAATAGCCAGCGAGCTTATTTTTACGGAAATTGTAACCCATATCAGGAGAAATGTTTGAATTTATCCTACATCGAACTGGTTGCAACAGATGGGTCGTGGATTCAATATTTTTGCATTTGAGATGCCTGTTGCCTTCTGTGCTTCAGTTCTATTGGCTTACCATTTTACCCTACTAGTTAAACCGAACAAAAAGGGGTGCGACCACCAAATTAAAAGTACAAAGCCAGCAACACCAAGATAAGCAGGTCGTAAGAATTCCTTACCTTTGATAGATTGACGACCATCGATAATTGCAGCAAAAGGAATAGTGCTAGTACGTTGTTTTACTTTTTCAAAAGCTTCACCATAACGCGCATATAAACGGCGATCGCCATGCCATACAGCAAATAAATGGTGGGCTACTAATCCGATAGAGGTAATTAATGTAAAAGTAGTACCTATCCACAGAGTATGAGCAACGCACCAAATTATTTGTCCTACCATTTGTGGATGGCGGGTAATACGAATAATTCCTGTTTCGTACAGGTGAACTTCTGGCTTGGAGATAGCAGCAACTTCCAGTAGATTAAATGTGGAAGGATATAAAAATATAAAAGAAATTGCCGATAATACCCAGACCAAAATCTGTATTCCGGGCACATTTTGTACTTGCCACAGCTGCAAGCCATCATAACGATGGTTAAAAAAATAAATAATTAATATTACAGCCAATATCAAGCTGACAAGTGCAAATAAAATCCGATAAAGCCTTGCTCCAATGAGCTTTTCTGCTTTTGACCGCAGGGCTGCTCCTCCACTGTGAGCAATTGCAAAAGTCAATAACAGCCCTAGCATGACACAATGAGTGGAGGTAAACCAACTCGGCACAATAGTATACATAGATAAAGTAATTTAAAGGCAATTAAATCTAGTACAACCAATACCATATTCCTAAAAAAAACAGGACTTTGGTCAAGATGTTGTGATACTGTCTTTTTCGGGTAATGCGGCTTGCCGTTTAATACGCATTGTTATCATTCATGCCTTGTCAAAATAACGATTAGAAAGTCTGAAAGTCCGAATGTTACCAATATTACTTATGCACCTTTTCGTGGGTTAAGCCTTATGTCTGACCTTCCTTTTACTTTAGATCAGTTACGAATACTCAAAGCAATAGCCGCAGAAGGGAGTTTCAAGCGTGCTGCTGACAGCCTCTATGTCTCCCAGCCAGCCGTGAGTTTGCAAGTGCAAAATTTAGAAAGACAGTTGGATGTGCCTTTATTCGACCGTGGAGGTCGTCGGGCACAGTTGACTGAAGCAGGGCACTTACTTTTGAGCTATGGGGAAAAAATCCTTGGTTTGTGCCAAGAAACTTGTCGCGCCATTGAGGATTTGCAAAATCTTCAAGGGGGTACTTTAATTGTCGGTGCTTCTCAAACCACGGGGACTTATCTTTTGCCTCGGATGATTGGGATGTTCCGACAGAAATATCCAGACGTGGCGGTGCAATTACACGTTCATTCAACTCGTCGCACGGCTTGGAGTGTGGTTAACGGACAAGTCGATTTGGCTATTATTGGTGGTGAGATTCCCGGAGAATTAGCGGATTCATTAGAGAAAATTCCTTATGCTGAAGATGAATTGGCATTAATTATACCTGCATCTCATCCATTCACCAAACTCGAAACCATCCAAAAAGAAGACCTATACAAATTGCAGTTTATTGCTTTAGATTCGCAATCTACTATCCGTAAAGTAATAGATCAAGTGCTAACACGCCACGATATCGACACGCGGCGTTTAAAAATTGAAATGGAACTTAATTCCATTGAAGCAATTAAAAATGCCGTGCAATCTTCTTTGGGGGCTGCTTTTGTTTCTACTAGCGCTATTGCCAAAGAGCTACAAATGGGAATGCTTCACTTTACTCCGATTGATAGCGTGGTTGTTAAGCGGACGCTGTGGTTGATTTTTAATCCCAATCGGTACAGATCCAAAGCCGCAGAAGCCTTCAGTCGAGAAATACTACCTCAGTTTGCCGCTCCTGGGTGGCATATAGATATGTTGAAATCATCACATACTTCCTTGGCAGTAAATGCATTAGAAGTACAGGCATCCAACTTTAAAGAAAGTTAAAGTGTTGTTAAATGTGTTTTGTCATAGTAGTAACTACGAACATGACACCGACTTTATTAGTAAGACAAAAATAATTATACGCTTTTCGACTATTAACCCTTGTTAAGTTGAACGTTGTTGTGTAAATATTTCTGTCGGACTACTTAAAGCCGGACTTTACCGTTCGCAATTTCATGCAAATTGCTCGTGACTATATGACTAACAATGGATATTTACTGTACTCGTCCCCAGTGTCCTCGTCCGCAGAACCATTTTGTAGATTTAGACGATAACGCAACCCTGAGAACGGCACAGCAAAAATACTGTACTGCTTGCGGGATGCCTTTAATTTTAGCCGGACGTTATTTACCTATAAAGCTGCTTGGAAGAGGAGGTTTCGGAGCAGCATTTTTATCGCGCGATCGCCATACCCCTCTAATACGTCAATGCGTGGTAAAGCAGTTTCTACCAGCAGGAGATTTAAGTCCGACTCAGCTACAGTTAGCGCAAGATTTATTTGAAAGAGAAGCAGTAGTTTTAGAGGAGATTGGCTCGCAACACGACCAAATTCCTGACTTATTTGCTTATTTTCCTGTGATAGTTCCTGGCTTGCAATCAAACCAACAAGACCAATTTTTCTATCTAGTACAGGAATATATTGATGGAGAAAACTTAGAAGAAGAATTAACAATTAGGAGGGAATTCTCGGAAGCAGAAGTATTGTTCGTAATGCGTTCAATTCTCCCGGTATTGCAATTCGTTCACGATAAAAATATCATCCATCGGGATATCAAACCTTCCAACATCATGCGCCATCGTAACGGTAAGCTTTTCTTACTAGATTTTGGCGCAGTCAAGCAAGTAACAAACAGTCCGAGTGGGGCTGGCAATTCATCTACGGGAATATATTCCTTGGGATTTGCACCACCAGAACAAATGTCTGGAGGACAAGTATTTCCTTCTACAGATTTATACGCTTTAGCTGTAACTATTATTTTGTTATTAACCGGACAAAAAGATATAAGCGGACTATTTGATGCCTACAGCAACCAGTTACAATGGCGAGACAAAGTAAATGTTAGCTCTCACCTTGCCGAAATCTTAGATAAAATGCTCCGTAGTGCGCCCAATCAACGTTTTCAATCGGCAGAAGAAGTTTTGATTGCACTTGACGATTCCGCACAACCTATACCCATACCCGATACTTCTCTTAATAACCATCAGCCCCAAGTAATATCACAACCAGCACCTCCACCGCTGCCAAAACCAACTACTCGTAGCACACTAGTACCAGCATTCTCTACATTGGAATTATTAGCTGGTTCTGCTTTTAGCGGTATGATGGGTGCTTTAATTTCCATAGCTTTTTTCAGCCTACTTAATTCACCTCCTATTACTTTTGTTATTTGTGCTGTAATTTTAGGAATTTTAATTTTTGCCCAAACCAGGCGATGGATCGAAAAATGGGATTTAGTAATTATTCCTGCGATTACTTCATTAATTATATTTTTTATTCCCTTGTTACAAGGTGAACTTGTCATTCAAGAGATAATTATTTTATCTTTAGCAGCAAGCTTAATTACAGTTGCTCTTACATCACTATTTCGTATTATCTATAAAATATTATCTTTAATTATTTAACTAACCTTAAACATCTCTTAATTTTTAATTAACTTAAACGACTTGATTCCAATTAGTATATTAAGTTCTGTTACATAAATTGTAATTATCAATTATTATTGGTGATTACAAAATGTACTATTGGTAACATACCAAAAAGTTTGTAAATTTAATCAGTTGCAAAGTGTGTTCTTGAATCGCGATTTTTGATCGAGATATATTGCTATTAACTAAAATATCCTAGTTTTAGGATGATTTTTTTAGACTACAAAAAATCAACTCAAGACTTTATTAAAATCTGAGAACGCTATATATAGGAGTTATAGATCGAATGCAATATATTGTTTTCAAATGTATTGCACTCGACAGAAGAAACGTATACATAAAATGTCTTTCTTCGCGATTTAATCAGGCAATATACTCAAGCGATGCAGACAAAGCATATTTAATCTATAGGTATATAAATTCATGTATATAAATTCTGTAGATTATTTATCAAAATTAAGTGATAGGGGCATCTATTTCTAATTTTATTTATCTCTATAAGAGATAGTGCCGACGGAATTAAATTATTCTTTATTATTGTCAATCACTAAATATATGGCGCAAAAAAACGAGACCCCGATTATAGTTTTAGCCCTGCTAATTACTCTCGGTTTAGTAGGTGGAGTATATTGGTGGTTGGCTAATAGCTATGATATTCGACTTGGTTTTTTTGCCAATAATCAATCTCAAGCCAACCTGCTATCAGGGGAGAAAAGCTTTGCTTCCATCGAACAAGTTCCTTCTGGATTGTTTAGCTACGGGGGCAGTACTACATGGGCACCTATTCGTAAAGAAGTTGATTCTGCGATCGAAACTGCTTTACCTAAATTTCAACTCCGCTATACAAATCCAACTACAGCTGCCCCCGGTTCTGGCACTGGTATTAAGATGTTGTTGAACAATCAGTTGGCTTTTTCTCAATCTTCGCGATCGGTGAAAGATAAAGAATACCAACAAGCGCAACAGCGAGGTTTTAAACTTGAAGAAATTCCAGTTGCTATCGATGGTATTGCGATCGCTGTTAACCCTAACTTAAATATTCCGGGGCTTACCTTAACTCAACTCAAAGATATTTACACTGGAAAAATAACTAACTGGCAAGAAGTTGGCGGAGAAAATCAAAAAATAGTACCATTATCCAAAATTAGTGAGGGAGGTACTGTTGAATTTTTCGTTAATAACATTTTGGACAAAGAAAAGTTTGGTCAAAATGTTGAAAAAATTTCGACTACTACTGAGGCTTTGAGAAAAGTAGCTCAAAACATGGGTGGTATATACTATGCTTCTGCACCCGAAGTTGTTGGGCAATGTGGTATTAAGCCTTTACCTATAGGACGAATTCAGTCGAAATTAATTCCGCCCTATAAAGAACCATATATTCCACCAACTGAATGTCCGCAAAAGCGCAATCAATTAAATATGGATGCTTTTAGAAATGATGAATATCCTATGACTAGACGCTTATTTGTAGTGGTTAAGAAAAATGATCAAACTGACGAACAAGCAGGTACTGCTTATGCTAATTTGTTACTCACCGATCAAGGTCAGAAATTAATTTCTAAAGCCGGATTTGTCAGAATTAGATAATGTCTGATATTTTCAAGCTAATAGTCAAATTATCTTTTGACAATTGGCTATTAGCTATTTATTAGAAAACAAAAATATAATATTTAAAATAAATAATTTCCAATGTCACAGAAAAATGAAACTCCAATTCTGATTTTATCTTTACTAATTACCACTTTACTTATAGCCGGTGGATGGTGGTGGTTCAAGAAAAATAGTGATGCTAATATTACTTCTCTTATCAAATCTCAACCGAATAAACCCGATTTGGATACATCAAATACACCAGCAGTTCCTCCAGTTTCAACATCGGGAACGGGTGGTAATACTTTTGCTTCTGTAGAAAATGTCCCTACTGGATTATTTAACTACGGAGGGAGTACCTCTTGGGCACCAATAAGAGAATCAGTAGATAAAAAAATTCAGGCAGAAAAAACCGATTTTCGTCTGCGCTACGTACAACCTTTAAATAGTACGGCTGGTTCCAGTTCTGGTATTGAAATGCTAATCAACGATAGATTGGCGTTTGCTCAGTCTTCAAGACCATTGCTAAATAGTGAATTAAGCCGTGGTAAGCAACGGGGATTCACTCTCCAACAAATTCCTGTAGCTATAGATGGATTAGCAGTAGCTGTTAACCCTAATATAAACGTTCCGGGATTAACTATAGAACAGTTAAAGTCAATTTACACTGGCAAAATAACTAATTGGAACCAAGTGGGTGGTGCAAATATACCAATTCAAGCCTACTCACGTCGCATCAGTGATGGCGGCACGGTAGAACTATTTGTTCAAGACGTTTTGGGTGGTCAGCCTATGGCTTCAACGGTGGAACTTGTATCCACCACCACCCAAGCGCTACGAAAAGTAGCAGCTAGTCTTGGCGGTATTTATTACGCTTCTGCCCCAGAAGTCGTACCTCAATGTTCAATCAAATCCTTGCCGTTGGGGCGAACGCAAGGGAAATACGTTGCTCCCTATCAAGAACCATTCGTCCTCCCTTCAGAATGTCCTCAATCGCGCAACAAATTGAACATTGAGGCTTTTCAGTCTGGTGATTACCCGATTACCCGAAATTTGTTTGTGGTGGTCAAACAAAACGGGCAAACCGAACAACAAGCAGGTGTTGCTTATGCCAACTTTTTACGGACTCAGCAAGGACAGGAACTCATTACCCAAAGTGGGTTTGTCAGAATTCGCTGACACAAAGCTGCCGACAAGCCGGTACATATTAGCTCGCTTTACTAATAGACTCTGCTGGCAAGCAGATTAAATTATCCCCTTGAGTAAGGATTAGACCCCGCTGGCGCAACTTACCCATTAGGCGAGTTACGGTGACGCGAGTCGAACCGATTGCACTGCCTATTTGTGCATGAGTGAGGGGGAAGGGCAGACAATACCCATGAATTACTTCGGGGTCATTTTCGCTCATCGCCGGTTCTCCGTATTCCTCAATTAATAAAGTGAGGAAACCTAAAAGTCGGTCGATTGTGCGTCGCTGTCCTAAGGCGCTCAACCACAACAGTTTACGCTGGTGTTGATACCTAAAGGCATCCATAACTTCGCGGCGAAAATGAGGCCAATTATCTAAATCGTGCCAGTACATCCACAACACTGCTGTTTGGTCAACATGAGCGTATGACTGCAAGGTGAAAGGTGATTGAGCAACAATTTCAAATGGCTGTCCCGCACCGACAAAACCCAAGAATGCTTCTTCAGGAGTTCTGTTAATCCGGCGAGACGTTAATTGTGAAGCAGTGGCACTCACTTGAGCGGTTCCCACCATGCGGATCGCACCCCTTTGCACCAAATACAGCAACCCAGGTCTAGCTGGAATTCGCTCATCTTTGCTAAAGGTGCGGCAGCGATAGTGTTCTTGTGCCCAATCAAGAATTCGTTGCCAAGTTAAAAAAGGACGTGATGCCTCGGAGAAAGAGGATTGAGATTGCATAGGTAACAAAGAGCGTTCGGCTGAAGACAAAGACGACATAAAAAGGTGCAAGGAGTGTCTTTGTGAAAGGCCATCTTAGGCGTTAAACCGCCTGGCCAGCTATCCAAAAGGTAGAAATGATCGCTTCTACTCTTTTGTTATACTCTTACTGTACAATGTTTGTAGTAAAGTTTACCCAGAATTCACTAAATTTTATGCAATTCTAATATTCTTTGACCAAATATAAAGATATGTCTTAAGACGGATGACATAAAATCAATGTTTCTGGGTTTACAGTGTTGTCATCAGTATCTTATGTGCATTAAAAGTTACTAGTGAGTAAATACACAGCAATAATCCAGCTAATATACGGTTATTTGACTAGAGCAATGAGTATTTATGCTCTGTCATCAGAATATAAATATATTGAAAAAAAAGATATTCCTCTATCTAAAGGTAAAAGTGATATTAAAATATCTTATATATCAGGTATAGCGTTTCACCTCTCGAAATCTCATAATTCCCAGACTTTTCCCATAGCTAATTCAATAGCTTCTTACCTATCAGCAGATTTGACCGCTCATTTTACGGTAGAGGTTCTACCTTCAGGTTTGATTCAGATACAAGTCACAGACTCACTTTTAGCTGTTTGGCTGCAAAGTTTTATCGAGCAAAACTGTAGTGTAAAGGCAAGCCCAGTTAACTTCAAAGCTAAGATCGATGGTTTAAGCGATTGTGTATTTTCTATTCAATACGTTCATGCACGCTGCTGTTCTTTATTGAAACTGGCACAACAAGAAAAATTAGTTGACTTTAATATTGACTGTAATAAAAATTCTTCTGAACCCATACCTTGGCTTAAAAGTGATGGACAACTTCGTTTAAACCATCAAGCCGAACGCTGTTTGATTGGAAATTTGGTAAGAATTGTAGATGAGTTACAGCCAGTCATTGTTCGTCCAATTAAATGGGAAGGAGCAGCCCTTAGTTTAGTAAAGGCGTTTGAAGGTTTTTGGTCAACTTGTCGCATTCACAACGACTTAAAAATTACCGCACCAGAACTTGTTATGGCTAGAATCGGATTGCTCATGACTACTCAGTCGGTGTTAAGGTTTCTGCTTGAAGAAAAATTGGGTATATCGGCTTGGTTGGAATTGTGAGTCGGGAGATGGGGAGAGGAGACAAGGGGACAAGGAGATCAAAAACCATCACTTACGACTAATAACTAATAACTCCTAACTCCTAACTCCTAACTCCTAACTATTACTTATTCCCAATGCCCCATGCCCCATGCCCAATTACCAATTACCAACTCCTAACTCCCAACAACTAACCACTAACTCCTCATGAATGAAAGCAATATAAAGTTTTATAACAACTATTGACTAATCAAATAGGTTCAGATATATTAGCCCTTGTGTGAGGAGCGAACCAGTAAGGGCACCGAGACGAAACACGGCCAGTCGTCGGTGCCCTTTCTGATTTCGTAGCATTTATTCGCAACAATCAGATTTTTTGCTACTTCCTAATAAAAATTTTTCAATTGCTGCGGCTGCTCCATCTTGCTCTACATCGGGAGCTACCCAGCTAGCTATATCTTGAACTTGAGTTGGTGCGTTACCCATTGCTACGCCGATACCAGCATATTCGAGCATTTCTACATCGTTAAAGTTGTCGCCAACCGTCATTACGTTGGTTTTTTGCAAGCCTAATAATTCTTCAGCTATATAGCGTACCGCAGCTCCTTTATTTACTAAAGGATTAGTTGCTTCAAAAAAAGTGGCTACGGATTTGGTTAGATAAAGTTCTGCTGGGGTATATTGCAGACGCAAATTATCAAGTAATTTATCGATAACTTCCGTGTCTTGGCACAGAGCGAGAATTTTTGTTGGTTCGTTGTTTAGAGTAGAGCGCAAGTCACCTACAGGAATTGGTGCAATACCGGAACGTTGTCCGTAGATTTTTGTTTCTTCGGTTAATTCTCGGACGTAAAGTTGGTCATTTATATAGAAGTGGACGGATAAAAGCTGACGTAGAGAGGGTTGTTCAAAATAATCCAAGAGTTTTAATGCTACTTCCTTGGGAACGGATAAATGCTGGTGAATTTTTTGGGAAACTGGATCTTGAATCCAAGCCCCTTGATAAGCTATTAACGGTAAAGTAGAGCCGATTTGAGCGTGGTAGTGTAAAGCCGAACAGTACATTCTACCAGTGGCGATCGCAACTTGAATTCCTTTTGCTTGGGCTGCTTTTACTGTTTCTATTACGCGATTGCTGATTTTATTAGATTCTCCGGCAATGGTGCCATCAATATCTAAAACTAGTAGTTTAATATCTTGGGCGGATATATTCCCCATGCTGTTAGATTCCCATTAATATACTTAAGTCCCAGTTAGAGATTAACAGGTGAAGGGAAAAAATATTGGTTAAATTATAGAAACCCGGTTTTTTTGAAAAAGCCGGGTTTCTTAATAACTCAAATTTTGAAGATTTTATGTGATTTCAAGAAGCAATATTTGAAACAGATTTACGACGACGGACAAAAGCTAGTGCTGCAAAAGAACCTAAACCAATTATAGTTCCGGGTTCTGGTACAGCTTTGACAAAATTTCCTTGGGATTTTCTAGCAACTACTTTGAAATCAGGACCCTTAAATGTACCGTCTGCTGAGAGTTGAATTCCACTTAAGTTAGTAACTCCTAACTGGGCTAGGCTGACTCCCCAAGAACCAACTTTTTGACTATTATCAATTTCCTTTGTATCTATTTGAAAACCGGCATCTTGTTGCTCTTTTCTTAATAACTTAATCGCATTACCAATAATATTTCCTGTACTATCAATAGCTTGGACGCTTAAGTCACTGTTCCTACCTCGTTCCCAGAAGAACAAGCTATCTAAGCCCGAATTATCTGCTTTAATAACACTATCGAAAAATACATTGATATTAAATGAACCATTGTCTTCTGTGTCAACAATATTGTTTAAGTTGCTATTTCCTAAAAATTTGGCAATTTCTACTTCATCAGGGTCTTCAGCAGTAATTACAGGGGCGCTAGCTTCATCACCTTTATCTGTACTTGCTGCACCGCTATTTTTGTTGTTGGTTCTCTGTGTATTTTTGTTAATTACAGCTTTGTTAACAAAGGAAAACTGATTAATAGTCTTTTCGTTTTGCTCAATTGATTCTAATAAAATATCTTTTTTAGCATCAGTCTTTTGGGTAACATTAGTTGTGAAACTCGCAGCTTGAGCGGAATTAGAAACAAATAGAACTGTACTAACTGTTAAGCCGATAGAAGTAACTAATTTACTAAATTTCATTTTATTTCCCTTCTCTATAAAATTTATCGTTTTTTTGAAGCAATTTGTTTTGCGCTTCATGTTTTAATTGTGTTCTATCAGGTCTACAATACACATCCGCAAACATCCCGAACAATATTTAAAGTTTAGGAATGCGAAATTCAACTAATTTTGAAGCTAGTTTTATGTTGAATAAAATTAGATATAAAATGCAGCTTTAGTTGTAAACTCCACTAACTCATGAGTGCAAAAAATATTTAGGAATTTGATAAAGATAGTATTGATATTTATAAAGACACTTTAGTTTTATGCTGCATTCAGCTAATAAACCGGGGTTTTTCACTAATGGCTTAGTCAGAAGATGAAGTTTTAGGTTACGTAAGTAAACCCGGCTTGTTTTAATTTATTTGAAATCTTAAATTTCGATTCTTAGTTTTCTGCTGCCGGAATAGTGTTTCGCAGCGGTAAATATAAAATTTTACTTCTCGACTAAAACAAATGTTCCAAAAGGGAACCAACTGATTAAAATAAATAGATGTCCCCAATTACACCTTCTAATCAGTTGACTTCCGATATAAGTTCTCCTAAAAATCCCACATTCGTCTTGGTTGACGGACATTCTCTGGCGTTTCGTTCTTATTTTGCTTTTGCTAAAGGGCGAGATGGTGGACTTCGTACCAAAACGGGTATACCTACCAGCGTGTGTTTTGGCTTTATTAAGTCTTTGCTCGAAGTAATGGAAAAACAACAACCTGAAGCGATCGCCGTTGCTTTTGATTTGGGTTTACCAACTTTCCGCCATCAAGCTGATGATACTTATAAAGCCGATCGTCCGGGAACCCCAGAAGATTTTATTCCCGATTTGGAAAATCTCCACGAATTACTTACGGGATTAAATTTACCAATTTTGACTGCTGCGGGTTTTGAAGCAGATGATGTTTTAGGAACCTTAGCGCAAAAGGCTTCTAATGCAGGATATCAAGTTAAAATCCTCACGGGAGACAGAGATTTATTTCAGTTAGTTGATAAAGACAAGCAAATTAGCGTTCTGTATTTGAATAAGGAAGCTCTACAGCGTTCGAGTAAGGGGTTAAAAGAGTTTCACTCGGAAGAAGTTAAGGAAAAATTAGGGGTTTTACCAACTCAAGTAGTTGATTTTAAAGCACTTTGCGGGGATAAATCGGATAATATTCCCGGCGTGAAGGGAATTGGAGAGAAAACAGCAGTACAGTTGCTCGATACTTACGGTACTCTGGACAAAGTTTATCAGTCTTTAGATGAAATAAAAGGCGCAACTCATAAGAAACTCGAAGCGGGGAAAGAAGATGCGGAAAAATCCAAGTTTTTAGCGAAAATAGTTGAAGATGTTCCGTTAGAAGTTGATTTAGAAGAGTGTAAGTTAAAAGGTTTTGAGAATAGCGAACTCAAGCCAATTTTAGAAAAGTTAGAATTTAGCTCTTTTTTGAAAAAAATTAATCAGCTTCAGCAAAAGTTTGGCGGTGATGTTGAAGAAATAGCACAAGCGGAAGTTATAGAAGTTGAAGATGATGATTTATGGTTTTGGACTTATGAAGAGACATTAGAATCCCAAAAGCAAAAGACTTCTCCAATTCAACCGCGCATCATTGATACGGAAGCAAAGCTTAAAGCACTAGTTAAAATACTCAAAAAAATTAAAAGTACCGAAACACCCGTCGCTTGGGATACCGAAACTACCGATTTAGAACCGCGAGATGCTGATTTAGTTGGAATTGGCTGTTGTTGGGGAAATGAACCCTCGGAAGTTGCTTATATTCCTGTGGGACATAAAAACGGCAATAATTTGGATAAAAATGTTGCTTTAGAAGCCCTACGTCCAATTTTAGAAAGTGCAGATTATCCGAAAGCTTTTCAAAATACTAAATTTGACCGTTTAGTTTTGCGATGTCAAGGAATTAATATTGCAGGGGTAATATTTGACTCGATGTTAGCAAGTTATGTTCTTAATCCCGACAGCAGTCACGGATTGAGCGAACTTTCTCAAAAATACTTGAAATTGACAGCTAAAAGTTACGTTGAGTTGGTTCCGAAAGGTCAAACTATTGCGGATGTTAGTATTTCTGAAGTCGCAGATTATTGCGGGATGGATGCTTATACCACATTTGGGTTAGTCGCAAAACTGCGGGAAGAATTGAACAATTTTCCCCGTTTATCAAAGTTGTTATTAGAAGTAGAACAACCGCTTGAAGAAGTCTTAGCGGACATGGAATATCAAGGAATCCGTATTGATTCAGCTTATTTAAACGAACTTTCGCAGCAGTTAGAAATCGATTTAAAGAAGTTGGAAGAACAAGTACAGGAAATAGCTGGAGAAAAATTTAATTTAGGTTCTCCCAAACAGTTGAGTCAAATATTATTTGATAATTTGGGATTAAATAAAAAGTATTCTCGTAAGATTAAAACCGGATATTCTACAGATGCGGCAACTTTAGAAAGGCTGCAAGAAGACGATGAAACTGGCATTATCGAAGGCATTATTGAATATCGGACATTATCCAAACTAAAATCTACCTATGTAGATGCACTTCCAGCTTTAGTTAGGGAAGATACTAAGCGAGTGCATACAGATTTTAATCAAACAGCAACTTCAACTGGAAGGCTATCTTCTTCCAATCCAAACTTACAAAATATTCCGATTCGTACAGCTTTTAGCCGTCAAATTCGTAAAGCTTTTATCCCGGAAGAAGGTTGGTTGATAGTAGCTGCGGATTACTCGCAAATTGAGTTACGAATATTGGCTCATTTGAGTCAAGAACCAGTTTTGGTAGAAGCTTATAACAATAATCAAGATATACATACCGTTACAGCGCGGTTGGTATATGAAAAAGATGATATTTCTTCGGATGAAAGACGAGTAGCTAAAACTATTAACTTCGGTGTAATTTACGGAATGGGTTCGTTGAGATTTTCCCGTTCAACTGGTATAGATAAAAATCTTGCTAATGAATTTATTAAAAGATTTTATAGTCGATATCCAAAAATTTTTGAATTTTTGGAAAGTTTGAAAAAACAAGCAATTTCTCAAGGTTATGTAGAAACAATTTTAGGGCGCAGACGCTATGTAGATTTTACTAGTAGAAATTTAGTCAACCTAAAAAATGTTAATCCCGAAGAAATTGACTTAAGTAAATTGAAAAATATAGGAGCTTACGATGCGGGATTGTTGCGCTCTGCTGCTAATGCTCCAATTCAAGGTTCTAGCGCCGATATTATCAAAATTGCTTCGATAAAAATACACGAACTTTTGCAAAATTATCAAGCCAGATTATTGTTACAAGTTCACGATGAATTAATTTTTGAAGTTCCTCCTCAAGAATTGTCAGAATTGCAAATCAAGATTAAATCAGTGATGGAAAATGCTTTAGAATTAAGCGTTCCTTTACTGGTGGAAGCAAAAGCAGGTGATAACTGGATGGAAGCGAAGTGAATCAATTATCAATTATCAATTACCAGTTAGGTTCGTAGTAAGCGATTTATCGCTCGGATTAAGTGGCTCAAGCCCTTACTACGAACTTTTGTTAATAAAATTTGTAATAGTTTAAAAATCTTCATCTACAAAAAATTCGGCATCATCTTCATACCGTCGAGAAGTGCTTCGTTTTGAGTTGGATTTTCTCAATAAAGGTTGCAGTACGCTTGCAGCAATGATTCCGACTGCGACAAAAAAAGTCAGTAGTAACCCGACTGGAATTTGAACTGATTCAAATGTTAGAAATCTTAACGATACTGGGGTGGCATTTTGCACTGAGATAATAGCGATCGCCATTATCCACAAGGCTACAATTATTGATAAAAGCAGGTTTACGGTTGTTTTCATAAATAATACAATACATAAATAATACGAAAAAGCACTTGTGGATGTATGAGGTTTCTGATTCAAATAATCCGGTGCTTTAATTATTATCTTTATATTAAAGTAGAATTCAGGTTAAATATGCAAGCAGTAACAGCATCTCTAATAGCTACCCAGTCAATCTAAACTTTTATAGCTTTTTAGTTAAACTTACAAAAATCCCAGTCATTATAGATAAAAGCTAATTTGATTAAAGATTTAGTATTTTAGCAAACAAAAAGCTCTTTAATATCCACACCTATAGTTTCAAGAGTTAAAATATAATTTCTAAGTGCATTACCTTTAACTGGACGCTATCAATTTTAATTGAATTGAGCGGGGTGTAAGAGAGTTTAATATAGTCCGGTTTTGGACAATTGGTTGGTATTTAAGATTAAAACCATACGAAAACGTCCAATTTTTGCCTGTAGATAATACTTAAACCTTGCATTTTCACCGCTGCTATCGCAATGTCAAGCCCTATAAGACTTTTCGCCAGCTATAATCTGTGGAGTTTAATTGCCCCGGCTTCAGGGCAACAACGCTGGCACTGTCAGATGAAACGGGGATTTATTAAAGCACGGCAAGATGAACCCAAAGTTAAAGCTTTATTGAAGGCGAAAGTCACTGCATCCCAGCGTATAGGTTTGCTCGCACAAAAGGGTGTTTATGAGTTTCACCACAATAGAAATCTGCTCAATTCTGTTGATGGTGTAGAAAAGGTTGCACGACTTTTAAAATTAGGAAATTTAGCCGATGAAATTCAAGAACGAGTGCGACAAATTTTAAAAAAATATCAAGATGCGCCTTTACTTTTAGATAAGCGCATTATGTTATTAACTCGTGGAGATGAAGGCTTTCCCAAACCTATTTTTATCGAACGCGAACAGTATCATTTTCGTTTGTATGCAGCGATGGACTGCGTTTTAAACGAATCCGATAGTACACTACATATTATAGATTTTAAAACAGGTAAATCTCCTTTTGACCGCCGACAAGCATTAGTTTATTTACTCGCAGCACGTTATCTGTACCCAAAATACCAGGCGAGCGCCTCATTTTATAATTTGGAAATGGGTAAGAAGTCTCACGTAATTACTGTTAGTAGTAGCGAATTAAAATTGATTGAATTTCATCTGAGCTATATTGCCCAGAAGCATCAAAAAGATTTACAACAATATCATCAAAATACAGAAAATTTTAGTCAAATATTTCCTGCTAATCCCGGTTATCACTGTCGCTTTTGTCCGTTTCAATCTATCTGTGAATTTTCAGTTGCATCAGATGGGGAGTAAGGAATTGGGAATTGGGCATTGGGAAGCAGTTTGTGATTAAAAATTTATTCTTCCTTGACTTAATAGCTTATATCCAACTGAAATCGTTCCAAAACTAATAAAGAAATTCCATAAACTAGTTGGTTTTAAAAGAACTCCTCCACTTAAGAAAACTAACACTATGCCGATGGTGAGTAAAATCCAGCCGAAGTTACCAGTTTCTCTAGGAAAAAATACTAGTGATAAAACACCGCCTATAATTCCTAAAACGGAACCAACTGCTGGCAAGCTTTTATAATAGTATTGATAGTAAGTACTTGAAAATATAATATTTTGACCTAAATAGTAAATGCCGATTAATAGTAGAATTAACCCGATAAATTTAATTAACAATCTGCCCATATTGTTTTAGCTATTTTTCATTTTTAATTATGCTTTATTTTATTTGAGTTTCACTGACAAACACCTGCTAGATTGTACGGAAAAATATTTATTATAATTTTGTAGATTGTAGTTCATAGCTCGTAGCTCGTAGGTTGGGTTAGGCGCATGAAAAAACTAGTTTCCTAGTTAAAATTGGCATTGCGCCGTAACCCAACATTAAATTGTCAGCATTCAAATATCGTTTATCTCAATGGTGATGTTGGGTTACGACACTAAAAATATAGATTATCGTTACAAGTTAAATTTAGTTTTCGCGTCTAACCCAACCTACTAACTATTCCCAATGCCCAATTCCCCATACTAATTTATTTAAAATAAGATAAATCAATGTTCCCGAAATGAATGCTTAAAGCGATATTCAATTCTTCCAATGATTCTACTAACCAATCAATACTGCCAGCAGTTGCTAATTCATAATGATTGAATAAAATTGCAAAGCGTTTGGCTAAATAAGGCTTGGATTTACGGCAAATTAAAATAATTTTTAATAATAATCCTATGGAGCGAATTGAACCTTGATTAGTAATTAAATCAATAAAAGTAAAATGCTGGGGTGATGAAGAACTTTCGACTATTAAAAAGTTAAGTAATTGAGTGCAAGTTCTGACAATTAAAAAATCATTAACTTGTTGATAATCTGCTTGGGGTAAAGTATTTTGTAATTGAGTATATAACCGCTGATGAAATTGATGTTTTCCGTATTCCCAGTCAATTCCAGATATGAGGTATTCGTATAAATCGTCCTTATAAGCACTTAAAGTAGTTGCTTGACTGCTGTAATGTAAAAAGTTGTACGCTAAATCTCTGTAGCTACTTTCACCTTCGACTTTACCAACAAAACTTTTTAAAGCAAGATTTACTTGAGTATCGCTCAATAATGTAGGATTATTTACAGGTTGTATAATTCTATTTTTTCTAGATTCCGAACTATTTGTGGCTATTTGAGAAAGTCTGACTAGATAAGTCACATATTGAGATAAATCAATTTCAAATTTCTTTTGCACCTCGGCTTGAATTTGTTTTACTATCCACTGATGCTCAATAGTTGAATCTTCGCTGAGCAAACATTGTTCGTGTAAGTAAGGATATCGGCGAATTAAACTTACTAAAGATTGATTTTTATTATCTACCAAAGAATTTGTGGTTTTATTTATAACTTGAGCAAGACGCTGTAATGTCGAGTATTGCTCGCCTTTAAGAAAACCTTTTACTAATTCGTGTAAGCTTCTAATAGATTTGTTACGAGAAGTAATAATTCTGTTTCTCGAAGGAGGATTATTAAAAGTAGCAATTAGTTGATATATAGCGTGATGCTTTTGAGGCTGCATATACCAACGATTAATTAAAATGTGACAGCAGCGGTTTAGAAAAAAATAAAATTCTTTTTCAGACTTTTTTGATGCTGTAATCTCGTCTAATGCAGATAAAATTTCTCTTTCAGGGTAATTTGTACCTTCAATAAACAAATTCCGAAAGCATTCAATTGTCTCCGAGGGCGTATGCAACTGCACCAAATCAAACAGATGTTGATATATCTGTTGTTGTGGAGAATCATGTTTGTAGAGATTGGGGTTGACAGAAAGAGTCACGTTTTTATTACCGTTTCCTATAAATTCAGCAATATCAGCAAGTGCTTCGATATTTTAAAATAATTTTTACCGATTGTTTGACAATACTCAAGGTAATTCTATATATAGAATATGGCTACCAAGAATATTTTTGATTTTAGATAACACCAAACACTCTGCATTATTTTTTTTTGAGACAACTGCATCCGAAAACTCCGATCAAATACTTCTAAAAAAAAATATTCTCTCTTCGCATTATTTCCCTTAATCGACTAAATAATCGTGAGCAATAATACTGATTTATGTATCGATTTAAAAATATTTTTATACATTCAGGACTTACGCAACTGGCACAGTGCGATCGCCATTTAGTAGTGCGTATGTATTAAATCAGAAGAATGCGTTTCATAATTTTGTTACTAGAATTAGTAACAAAATTAATGATGTATTTCGTTGTTCAAAATTTTATGAGAAAATTGATATAGGGTGCATTGAAAAATTGATTAGCAATGAGATTTACTAAACTTGATTATTGTCAATACTTACTTAGTAGTCAAATTAACTACACTATAACTAATTTAGCAGAACATTTGAAAAATATTAGTCATGATAAAATTAATTATTATTTAAAAAATGAAAAGTTAACTCCTCGCTTACTTTGGGATAATGTAAAAGATTTAATAGTCCTTGATGAAGATGCTTATATTGTATTTGATGATACGGTTGTAGATAAAAGATTTTCAGAGTCAATAGAAATTGTTAGAAGACAATATAGTGGTAATGAGCATGGCATTGTTAAAGGAATTGGAATAGTAAATTGCATATATGTCAATCCTAAGACGTTACAATTTTGGGTAATAGATTATAGAATTTTCAATCCTGAAAATGATGGTTTAACTAAAATTGACCATGTAAAAAATATGCTCATAAGTCTGGTATATCAAAGAAATTTGCCTTTTGAGACAGTTTTGATGGATACATGGTATGCAGTCAACAAATTAATGCTTTATATTGATAGTTTAGATAAAGTTTATTATTGTCCATTAAAAGCTAATCGCTTAGTTGATGATAGTTTTGGGAAAGAAAAATATAAAAACATTAAATCTTTAAAATGGAGTGATGAAGATTTAGAAAGTGGTAAAATAATAAAAATTAAAGGGTTTACTGCTAATAAAAAGGTGAAACTTTTCTGTGTTACTGTCTCTACCGACAGAACAGATTACGTCGCGACTAATGACTTATCTCAAAGTTCCATAGATGTTGCACAAAAGGTGTGTAAAATCCGTTGGAAAATAGAGGAGTTATGCCTTCGGCACGCTCCGCTAACATCGAGAAATAAAGCAGTTAACTGGTATTGAATCATGCCAATGTCGCAAAGCACGTCTTCAAAGAAATCATATTGCTTGTGCAATGTTAGTCTGGCTTAGACTTAAAAACTTAGCTTATAAAACAGGTGAAACTGTTTATAAAATCAAGCATAACTTACTATCTAATTATCTAATCGAGCAGCTAAAACGCCCAGATATTATCATGTCTCCTGTGTAGCTTTTTATGCGCTCGGTGCGCTTCGCGCACCATAGAAGAGTGCCAGTTGCGTAAGTCCTGACATTAAAGAAAAAACAAGCATATGTTTTTCAAATTACAAAAAACTTGGTTCATTTAGTGAAGAGATGATGAAGCAAGGCAAGGGGGAGAGAGGGGGGGATGGGGAGATGGGGAGACAAGGGGAAATTCCGGCAAGTAGCGAGTAACGAGTAGAGAATGAACAGGTTTTTACTTGCTACTTGCTACTCCTAATTCCTAACTCCCAACTGTTCCCCGTTCCCTAAAAACTTTGTAATTCTTCGAGAATAGTGAACCGAATGTGGTTTATTGCTAATTCACCAATAGAAACTTGTTCTTTTTCGATGCGTTTTCCTTCGGAGCTTAATGTTTCAAAGGAAATGCCTTTACCAATTTCTACATGAAACCAGCTTAAGCCCATGAAATAGCGTGTAGGATGGGGGCCGTCTCTTCCGACATCATCGGGGTTGGATTCCATTGGCAACCAACCGAAGCCGGGAATGTAAAATTCTAACCAAACATGGTTGTAGTCTGGCTGTAAGGGAATACCTTTTTTCTCTGCATAGGGCGGGCATTTATAGCGCCCTACTGTACGGCAAGCGATACCGTTTAAACGACACAGTGCTAATAATAAACCTACGTATTCACCGCATGAACCAGTACCCCGTTCTAAAACAATATCTGGGGTATCGATATGGGGTTTAATGCTGTAAGACAATTTGTCGTAAACGTAATTGCGAATATTGTACATTTTTCGCAATATGTTCGTTTCATTGCCTACTGCTTCAATGGCTGCTTCGCGAACAATATTGCTATCCATTGCTAAGTCGTCATCATCAATTAAGTAACGATTAATAAATTCTGTTGGTAGTGAAGAAGCATTTTCTACGTCGCGGGGAGTAAGACGATATTTGATGCAACGTACTTCTAAAATAGCTTTCCAACCCAAAAGGTGACGCTCTCCAGGAGCTAAAGTATCAAACTTAAATAAGGCTACTCGTTGTCCACCGATTATTTCTTCAGTAAAAGGTAAACCAACTGGTTCAACCTTTATTACCTTTTGACGTTCGGTTTCTGAAGGTAGAGCGATACGCCATTCTAAATTATGTAAATATACCTCTTCTAAAGGGTCTATTTGTTCTACGTAAGACATTTCCAGCAAATAACCATTAGAAACAGCGGTGCGTTTTTCCCGATTGAAATGGTAATTGAGGGGATGAACAAAAGCGCGATCGCGATAGGTTAGTTCGTGGTTTGGTTCTGCGTTGGGATTGTCTCGGATGTAGGGTTCTTCGGATGAGTAAGATACGTAAATACTTTGTTTTTTGCTCGCAGAATCGGTATGTACTGCTATTCCTGTTGGGGATTCAAAAGGTGTGAGTACGCTGAATTGAATTTCACCTGTGGCTCTATCGAGGAAATAAACTGATTGTTCTACGGTATCGCAAACTAAAAGGGCTTCTTCAGTAACGGCTAAGTTTTCCACTCCCACACCAGGAGCGTAAAATCTAGCTATTTCTTTACCCGTATTTCGATTGAAGACAATAATTTTACCGAGTTTTTCACAGCTAACATAAACCGTGGAACCCCAAACAGCTACACCGTCAATAGGATAAGGTAAAGTAGCAAAATGCTCCAAACCCAAAGAATCTAACTTACATGAATAAACGCTATTATCTCGCGTTACCCATAAGGTATCTTCCCACAGCGCCAGACCCGTAACATCCATAAATTCTCGAGTTTGATGGGAATTTATGATTTTTGTATTGTCATTTGAGGGGTCAATTTGCAGTAGATGTCCGAGTCTTGGATCGACAGCAATCAATGTATCTTTTTTAAATACGATGCCGTATAAAGAAGCAACAGCAAACGGTCTAATAGTTTTTTGCCCAATCATCTGGCTAACTGTCAAAGCGGGAAGTACACTCGTCATATTAAGGCAAATCGCTCAAAGGTTTCGCAGGTACTACATTAATTGCGATACTTGTTACTTGGCAATATGTTTAGAGAGATGGGGGGGATGGGGAGAATTTTAAGCTTTGTTATTCCCAATTACCCATTCCGCTTTGGTTTCAGCAGTCGCTCATGGGGGAGGGAGACCCCCAAGACCGCGCTGCTTCACTAATTCCCTTCTTTGTTTCCTCGACTATATAATCAACTACGTCTTCTAATTTGCCCGCACGCTTATAAACTTCCCGCTGACGTGATGCTGCCGTTCCCTTCTGCAAAATTTCTTTAACAATCGCGGAAACTTCATCCCAATCGCCATATTCTTCCAAGGATGGACGCACGAAAGTTAAAAATTTATTAATTAATTCTTGTGCTGGAACGGCGCTTTGTTCTTCCACATCCAATAAATCGGCATCTAAACCGTAACGTGCAGCCCTCCAGTGAGCGGCGCGGATCAGCTCGTGACGGGCTTTCGGGTAAGAATTTTCACTTTTTGCCTGTTCGTAACAAGTATGGGCTAAAGCGCGTGTAAGTCCGGCTAGCATCACCGCTTCATCCACCGTCATACACACATCAGCCATACGAAACTCTACCGTTGGGTACTTTACACACAGCCGCATATCCCAGTAAATCTTAGTTTCTTCTTCTACACTTTTACTTTTAACTAAAGCTTCTACAACTTTTTTATAATCATCTACCGATTCAAAAATTAACGGTGGCCCCGATATCGGCCATCTACCCCAAACTTCGGTACGATAGCTAGCGTATCCCGTATCAGTGCCCATCCAAAATGGAGAAGAAGCACTCAGCGCTAACATCGGAGCTAGCCAAACTCGCGCTCGATTCATCACTTCAACGGCTAAATTGCGATCGCGAATTCCCACATGAACATGACAGCCAAAAATAATTTGTTCTTTTCCTAGCTGTTGATATTCTTCGATCAAATTTTGATAGCGTTCTTTGGGAGTCACATCCTGTTCCTTCCATGTGGAAAACGGATGAGTTCCAGAAGCAGCTATGCGATCGCCATCTTTCGCAGCAGCGTCAATTACTCCCTTTCGCAATCGCACTAATTCCCTACGCACATCAGCCAAAGTTTGACAAACAGGAGTATCTATTTCAATTTGTGAAAGCTGAACTTCCGGATGCACCTTCTCGCCAATTGTTTTCTTCGCAAAAGGTAAAATTTGCTGTACCCGCGAAGTCAATTCCCGCGTTTCGGGATTAAGAATTTGATATTCTTCTTCCACTCCAATAGTGAAATCTTCTGTTTGAGGAGCCATGATTAAATTTTGGATTTTAGATTTTAACAACGGATGCGTGTCTTTTGGATTTTGGATTTTAACAACAGATGATTTTGTGCAGGGATTTTAACATTTGTTTGGAATTGTCATCTACCTAACATTTGACACAAAAAATAATCTTAAATCTTCAGTCTGTGGATTCAATTATCAATTATCCGGAACTTGATTGATCGAGTCAGCGTTAAGTCTTGGGAAGAAATTTGTTTCCCTAGCACCAGTAATATTTCTGTTCCTTGTTTTCTATCTAACCTGCTAAAACACGCTTACTATCAATGGATAAGTAATTTAAACCCTGCATATCAATCAAACTTCTGCTTGATAACTGATAATTGTTAATTGGTAACTGATAATTGAATGGTTATCCCACTAATGCTTTAGCTATGATTGTTTCTTGTAACCATTTCCTTTAACGTACAAAATGTCTGCCCATTCTCTGCCCGAACATGAAGCCGTTTGGCATAGCTTAGAAGTAGATGAAGCGATAGAACTGCTTTCTGGTAATGCAGATACTGGCTTAACGTCTCAAGAAGTTGAATCGCGACTGCAAACATATGGTACAAATGAATTAGTTGAGTCTGGCGGACGCGGTAACTGGGAAATTCTGCTGGATCAGTTCAAGAACATTATGTTGTTGATGCTGATTGCTGTGGCCATTGTTTCGGGGGTTTTGGATTTACTGGCTTTACAGTCAGGTAATTTAAAACCGGGTGAAGTTCCTTTCAAAGATACGATCGCAATTTTGGCGATCGTTATTCTTAACGGTATTTTGGGCTATCTGCAAGAAAGCCGTGCTGAAAAGGCTTTGGCTGCATTGAAAAAACTTTCTTCTCCTAACGTGCGGGTGATTCGCAATGGTAGGTTACTCGATGTGGAAGGTAAGAATTTAGTGCCGGGAGATATTATGCTCCTCGAAGCCGGGGTTCAGGTGGCAGCAGACGGACGTTTAGTTGAACAATCTAATTTACAAATACGAGAATCGGCGCTTACCGGAGAAGCGGAAGCTGTTAATAAACGGGTAGAAATGAAGTTACCTGAAGAAACAAGTTTGGGTGACAGAATTAATTTAGTTTTCCAAGGTACGGAAGTTGTTCAAGGGCGTGCCAAGGTTTTGGTAACTCACACCGGAATGAAAACTGAGTTGGGTAAAATTGCTGAGATGTTGCAGGCTGTGGAAACAGAAGATACACCGTTGCAGCAGCGCATGACTCAACTTGGTAATGTGTTGGTTTCGGGTTCTTTGGCTTTAGTAGCGCTGGTAATTATTATCGGTTTACTTCGCGGTGGGAATTTACAAGAGTTGGTGGAAGTTTCTCTAAGTATGGCTGTGGCTGTAGTTCCGGAAGGTTTACCGGCTGTAATTACGGTAACTTTGGCTTTGGGAACTCAGCGAATGGTTCGTCACAATGCTTTGATTCGTAAGTTACCGGCGGTGGAAACTTTGGGTTCGGTAACTACTATTTGTTCTGATAAAACTGGCACGTTGACTCAGAATAAAATGGTGGTGCAGTCAGTTTGTACCAGCCAAAATATATTAAAAGTAACGGGAGAAGGTTACGTTCCTCAAGGTGATTTTGAAGTTGATGGCAAAAATATTGATATAGAAGATTATCCAGAAATTCCACCTTTATTAGTTCCCTGTGCTGTTTGTAATGATGCGGTTTTGCAGCAGGAAAAAGGTGATTGGATAATTCTTGGCGACCCTACCGAAGGTGCTTTAGTAACCTTAGCAGGGAAAGGGGGAATCGAACAAGACCAGTGGAACAGTAAATTACCCCGAATTGGCGAATTTCCTTTTTCTTCCGAACGCAAGCGGATGAGCGTCATTTGTCAGGTGGAACAAATAGATACTGGTGTTTCAATTATTCCAGATGTTGACCCCGCAATTAGCAATCTGGTAAAGAATAATCAAAATTATTTGATGTTTACCAAAGGTTCGCCAGAATTAATTTTGCAACGCTGTACTCAAATTTTTGCGGGAAATAGTGCGGTTGAACTTACTCAAGAACAACGAGAACAAGTATTAGCAGCAAACGAGCGCATGGCTAGTCAAGGTTTGCGAGTATTAGGTTTCGCTTACAAACCAATATTCTCAAAACCACCAGAAAATTCCGAAGAACAATACGAACAACAACTGGTATGGTTGGGATTGGTAGGAATGCTCGACGCTCCACGTCCGGAAGTAAGAGCAGCAGTACATGAATGTCGGGAAGCGGGAATTCGTCCGGTGATGATTACCGGAGATCATCAACTTACAGCCAAGGCGATCGCCACCGATTTAGGTATTGCCAACTCTGACGATAAAGTGCTGATAGGTCAAGAATTGCAGCGGATGAGCGATGCTGAGTTAGAAAAAAATGTCGATCATGTCAGCATCTACGCAAGAGTTTCCCCCGAACACAAATTACGCATCGTCCAAGCTTTACAGCGTCGCGATAAATTTGTAGCCATGACTGGCGATGGTGTTAACGATGCTCCAGCCCTCAAACAAGCCGACATCGGTATTGCAATGGGAATTACGGGTACTGATGTTAGTAAAGAAGCCAGCGATATGGTGTTATTAGATGACAACTTCGCTACCATTGTTGCTGCTACTAAAGAAGGTAGGGTGGTATATACAAATATTCGCCGCTTCATTAAATATATTCTCGGTAGTAACATCGGTGAAGTTATCGCGATCGCCGCAGCACCGATTTTGTTACCGATGGGAGGAGTCCCCTTAACTCCGCTACAAATTCTGTGGATGAATTTAGTAACTGACGGTTTACCAGCTTTAGCATTAGCGGTTGAACCTCCGGAACCCGATGTCATGAAGCGTCCACCCTTCAGCCCCAAAGAAAGTATTTTTGCTCGTGGTTTGGGTTTCTACATGATTCGCATCGGAATTATCTTCGCCATCATTACTATTATTCTGATGAATTGGGCTTACTACCATACTCATGGGGGAGCCGGTAGTGCAAACGGACTCGATCCCGAACGTTGGAAAACAATGGTATTTACTACCTTGTGTATTGCTCAAATGGGACACGCGATCGCAATTCGTTCCAACAACCAATTAACCATAGAAATAAATCCCTTCTCCAATCCTTACTTGCTCGCGGCAGTTGTTTTAACTACCATTTTGCAGTTAATGTTAGTATACGTTCCACCCCTACGAGCTTTCTTCGGTACGCATATTATCAGTTTGCCGGAATTAGGAATTTGCGTGGGCTTTAGTGCTTTAATGTTTGTCTGGGTTGAATTAGAAAAACTCTTCTTCCGGATAATTGGTAAGAAAAACGTTTAAATAGTTGTTAGTTGATAGTTGATAAGTAGGTAGGTGTAATTAAATATAAGATAAGACCTCACCGCGCCACTTGCTACGTACTGCGGAAACCTCCGCAACGCAGTGGCTTCTCAATCCCTCTCCTTACTAAGGAGAGGGAAGCGATCGGCAGGGTGAGGTTTTGTATTTAATTTGACCCACTTACTTAGTTGATGATCCACACCCTTGGGTGAAAGTTGTTAGTAGTAGACCGGGAGTGAGAAGCGCAACCCACTATAATGGGCGTTTCTAAGTACTAATTATGAATAAGGTCTGTATATTACTCATAGAAGGCTTAAAAATTTATCAACTATTTATTTCGCAATCCCTGTACAAACGTATCGGTTATTAAAATCTAAAATTGCCTAACCATTAACAACTAACAACTAACAACTAACCACTAAGAACTAACCCCTAACTTTCCCCATGTTCCTCAAAACCCTGAGTCTCCGAAATTTTCGCAATTATCAACAACAAATAGTAGAGTTTTCGGCTCCAAAAACTATTTTGGTCGGTGATAATGCTCAGGGAAAATCTAATTTACTCGAAGCTGTGGAGTTACTCGCAACTTTAAAAAGTCACCGCACTTCCCGCGATAAGGATTTGGTTAAGGATGAGGAATCTGTTGCCCAAGTTAGTGCTAGCTTGAAACGAGAATTTGGAGTTAGCCAACTTATTTTAACTTTACGTAGCAACGGTCGCCGCACGGTTAATCTTAATAGTGAAAATCTTCGCCGTCAGATGGATTTTCTCGGTGTATTAAATGCGGTGGAATTCTCTTCTTTGGATTTGGATTTAGTCCGAGGTGGCCCCGAAAATCGCCGCAGATGGCTGGATACTTTATTGATTCAGCTTGAACCTGTATACGCTCATATAATGAGCCAATATCAAAAAGTGTTACGACAGCGCAATGCTTTTCTCAAAGGTAATTCGGAAAATTTACACGAAAAATCTCTAAAATCCCAGTTAGCATTGTGGGATACTCAGTTAGTAATTACTGGTACCAGGGTAATTCGACGACGGGAACGTGCGATACAGAGACTTACTCCAATTGCCAAATTATGGCATTCTAATATTAGTGGTTCTACAGAACATCTTCAGATAAAATACGCTCCTAATATTCCTTTATCAGAAACTCATCAAGGAGAGGTGCAGCAAGCTTTTTTAGATAAAATTAAACAGCGAACGGTTGCTGAAATGCATCAAGGTACTACCCTTGTGGGGCCGCATCGAGATGAAATCGAATTAATAATTAATGACACTCCCGCGCGTCAGTACGGTTCTCAAGGTCAGCAGCGAACTTTGGTTTTAGCGTTAAAATTAGCAGAGTTACAGCTAATTGAAGAAGTTGTCGGAGAACCACCACTACTTTTACTCGATGATGTTTTAGCTGAATTAGATCCCTCTCGTCAAAATCAATTACTTGATGCTATTCAAGATAGGTTTCAAACTCTCATTACTACTACCCATTTAGGTTCTTTCGATTCTCAATGGTTAAATTCCTCGCAAATTCTTACCGTTAGTGGAGGAAAACTATCGGCTAAAGCTACTGTTTTTTGATTTTTTGATTTTGTATTGTAAAGAATTAAAAATTTAAAATTATTTCTTCGCTGAATTCTATTTAATTTATCAAAAAATATATTTAATTATGTAAATTTTAAAAAATTAATAAATTTTATTTCATGAAAAATGGTATAATAACGCGCACTTATTAGAAAAAACTATGAATTAGTTAAATCTATTCCTATAGTCTGATTAACATACTATCAATAATTTGTTAATTAAATAATTAGCTGCCTCTATATAACAATAAGGGTAATTACTCTTATATTTAGCGTGATATAATTTTTTAACCTATATATGTAGCTGTAATTGAAAATAGCAAAACATCCTAGAAAGGTTTTGGTATAACAGTTTTAC
This sequence comes from Calothrix sp. CCY 0018, assembly GCF_963920925.1. NCBI lineage: Bacteria > Bacillati > Cyanobacteriota > Cyanophyceae > Nostocales > Calotrichaceae > Calothrix > Calothrix sp. CCY 0018. The sequence goes on along the minus strand of NZ_CAWUDI010000001.1, from coordinate 62,903 downwards.
ACCTCTAAGAGGATGTTTGAAAAGTATCGATATAGAACTCATTATTGCTTCGATCCCCCCCTTCCCCCCAATTCATAGGGGGGTTAAAGTCTCCCTTTAAAAAGGGGGATTTAGGGGGATCTCGAAAGTCTAGGGTTTTATTTATGACTTTTTCGCGCATCCTCTAAGTAAAATATTGATATTAAGTATTATGAATGCTACAAATTAAATTACAGTATTCTAAAGTATTCTTTGTACGACTATTAATAAATATAAACAGTTGTTAAAGCTATACTCCTAAAGATATAGGTATTAATAAATAATTTTAGGTTTAATTTTATTTAAATTTAAATATATTCTTCGTGTGGATCTAGCTTACAAGCCTTAGAGGGATTGAATTAATTTTTATAAGCTTGAGAAAATTTAGTAGTATTTAATAGTATTTTTTTATATGAGATATTTAGCGATTACTAGAAAAATATTTTCAGTAAAAAACTCACAATTAGCGATAGAGATTCCACTTTTCAAGTTGTAAAGATAGCCCGTGTTCGTAATTAGAATTATTTGAGTGAATAAACTTTACTGGCTGAATGAAATAAAACCATCGCATCGCACTCAAGTGGGAGATAAAGCCGTTAACTTGAGTCAGATAATTGAACATGGATATCCAGCAATACCTGGATTTGTAGTTTCAGCAGAAATTTTGCATGAATATTTAGAACAAAAAGCTGCTTCTCAAACACTAGTTGCAGAATTAGCTGATTCTTCTTTGCATTTAGATGTTGATAATTGGCGACAACTACAGCAAGTAGCTTTACGTTTGCGCCAAGAAATTATGAGTTCGAGTTTGCCGTCGGGCTTGCAAGCACAAATTTACGAAGCGCTCCAAACATGGGAAAGTCCATCCACCGTTTTTCGTCCAAGTGTCGCACTACCAAATGCAAGCAATAATACGCAAAATATTTCTGGGCTATATGAATGCGTATTTTGCCTTCGCGATGAGAAAGAAATAACTCTGGCTTTAAAGCGGGTTTGGAGTCAATTATTTAGTGCTAGAAGTTTACTTTATTGGCAAAAAACGGGAATTGATTTACGTTCGATTAATTTAGCAGTTTTAGTGCAGCCAATTAACAATGTAATTGCAAGTGGCTCATTAGAGGTTAATCCTTCTAGATGCGAAATTCAAGCAACTTGGGGATTGGGAGTAGCAATTGACTGGGGTGAAGTTCAGCCGGATGTTTATTATGTAGAACCGAAGACTGGTAAGTTGTTAGAACAGCACTTAGGTAATAAAATTCTGGCTTATCGTTGTGAAAACACTGCGATTAATGAATCTTTGCAACAAGGACAAACATCAGTACTTACTTTAGAGAAAACAGAGAAAACTTGTTTGCAAGTAAGTCTTTTAGAAGAAGCACAACAGCAACAGTATGTATTGTCAGAGCATAATTTGCAGGAAATAAGCGAATTAGCACATCAACTTGTTTTTAAACTTGGTAAAGATTACTTAGTTAATTGGACTTTTATCCAAGAAGCAAATTCACCGAAGCTGTACCTGACAAAAGTTAGTCAACCAGTAACTAATTTATCTAATAATTTATCTAATAATTTATCCAATATTTCGCTTAAAGGAATAGGAGTAGCTACGGGGCAAGTATCAGCAAATGCCGTTGTAATTGGAAGTGAACGCATCATCGAACAACTTCCCTTTAATACTATTTTAATAGCATCTCAGATTACTCCTGATTGGTTGCCAGTGCTGCAAGAAATAAGCGGTATTGTGACAGAAAAAGGAGGTTTAACTAGCCATGCTGCAATTATCGCTAGAGAATTAGGTATTCCAGCAGTAGTCGGCATTAAGAACGTTACAAAACTAATAAAAAATGGCGATCGCCTATTTATCGACGGTGATAGTGGGGAAGTAAATCGTCTTGCTCTAAATCACGGTGAAGAGCATATTGAACAGCATATTGATAATGTAATAGTAGAAAACAAGGAAGGAAAACAAAAACAAAAACATTCCTTCTCCAAATCTTCGGTTATCGGTGTTTCCTCTCAAGGTGCAAAATCAACTCATTATACGACATGGGTTTCTTCTTTCCCTTCAATCCCCGATTTATCGACAAACTTACCCATGACTTCCACGCGATTGATGGTTAACTTAAGTCAACCCACTAGGATAGATAAAGCGCTTTCTTTACCAGTGGATGGTGTGGGATTATTACGTTCCGAACTGATGGTATTAAGCATACTTAATCGGGAAAACCCTTACACGTGGATTAGGAACGGACGACACGAACAACTGCTAGATTTATGGACAAAAACAATACTTGAATTTGTGCGTAGTTTTTCTCCAAAACCAGTTTATTATCGTTCCTTGGATTGGCGAACCCACGAACTACCAAACCTTCACCATCATGGAGTGGAAGCAGTCGAACCGGAAACAGCATTAGGCGGTCGCGGTACTTTTAGCTACACGCTTAATTCCGAAGTGTTTGATATGGAACTAACAGCACTTAAAAATGTGCAGCAAGCGGGCTATCATAATATCCGTTTAATGTTACCATTCGTTCGCACTGTAGAAGAATTTTCTTTTTGTCGCCGAAAAGTAGAGCAAGCAGGATTAACCGACATCAAAGAATTTGAACTTTGGATTATGGCAGAAGTGCCAAGCGTACTATTTTTGCTGCCAGAATATGTAAAAGCAGGAGTCCAGGGAATTTCAATTGGTACAAATGACCTAACCCAACTATTACTGGGAGTAGATAGGGATCGAGCAGTATTAGCAAAATCCTTAGACGAACGTCATCCGGTAGTAATGGGTGCTATATCCCGACTAATCGATATGGCAAAAGAAGCGGGTATTCCCTGTTCTATTTGCGGACAAGCTCCAGCACTGTATCCAGAAATCATCGAAAAACTGGTGCAATGGGGAATTACTTCGATATCTGTCGAACCAGAAGCATTGCAGCGAACTTATCAAGCAATTTACCGTGCCGAACAAGGTTTACTTTTACAAGCAGCGCGTCATCAGTTGCGGTGAACAGTCAACAGTGATGAAGTAAGTGCTAATTTGATTTATTGTATTGTTACGAGTAAAAATTGTTTTTATGTCGGCTCGTATCTAATTAGGAGCTTGTATCGACTAACAATTTACTAAACACAATTTTTCAAAATTACATTTACATATATGAAATTAGCAGCGATCGATATAGGTACCAATTCCATTCACATGATTATCGTCGAAGCTACTAGCGGGCGTAGCTTTAATATTGTTGAGCGGGAGAAGGAAATGGTAAAGCTGGGAGTGGGAGTATTTGCTTCTAACTACATTAGCGATCGCGCTTTTAAATTAGGTATAGAAACTATTAGTCGCTATGTTCAATTAGCTAATCGCCTTGGTGTAGATGAGATTATCACTGCTGCAACCAGTGCTATTCGTGAGGCACGCAACGGAGAAGATTTTTTAAACGAAGTGCTGACTCAAACTGGTATTTCTCCGAGAATTATTTCGGGAAAAGAAGAAGCGCGGTTAATTTTTCTTGCCGTTCGTAATTCAATCGCCCTCGAAGAAGACAAAGCTTTGGTTCTCGATATTGGTGGAGGTAGTACGGAAGCAGTTGTAGGCGATCGCTCTAAAATTTATGAAAGCGATAGTATGCCCCTTGGGGTTTTACGTTTGCTAGATATGTTTGAAGGTAAAGGTTCTGTCGGTGCCGAAGGGCGAGGAGTTTTAGAGGCTCACATTCGCTTCGTTGGTGAAAAAATTTTTGAAAAGATAAATAAGATTGGCTTTGAGCGAGTAATCGGCACATCAGGAACGATTCGGACTATGGGAGAAGCAGCGCATATAGCTGCTGGTGGCGAACCATTGCGATCGGTTAATTCCGAAGTAGTACAGCTAGAAGAGATTAATAAGCTTACCAAGAAACTTCTGAAAATGGATCTAAAAGAGCGTGCCGAAGTTGAGGAAGTAAGCGATAAACGCGCCGATGCAATTCATTTAGGGGGAGTGCTACTGGTGCAGCTATTGCAGATGGCAGGAGTTAAAGAAATCACTCTTTGTGATGCTTCCCTCCGAGAAGGAATGATCTTAGATTATGTAGAACGGCATCCTCAAGAGTTTACTACTTTCCCCGAACAAAAAAATTTGCGGCACCGTAAAGCAGCCCATCTTGTTTATAAATATGGATCGGATTGGCAAGAAAATCGCCATGTTGCCAATTTAGCACTACAACTATTCGATCAAACTCAAGAACTGCACGGATACGGCAATTTTGAGCGAGAAATTTTAGAATTTGCGGCTTTACTTCACGATCTCGGACAGTTTATCTCTTTTAAGCAGTATCACAAAAACTCGCGCTTTATTATTGAACAAACCGATCCTAGAGGATTTACCGATGAAGAGATGCTATTAATCGGGCATTTGGTTCGCTATCATTGCAAGGCAAAACCAACTACTAAACACAAAAAGTTTAAAAAGCTCTCCAAATGTCATCGCCGTATTATTAAACTGCTTTCGGGAATTCTCAGGATTGCGGTGGCATTAAACAAAACTAAAAATCAACGAGTCGAACAGATTTCTTGTCAGATATCCGAGGAAAAGTTAGAAATAACTGTTTCTGGTGAGGAAAATCTTGAAGTTGAAATTTGGGATGCTCGTCGCAATTGTGAAGTTCTAGCAGAAGTATTAAATTGCCAGGTTGAGATTCAGAAAAAGTTTGCTTGTTTAAGTACAGACTGAGTTCAAATTTCAAAGGTTCGTAGTAGCGCTTCAGCGCATCCGAAATCCGAAATTATTAGGCGCTAAAGCGCTACTACAAGCCTATGAGAACTAATAAAATTGATTGCTAGTTTTGTATTAGTAAATAATCAACAAAAAAGCTGATAATTGTTCATTGATAATTGACTATCTTAATATCTAAAAATAGCTGCAACTGGTTGATTAGAAGGTATCCGATCGGGTTCAACAACGTATACGCTACCACCATTAATTAATGTATGGGCTGCGGCTAAATCTAATAAATCTTCGTCGCCAGTTTCTTCTTGTTCGTGCAAAGATACTTGTTGCGAACCTTTATCGAACAAACCCCATTTATATTCGCCTTTGGCAACTAACAGCGTATCTATTTTCTGGTAATATGCTGCGGGAACGATTTCTTCAAGTTTGTTAGATGCATTGCCGGTATTATTTCCTGACAATTCGTTGTACAAATCCACAACTTTTTTGTGCGAATTATTCCAATAAGTTTCGACTATAGGTAAAGCTTGTGAATGCAATTCTTGAGGACTAAGAATTTCTGGATTACCCGTAAGAGCATCTTCCATTACATACTGATAACTACTTGCCTGTTTGTACATGGGAATTAAAAAATCTACCCCTGCTAATATTAAAGGCACCTGTTCGTCATGATGCAAAATGTTGTTTTCCAAGCCTTTTGCTAAAGCTTTGAAAAATCGCATAATATTGGTTTTTTGTTCGGCATCATCGGTACCTACACCTTGCCCGTGAAAAATCCCTGCTTGGGCATTTTGCGAACCGCTTCTTCCAGCGGTATGCATTTGTAACTGTTTTTCAGAAACATCATCATATTGCAGCGCTTCATCCAAACTTGTAGGTACATTTTCAAGAGATGTTAAATCAATTTCTTGGCAGCGATAACGAGTACCTACCAACATTCTTACTTTATTTTGACTTAAACCCAAAACGTAAAAACGTCCGTTGTTATTTAAGATTTGTAGTAAAGGTTTAACGTGGAAACGGTCTGAAACCACGACTAACTCTTCAAACTCTAAAGGTACAACATAGTAGCGGAATATATTATTAGAGATAAAAATAGCTAATCCTTGTTCTCCAATTTCTTGCCAAAAGTCTTGTCGATCGAGTTCGTTGGCTTTTTGCAGTAGTTGCGTTACTTTGGTTTCGTCTACACCCGCTTCAATTAAACGATTATGAGCTTCTTTAATTAAATTTTTGAATCTAATTGGGTTTTGCCTAACTTCAGCACCTGCTGCAACCACAGGCATATAAATAGAAATGCTATTATCTTTTGGCTGTTCTACTAAGGTTTTTATTTCCTCTCTGGAAATCAATTTCATCCAAACTTCCTCTTATCAACATGAAATAATTCAATTCAGACCGTTAATATTCAAAACAACGGCCTGAAAGATTGCTACATCAAAACAGTTGAAGCGCAACCGTTCAATATAAACCTATTTCACTGCATCAATAGTGATTTTAACTCTTCCTTGGGGAGGTAATCTTTCTACCGGAGGTGTGAAAAAAGTTTATTCATCTGAGGCTTGAGGTTTGAAAGAAGCTTTTGATGAGTTATTTGCCATACCTTTGTATCGTTGGTTAGTAAAGCTCAAAGTTATTCGTTTCATCAACCAGTGAAGTGCAGTAAGTATAACAAAACTAATACCTAAAATTACTAATGGCTGCTTGCCCAAAATTTCTTCTATACCTTGAGTAATTACAGCATCCGGTTGAGTGACAAAATCCCAACTGTTAAAACGTAAAAACCTTCCCCAGTAAACACCAACCGCAGATAAAGCGTGAGTAATCAATTCCATACCTAAAATCCACTGGCTTTTACCAATTCGGTGCAGGTAATAGCCCATATTGATTAAGGAGATAACGTAAGCTTCAAATCCAGCTAAAATCACCACCAGATAAACGGGAATTAGCACCAGGGTAATTATCCATACCGACTGGATTGTACGGATATCATCTATTAAATGAATTACATCGGTTAGCAAATAAGGTGCGTTTGGCAGAAAAGCGTAGAAAACTGCAAATCCCAACCACCAAACCCAGGAACGACTGCGTTTGTTACGACGAAACAGCCACACACTTAAAGCTAAAGGTATAAAAGCTAGAAATAGATTCCAAGTCATCCAGCGTATATTTATTTGTAAAACTTGGATAACTTTGGTCATTAGTTCAATTAGTTCTGCTTTCATTGCTATTTCCTTATAAACGGACTTATGGGTGTATAGATACAAGTAATTGGCAGTCAGTTGTAAATAAGTACCGACTACCAGTTATTAATGACAATTTTAGCTAGTTATTTTTTGATTAGCTGTGCGATCAAATTCATCTTACTTACATTGTATTCCACAAATTAATTCAATTTTTAACGCATGATTACCCGACTGCTGGGGCCTTTATTTTTGGATTTAGATGCAGATGTTTGAGTGCGACCGCTATCATTCTGACTGCTACTCGAATTTGTAACGTTTGAATTAGTTCCAAAAGAATTACCACCACTGAATTCTATGTTAGTTACAGTGCTAGGACTAGATATGCTTAAACCTGGATTAGTAAAAAGTTTGTTTATAGCAGGGGGAATGGAGTTGTCAGATGGGGTAGGGGAAGATGGGGTAGAGGGGGTAGAGGGGGTAGAGGGGGTAGAAGGGGAAGAAGTTATAGGAGAACTTGAAGGATCAAGATTTGTAGAAGGAATTGATGGAGGAGTGCTGCCACCTGTTGTTGGAGGGGGAGTGCTGCCACCTGTTGTTGGAGGGGGAGTGCTGCCACCTGTTGTTGGGGGAGTGCTGCCACCTGTTGATAGAGGAGTGCTGCCACCTGTGGTTGGGGGAGTTGTGCCACCTGTTGGAGGAGTTGTACCACCTGTTGGAGGAGTTGTACCACCTGTTGGGGGAGTTGTACCACCTGTTGGAGGAGTGCTGCCACCTGTTGGGGGAGTTGTAGTTGTTGGGGGAGTTGTAGTTGTTGGAGTCAGGATTTCTGTACCTTCGGGTACGTTGATATATAGCTTTGTTAAAGGAGAGTTGTCTTTGAGTTTGAAGGATTTGACTGTTGGAGAACCCGGTATGTCAGATTTGAAATCAAATACTGTCGGACTATCCCCACCATTGCGATCGCTATATCGCGGTCCGACTCCGGTAACATTAAAAGTACCTTTATATTTGATTCCTGTCTTAGGGTCGGTGACAATGCCAGTATAAGAAGATTTTTTGACTCCAAATTCATCTTTAACTACCCCTTTAATTACGGTTCCTTCCATGTCAGGTCTACCGTCATACCTGAAGGTTGCCATTTCACCCTCTGAGAGTGCTGGAGAAGTTATAACCGCGTCGAAGGAAGCAACAGGAATACCCAAAAAATCAACGTAGGATTTTAGAGTGCCATCTTTAGTGACGTTTACTACGTGTGATGACTTATAAACTTCCACCCAATTAGGATTTTTTTCAGTTCCGATGTTACGAGAATAAACACCATTAGAATCAGTATCTACACGGGTAGGGTTCTTTGGGTCGCCAAAATTGGGATTAAATTTTGGAAGTTCAAGAGTACCAGATATTGTACCAGTGCTTTGAATTGTGAGTGGCGAAGTGGTAGTTTGCTGAGCAAAAGCGCTTGATGTAGTTAAACCAATAATGGTTGCTACTAAACCGCTGCCAAGAATGGCTGTAAAAGCTGATTTACGGTAATTTTGTTGCTGCATTTTAAAATTGTTTTTTTATTCTGACTAAACTCTGACTCAATATTCAGACTTTTAACGCTGTTAGTTAACACGTTATCTGAAAATAGCAGGTAAAAATAGTTGCACGTAAATACAACTAACGCTATTGATTACATTTACACTAACAGCAAATTAAAACCGGAACGTGGCTCTTAACGTTCCTACTATCAAAGGGTTGTTACTCTGATTGTGATCGGGGTTAAAGACAACGAAAAAGCCCGGAGTTATATCAAGATTTTGGTTTAATTTAGCGCGATAAAACATTTCCACGTGCAAAGATGTAGCATCGCGTCCCCCTGGGGTTCCGTTATCGGAAAAGTTAGGAAAATTGAATCCATCGGGTAAACTACTTGATGTAATTTTTGGTGGCTGTCCAACAACAATTCCTCCTAAATTACCGCGTCTCCCTAAGTTGGGAAAAGCCGCGAATACTGCCCAATTATTGGTTGTGACGCTACCTTGAATATCTTCTGGGTTAGAGAAAGTCCAGCCTCCCCAACCCCCTATTTGCAAATTGGGATTAATACGGTAAGCCACAGTAGCACCAACGGCTTGAGTATCAAAACCTGTATTCGGTGCGAAAGGAGAAGTTAACTGAGCATCACCAACACCAGTTGCTAACAAACTATCGGGAGAGCGGGAATAAAGATAATGCAAGCCAACATCAATATCGTCAGCAGGCGTTACCGTCAACTGAGCGCCAAGGGTATTTCTACCACCGAAAAGTCCACCAACGTTTTTATCTGCTGCAAAACTGGGAAATTGAGCGCTATAAACTCCTTGTAAACTCATACGGTTATTAATTTGCCAATCAAAACCGACACCACCAGTACCGCTACCAACTCCTAAAATTGGGTTGCGTTGAGCAAAGGCAGAAATTGCCCCTTCTCCAGAACCTTCTAAAGGATTGATTCCGCGAAATGTAGAACTAGGATTGACACCCGCAGCACCAACTACAACTCCGAAGTTATTGGAGACGGGGAAACGATAAGACAAATCGTTGATAAATAAATCGTTGTCTGTATCCGACTCAAAACTCAAACGCCCCATATTAGTAAACAAAGACGATGCAGAAGAACCCAAATTTCCTGCATACAAACCAGTTAACAGTAAATCTCTTCCCGTAAACGAAGTCGCTAACGTAATCTGCATACTGTTAGTCAAAGTCAGATTAGTTTCTGCTGTACGCTCTGCTACTCCATCTCTAGGAAATAAATCTACTTCGTTTGTGTTAGTTCCTTGCAAACTAGTGGTAGCTTGTCCAAAAAACCGAGTCGTGGGGGAAAATCGATTTGCTTGTAATTCGTTAGTTCTTTCTTCTAAAGAAATAATTCGTTCTTGCAACTGGTTCAATTCCGATCGAAACTCGTTTTGCAAGCGTTGCAAAATAATTAAATCTTGTTCATCAACAATACTTGCTCCCTTTCTAGCAATTAATTCGTTAATTTTTTGCAAACAAGCATCTATTCCAGTCGCAAATTGATAACGATTGATAACCTTATTACCTCGAAAAGTACCGTCAGAATATCCGAGAGCGCAATTATGACGATTTGCTAGAGACTGTAAAGCGTCAAAAGCCCAATCTGTTGAACTTACATCATCAAGTTCAGATAACGATGTGACTTCTGACATCGGATTTTCTGATTCTAAAGATTTATTTCTGGCAATAGGTTGATGTGATTCATTACTATCTGTATCGAACCTTTGCTCTAAATGTTGAGTAAATTTTGGGATATCTTCTGGTTTATCTAATTTATTAAGAAGCAAAATGCGAACGTTACTGCCAGATGCTTCTAAATTAGATTTTTGTAGAGGTATAGGTTCCGATTTAACTTCTGCTGATTCTGAAGCAAAAGTTTTTTTAGAAAGTTGTTTTTCTTCGGCTTCCTGAGTTAAAGAAAAAGAATCTTTAAACTGAATCTTACTTCTACTTTTTTTAAGTATATTTTGTTGCTTTATCTTTTTCTCGTCTGGTGTAATTACAGTTGGAGACAATTGTAAAACATTTGCAGATTCACGCTCTTGTGATGAATTGCCAGACATTTGAGACTGCTTGCCTTCATCGCAATTACTATAGTTACATTGTTCTTGGCTTGCTAAAGTGCGATTAGCGAAGCTAGATGCCTTCGGCATATCGCGATCGACAAACTCAGGTGAAGCGATCTCAGCCGATGGAGCGACTTCTGTTTCCCGATCCTGCCTTAATTGTTGCTGTGTATTTTCTAAGGGTTCTGGCAGTACTTCCGGCAACTCAGGTACATTAGTTTGTCCTGTTGTTAACACGCTCGCCACCAGCAGACTGATATCACGCATTGTATCTCGCTTTACTAACTCCAATATTTCCTTTCACAGAAACAATAGGTTAGCTTCAGGAATATTTATTAATAAAAGGTTATAAAAAAGACAATATTGAGTGAATATACTGAAGGGATTAGGAAGCAGGGAGGAGTTAAGAGTTAGGAGTTATAGGATTTTGGATTTTAGATTTTAACAACGGATGCGTGTCTTTTAGATTTTGGATTAAAAATTTCCTCATCTCCCCATCCCCAATTCCCAATCCCTAATCCCTAATCCCCAATCCCCAATCCTTACTCTACGGTTTGAGTACAATACTGATTGAGTTCGTTTGCTAAAGTATCAGATTTTTTCGCAGCATCTGATACTTGCTTGAGAGATGTTTCAATATCTTTTTTAGCTTTTCGGACTTGCTCTCTACCAGCTGAGGAGACTTCGGCAGTTTTGGATGAACCGAGGGCTTTGGCTGCGGAGTCTATATTTTTGCTGAAAGTTTGAAAATGTTTGGCATATTGATTTTTGAAGTCTTCGAGTTTTGGATCTTTGAAGTTTTGTCTTTCTATCTTTTTGTTGACATCTTCCAAATCCTTGGCTAACCCCAAACTTAATGTGACTTGCGAGCCTTTATTTTTTTCGATTAGAGAAGTTCCTTCGTTAACAATTTTAATAAGTCGCTGACACTGAGCTTGCTTGGTTTCATTACAGCCTGTGATTAGCAAAGCCATGCTTAGGTTTAGAGAAGCAATTACTTTATATTTATGACAATTAAACATTAATAGTCTACTTATAGCAGTACCGAAATCATAGTATCCGATGATTCCGCAATTTTGCTAACTGTTCCGGTAATTCGCTATTTCAATCAAATTTATATCTAAGTCGCGTATATATATAGATTCGATTGCTCCGGTGGCTCCCGTTCTGATTACCGGGCCTGCTATGATATCCACACTACAGGAAATGATATGTTTTTTGATTTGGGAAAGTGGTTTATTGGTAATAAAACAAATATCTGCCGAACCTGGTGTCTTTTCCTGCTTGGTGCAAATTAATTTTTTGTTGTCCAAATTGCAATGCTTTACGGTTATCAGCGAAGGTAATTATTTGCATACCCAGAACTTGACTGTAAAAATTGCAGGTAGCTTCAATATTGCGAACGGTTAAAACTAAGTGGTCAATTCTATTTATTTGCTCCATGCTGACTTCATAGAAAAGTTTAATTTAACAATTACAAAGCTTAAATTATAGATAGAGAATTATAGATAGAGAATTTTTAATAACAACTATATTAATAGGGGCATCTCATATGATGCCTCTATTCCTCTATTAACTAAAATTACCGGAATTAAAAGTTAAATATTCAATTATTTATGGCTCTTCAGTACCTAGTATGCCAAATTATTAATTAAAAACTAAAATATTGTTTTTTACATGGGTTTAAAGCTCAAAACTGTAAAATAGCTAAAAATGTTAGTTAAAAAACCTAAATCTATTACGTGGTAATCTTTCCAGCTTTTATACGAATGTTTTTAGCATAGTAAGTACTGAAGAGCCTTATTTATATTGATGAAGCTGCTCTACAATATAATCTTCAAGTTCTCGTTTCTCTCTACTGCTAGCATTCCGCTGATAGGTTCTTTTTGTTTCTTGAACAAATTTACGTTTAGCACTCTGAGAAGCACCAGCTTTCATTCCCGATTTTTGCATTTCTTTTTGCAATTCGTCCCAAGTTTTCTCTGCCATTGCTTCCCCTACTTGCACTAATGTTTGTGGTAGCAATCGCTGTGCTTCTTTACGAAAATCTTCGTCCGTATCAAGAGAGGCAAAATCAACAGTTTTAAAATCAACTTCAATCTCGTCAAATTTATTCATCCAATATTTCTCCGATTGTATTTCCCAACTCTTGTTTCTACGGCTTGTTAAAGGTTATCACCAACCTACTGGTAAACCCAAATTTTCTAAGGTTTCATTATCTTTTAACAATGACTCGATGTCGCTATCTACGTGTATGCGACCTCCTGAAAGTACCAAAGCGCGTTCGGTAACTTTACTTAACCAATTTAGATCGTGAGAAGCAACTAATATTACTTTAACTGGTAAATTTAACAATACTTGGGCTAAATTGCGTCGCCATGAGGGATCGAGTCCATTTGTTGGCTCATCCAAAATCAATATATCAGGGTTTAAAGCTAAAATCGCGGCTATTGCTGCAAGTCTTCTTTGTCCACCAGAAAGTTCGTGTGCGGAACGTTTGGCATAAGCTTCTAAGCCAAAGTCCATTAATAATTGTCTCGCTATATCTTTTGCTTCTGCTGCTGGGACACCGTAGTTAAGAGGACCAAAAGTCACATCTTCTAAGATTGTGGGCATAAATAATTGGTCGTTAGCATCTTGAAAAGCAAATCCAATATAACGCCGCACTTCTGATAATGTTTTTGGTTCTAATGGAATATCGTTAATGATAATTTTGCCTTTTGATGGTTGTTTTAAACCAATTAAATTTTCTAATAAAGTGCTTTTACCCGAACCAGTTGGTCCCATTAAAGCAACTCTTTCTCCGGCATTTAATGTAAAAGAAATATCGTGTAATACTGGCTGTTGATTAGAATAAGAATAAGCAATATTTTGAACTTCAACAGTTATTTTTTGCATTGTTAATTTTTAGCTTTTATCTTTTTTAATATTGAAAGACGTTGCATTGTGTACGCCGTCTCGGTCAAATCAATTTATTTTTAATAGGAATTACGCAGCAATAACGGAAAATATAGTGTTCCAGACATTTAAGATCCCCCCAACCCCCCTTAGTAAGGGGGGCTTTGCGTAAGTGCTACTTAAGTCAAAGCCGACTATTTGAAGGGTAGTAGGTAAGAAGCTATAGTCAAACTGCCAGCTAAGATACCCATTGCGAGCAAACCAAAGCGCTCTTTAATTCTCAGCGTCGAATCAATTGGTAACATTCCGTTGTAACCGCGAGCTATCATTGCAGCGTAAACTCGCTCGGCTCTGTCAAGACTGCGGAGATATAAAGCCCCAATCATAGAAGCATTAGCGTAACGAACCCATCCTGTTGCACCGTTCAAACCGCGAAGTTTTGCACTACGCTGCATTTGAGTTACCTCTCCGAGCAAAATTTCTAAGTATTGTCCGGCTAATAGTAATGTTTCTTTAAAAGCCTTCGGAAGAGGTAAACCTTTGAGAGCAATACCAAAACTATGAGGTGGCAAAGTCAACAAAAAGCTATTCATAGTTAGCAAACATATTAGAGAACGAACTAACAAAAAACTAGCTCGTTCCCAACCTAATGGTAAGGCTATAAATGATAAAAATATCAGTTCCAAACCTAATAAACCTGTGAGTTTGCGAACTGGTACGCGCATTGAAACAGCCCAACAAACAGCTATTATTCCATAGGCACCCAGCCAATACCAAGCATTCAATTTCAGAAAAGCTGCCCCAATCACAATTATTAAAGACAGCTGCAATCGTAAAGTTAGAGAAAGTTTATGCATTTTTTGGTTTAACTACTTGTGCTATTCCCCATGCAACGCCGAAGCAAGCTATGCTGCCAATAATCCCAGCGATGCTTGTACCTATACCCTCGGAATTATTAAATGTATAGTCTGCGAAAGGTGTTGGTACCGAAATTCTTACTTGTTCCGCTAAGTCAATAAAGCCACTGTCTTCTGCAACTTTTTCCAAACCATCAGGCCAAGCCGAAGCAAATAAAGATAGCAATCCAGCAATCAGAAAAATGCTCACCACCGGAACAACCCAGCTGCGAATCTGATCTTCATCATTCCCCGGTAACAGATCCGGTCTTGCTTTTACCAAATAAGCCAGCACTCCCCCGGTAATTAAACCTTCACCTATACCAATTAAAATATGTACTCCCGCCATCGCTGGTAAAACTACCCCAAAATTTGCAGTACCCGAAATTGCTAACTCTATGGCAGCAAAAATCGCGGCGATCGGTACACTTACAGCCGCTGCAATCCCAGCAGCTAAATGTAAACGGCTTTTTGAACCTCCGAACAGTCGATGCAAAGTTTGGGTTAAAAGCCAACCTACCCAAACTCCAACGAATCCTATGTTAAAAATATTTGCACCCAAGGCTGTAATCCCACCGTCAGCAAACAGCACTGCCTGAATAATTAATACAATTGCACTACATAAGGCACCTGCCCAAGGACTACCTAACACTATTGCCGCTAAAGTTCCTCCCAATAAGTGACCGCTAGTTCCCCCGGCTACAGGAAAATTAATCATTTGTGCGGCAAAAATAAAAGCGGTAGTTAAACCTAGAACTGGAGCGCGACGTACTCCAAAGGCATCTTTTGAACGAACTAAAGCTACACCCAGCCCAGCCACACTCGCTATGGTAGTAGCCGCAGCTACAGGTACGGAAACAAACCCATCAGGAATATGCATAGTGAAAAGAACTATTACTTAGTACTAGAAAATACGCAAATTAAATACGCAGAATATTAATATAAAACAGAATTTTCACCTTTAATACAATCCCCTGCGGGGGCATTTTACTTAGTTATTACGTATGTTTTTATATCAATTTAATATCTGAAAATATACTTTTTTTGCAAATTGTAAATGAATTTTATTTTGCTAACAACTGCTGTCGGTAATTACTTTTTTGTTTGAAAATAAATTCTCCGAAGAGTTACAAAGAGTAAAGCCAATGAAGTAGGGTACAAATTTAGTTAGTAAATACGTAAGAACGTATCCGATGCGAATACAAGTAATTTATGATAATTTATTTGATTTTTGACTTTTCCTGAGACTGTTTAGATATAGATAAAACTAAACTTATGTCTTCTATATATTTTTATTTATTTAGTTGCAAAAATCAAAAAATTGTTGATAAGAAATACACGTGACTAAGAAGTTTATAAGTAAAAAATAATGGCTATTCAGTACTTACTATGCTAAAAACACTCGCAGAAACATTGGAAGTGTTGCCATGTAATAAATTTAGATTTTTTAACTAACATTTTTAGCTTTTTTACAGTTTTGAGCTTTAAACCCAGTCTAAAAAAGAATATTTTAGTTTTTAAGTAATAATTTGGCATACTAGGTACTGAAGAACCAAAATAATTAATAAACGCATTTCTAACTCCAGAATAAGAATTAAGAAACCAGACTTTTAGGCACCTCAAATTCTTACAGCCCCAGACTTATCCAATAACGAAACTATTATTCCAAAGATATTTACAAGTAATTGACAATAGATCCTAATTATTCTATACTCATTTTCGGACAATACTTGAAAAGACTTATCAATTAAAGAGCTTTAGTAATAGCAATACCATGTCCGATCGCTTTGTTTTCAACAAAGATAAAATTTGGAGTCGTCGTCAACTTCTGAAGCTGGGATTGATAGGGGCTGGTGCATCGAGTGCAGGATTACTTTGGCTTTCACTTAATCAAAGAAGCAAATCGCAAATATTAATCCCGCCAATAGATTCCGATATACCTCCGGAGGAAAACAAACCGATGAAGGCATTGAGGAATTTTGACTATGGCACAATTAAGCAAGAAAACGGACGTAAAATTCGAGAATTCCGCATAACTGCTAAAAATGAGACAATAAACTTAAATAGCGCCGTTTCTTTCAACGTCTGGACTTATAACGGACAAGTACCCGGTCCAACACTTCGAGCTAAAGTCGGCGATCGCGTTCGGATTATCTTCCTCAATAGAGGGGGACATTCGCATTCAATGCATTTTCACGGCACCCATCCGGCTGCATCAGATGGAGTTCGCCCAGTCACAAATGGCAAGGAGACGATTTACGAATTTGACGCAGAACCTTATGGAGTTCATCTTTACCACTGTCATATAGAACCAGTTACCCGTCATATTGCTAAAGGATTGTACGGGATGTTTATTGTAGATCCACCATCACCTCGTCCTCCAGCAGATGAAATGGTGTTGATTATGGCTGGATATGACACTAATGGCGACCATAAGAACGAATTTTATGCTTTTAACGGCATACCTGAATATTATTTAGACCATCCGATCAGAATCTATCAAAATCAGTTGGTGCGTTTGTACGTACTAAATATGATTGAGTTTGATGAAGCAGCAACATTTCACATCCATGCCAACTTCTTTAAGGTTTATCCTACGGGAATGACTTTACAACCCAGTTATGAAAGCGACGTAATTACTATGGGGACTGCGGAACGGCATATCTTGGAATTTTCATATAAATATCCCGGTAAATATATGTTCCATCCCCATCAAGACATAACAGCAGAACATGGCTGCATGGGCAACTTTGAAGTGATCGAAACAAGCAAAACTTGATTGAAAAAATATGATTCTTTATCAACTTTTTCAATAAAATATCTTAAATAATTGATAAATGGTTGCATTAGATGCATAATACCCAAAGTTAAAAAACGACACTGTGTCAAACAAGTGCAATTAACATCCGGTAAAAATACTTGACCGATCAACTTTGAAACACTTTTAGGAACAAGAAAATGAAACCATTTCGCTATATATGTTTGGCTGCTGCGGCTTTTGCAGTAGTTACTTTAAGTTCTTGCATCGGCGATAATACTCCAACAGCAGAAAATGTACCTACAACTGCTCCAGTGGCTCAAACCCAATCTACTGAGGGTGGCGAAGCAAAAGATGTGGGATATATGACCAAAATGGCTTTAATGAAAGGACATCTGATGGTTGCTAAAGAATTGCTGGACAAAAACGAACCGAAACAAGCTGAACCACATATCGGACATCCAGTAGAAGAAATCTACTCTGATGTTGAAAGTCAACTAAAAGAAAAGAATGTTAAAGAATTTAAAAGCACTTTAGACAATTTGCACGATTTAGTTAAAGCCAAGCCTAAAGATGCCAAAGTCGCAACTAGCTTTACATCATCAATGGAAGCGGTGGATGGAGCCATTGCAGCTATACCAGAAGAACAACGCAACAAACCCGAATTTGTGCTGGCTGTAATTAATCGCGTATTAGATACAGCTTCATCTGAATACGAAGCGGCGATCGCCAATGGTAAAATTGTCGAAGATATTGAATATCAAGATTCTCGTGGCTTTGTGCTTTACGCTCAAGATTTGTACAAAGGAATTTCGAGTCAAATGCAGACAGCGTATCCAGAAGCAGACAAAGCGATTACAAGCAGTATGAGCGAACTAACAAAAGCTTGGCCGAGCGTGATTCCTCCGTCAGCACCTGCGAAAACACCAAAAGAAGTAACCACATTGGTAAATACCATTGAGGAAAATGCTCAAAAAGTCATAAAAACTTAAAGTGCTATTACACAAAGGGAATAGTTGAAACCGATCAATTTGAGCAAGTACAAAGTTGAGAAGAGTTTAAAATCAGTTAGAGTTGAGTAAAAGTTAGGAATAGAAACAGAACTCTTTTGAGGAGAAAAAAAGAAGTTATAAATCATACTTTTAACTTCCAAAGTTTCACTGCTTTTCTCCTAACTATTAACTCAATAAATCGCTGCTAACAAAACTTTTCGCGAATTATAGTCTGATGCAAGAACTCGACAACAAAAAAACAATTGACCTGTTAAATGCCATCATGGAATTTGAACTAGCAGGAGTAGTGCGCTACACGCATTATTCCTTGATGGTAACGGGGCCATATCGCATTCCCATTGTGGATTTTTTCAAAGCACAAGCCAGCGAATCATTACTTCATGCTCAACAAGTAGGAGAAATTCTCACAGGAATTGATGGTGGACATCCTAGCCTAAAAATTGCCCCAATGGAAGAAACCTACAAGCACAAAGTTAAAGATATCTTAGAAGAAAGCTTGTCACACGAACAAAAGGCTTTGGATCTGTATAAAAAGTTTTTACATACAGTTGAAGATGCCAGCATTTATTTAGAAGAATTCGCTCGTAATATGATTGGACAAGAAGAGATGCACAATCTTGAATTGAAAAAAATGTTACGCGATTTTAGCTAATTAAACAAGGTGGGCAATTGTTTATTATTTTGCCCACTTTTTTTGAGATGGGGATTGGGGATTGGGGATTGGGAGAGGGGGTAGATATTTTTTTAATTAACTTCTAACAACTAACAACTAACAACTAACAACTAACAACTAACAACTAACCGCAAATGGACTTTAGTGCAGCGCTACCTACCTTTTTAGTAACTCTCCGAGAGGGAGTTGAAGCGGCTCTCGTCGTTGGAATAGTATTGGCAATGCTTGGGAAAGCTAAACAATCCCGACTTAATCCTTGGGTATATGCAGGGGTAGGCGTTGGGATTATTATAAGTGGGCTGATCGGAATATTATTCGCTTCGATAATTCAAGCAGCAGGGGTAATTAATCCTGAATACGCTCCTATAGTTAAACCTTTGATGGAAGCAGTATTCAGCGTTATTGCGATCGCAATGCTTAGCTGGATGCTTTTGTGGATGACAAAGCAAGCGAAATTTATGAAAGCTGAAGTTGAGGGAGCCGTGCAGGAAGCTTTGAAAGCAGATTCTAAAGCCGGTTGGGGGGTTTTTACTTTAGTTTTAATCGCTGTTGTGCGCGAGGGTTTTGAAACTGTTTTATTTCTTGCTTCTAATTTTCAAGAAGGTTTAGTTCCTACAGTTGGAGCAATTTTAGGTATCACAACTGCAACGTTAATTGGTGCGCTGATATTTCAATGGGGAGTAAAAATAAATATCCGCCAGTTTTTCCAGGTAATGGGTATTTTCTTAGTTTTAATTGTTGCGGGATTAGTAGTTGGGGGGCTACGCAAATTTGACCAAGCTTTTACTGCTTTAGCCCTTATAGATAGTAGCTGGGAAAATATTTGTTTTTACAATCAAAGTTTTAGGGAAATTCATTCTTGTATATTAGGCCCAATGATGTGGAATGCATCAAATATATTGCCAGATAAAAAGTTTCCAGGAGTAATTCTCAAAGTACTATTTGGCTATAGAGAACATTTGTATTTAGTTCAAGCAATTGCATACGTATCGTTTTTATTATCTGTGGGAGGTTTGTATTTGCGTAGTATTTTAGGTACTTTACCCACAAATAAAAAGAATATTCCAGCCGGTTAACACTGTTGCCAATTTCCTGTTGCCTATTCCATTCCTGAAAATATTCAATTAGCACAAAAACTACGATTAAGCAATAATTAATAATTACAAAACTTTTTCTTAAACTTTTCCTCAGAGAATTTTAGGAAATTTATATACGGCTTAATTCGCAATAATTTGACTTTTTTTGCATTTTGAAACCAGTATACTTATAAAAAGTAACAAAGAAGTTGGCGACTTCGTTCAGTTCAAAAGACGGCGTTCCCTATTAATCTCATTACTTATTTCACAGATATTGTTGGCTGTCGCAATATCAGCGATCGGCAAGCTATATTTCTATATTCCTATATAGCTTTATAACTTTATTAATGCTATGTGCAAATAGTATTACTATTTATGCTGGCAATCATTACAAAACAACCGCAACCAAAAAGCAGGCATTCCTAACTCTAAGATCCCCCCAACCCCTGCTTTTTAAGGGGGCTTTGCGTAAGACCTATCCATAACTCATAACTCATAACTCATAACTCCCATTCTCCTAATTCCCTATCTTCAAATTATGTTCCTTTGCATTAGATAATGTAGGGGAGCATAATTTTAGAATATTTTTTATTTAATAATCAATGGTTAAAACTCACCGAAAAAAAATTTCAGTGCGTCGTTTAGTTAATCCTGATGGAAACTTTAATGTTGTTCGCAAAGGGGTATCTAGGTTTGATTGGGACGACTTATATCATGCATTGCTAACTCTTTCATGGGTAAAGTTGTTTGCTGTGGTAGGTGCGGGTTATATAATCACTAATGTTTTGTTTGCTTTGATGTATTTAGCAGCAGGAAACGGCATAGAAAATATGCGTGAAGGTAATTTCTTCGATGCATTTTTTTTTAGCGTTCAAACTATGGCTACCATCGGCTATGGTGCAATGTATCCTAAAACTTTGGTTGCTAATATTTTAGTTGCCATTGAAGCTTTGTTGGGACTTTTAGGAGTATCAGTAGGAAGTGGATTGGTATTTGCTCGCTTTTCTCTTCCTAAAGCGCGAGTTATGTTTAGTCGTGTAGCAGTCGTTGCTCCTCATAATGGCATACCAACTTTGATGTTTCGAGTTGCTAATGAACGTCAAAGCTGGATTCTAGAAGCTGAAGTTAATGTAAATTTAGTAACCAGCGAAATAACAGAAGAAGGGCAAGAGATGCGTCGGTTTTATAAGTTACCATTATTTCGCAATCAATCATCACTTTTCGCTTTAACTTGGACGGTTATGCATCCGATACATGAGAGTAGCCCTCTTAACGGCGTAACTTTAGAGGAGATGGTTGAGAAAGAAATGGAAATACTAATAACTATAACTGGAATCGATCAAACCGTTTCTGAAAATATTCACGCTCATTACTCATATATTCCGACAGAAATTCTCTGGAATCATAAATTTGCGGATATTTTATCTAAAACCCGAGATGGTAGACGCAGTGTTGATTATAGTTGCTTTCATGATGCCGTAGCGTTGGAGTGAAGGGGAAATGAGGAGATGGGGGAAGGTTTTTTATTTAATCTATAGGTATAAAAAATTTGTTGTGAAAGTACATCTAAAGCAGGAATAGTAAGCACCATATCTCCTTTCAACGACAGATGTAACTTATTTATCCAGCCTATATATTCACAGTGAATGAAATTAATTGGAGAATAAGTTTTATGGGCTGGTTAAAAAGACTTTTTGGAATGGGTAAACCCAAAGATGCACAGGTAAATCCTACACCGCAACCGCAAGCAGCACCATCTACATCTACATCACAATCGAATAGTACTACTAAATCAATCGCCCCAGAGCGTGTAGGATTAAATGGTGAATACGATCAAAGTGGTTTAGCAAAGCGAGTTGCTTTAGCTTTCGATGAAGATTCCGAATTGGACGATATTGATACTCTTTGGGTTGCTCAAACTAGTTCTACGGTAGTTTTAAAAGGTACCGTTCCCAGCCAAGATATTCTTAATAAAATGGTTTCTGTGGCTAAAAAAGTTAATGGTGCGAGTAATGTTGATACAAATCAAGTTACTGTAGCCTAAGTTTGTAGTTTGTAGTTTGTAGTTTGGGTTAGACACGAAAAAAAAATTTGCAACGACAATTTATATTCATCGTGTCGTAACCCAACATCATAATTATGGATAAACAGTATTATCAACCGCGATAAAGATTCAATTTAATACTGCTTTTTGCTTAGCAATTAATTCTTGCTGAACATCATCTGGTAAAGGTTTTCTCACGGATAAATAAGCCAAAGAGCCAAATAACGGAATTAAGGTAACTAACCAAAATAAAATCCGATTTTTCATTCCTCGTTTCGCCATATCGTCTCCCAAAAGCGCGGGGAAAAGCAGGCAAAGCAGACAAAAATCCAAACTCATTACATGGATAAAACGATCGGTTTGCCACTGTTGAACAAAATCACCCCAGTTTCCTCCCTGTAAACCGTAAGATACCAAAACTATCGCTCCGACACTCAATACAATACCAGTTATCCGGGAATCTAGTACTTTGATAAAAGCGTTCTTTTCACCAACAAAATCAGGATTTGGTTCCCGCAAAGCTAAATAAGGTAATAAAGCAAAAGCACCTACACCAAAAGAAAAAGTTGCAAATATCCAAGCCGGTATTTTTTGTCCTTTGCCATCAATAAACACCATGCAACTGTAGATTAAAGGAAATACACCCATCAAGTTAAATAGCGAAACTATCAAAGGGTTGATTCCTTCCCATTGCCCAGTTGAAAGATTTTTAATTAATTCAAAAGTATCGGGTTGATTCGGAGGAGCAAAAACAAAAGCATATACAGAAAATCCAACCCAAACCGACCAAAATATAATTTTTATCATTATTAAACAGTATCAATAAGCGTGTTTCTTGATGATACCTAAGTGATGAGGGGATGGGGGGATGGGGAGAAGGAGAAGAATAATTAACTCCTAACTCCTAACTGTTGACTGTTAACTGTTCACTGTTGATTGCTGATTGCTTCGGAGAGATATTCGGATGCTGCGGAAACGAGCGCGATCGCATTTTCGTAATTAAGTCTTGTGGGACCTAAAACTCCGACGCTTCCTACTGGTATCGAATCTCGATGATATGTGGATGAAATTAACGTACAAGTACGGATGGGTTCTAAGGTATTTTCCGAACCAATACGGACAGTGACGTGTGGTTTATCTAATTTTTCTAATTCTGTTTCGTCAAATATCAATCGCCATAATTGCTCTTGCTCTTCTTCAAGTAGGTGAATTATGGTTTGTACTTGCTGTATTTGTGAAAACTCTGGCTGTCGTAAAACTTCCGACACGCCACGCACCATGATTTGTGTATTTGTAGGGGAAAAGGTGCGACGAGTCAATTCGACGAGGGATGTTTTTAAATATTCACCGTAGCGCTGAAATTCAATATCTAATTGACTCCAGTCAAGTACAGTTAATTCCATTAAACTTTTGCCGCGTAATTGACTGTTTAAAAAGTTTGAAACAATCTGTAATTCTCTGTCTATTAATTCTACATCGGGTTGATTGCCTTCCGATGCGGAGGGTAAGTCCATCAATGTTGAATGTGTTTCGTAACCATCTGTTACCACAATCAACATGATCTGTCCCGTTTCAATTTGCACTAATTGTAAATGCCGTAATACCGCTGTATTGTTCTGCGGCATTGTGATTAAACTCACACAACCACTCAAACTGGCTAAAATTTGCGTCGCCCCTTGCAATAGTGCTTCTAAACTCCAATCTTCCCATTTTAAACCTCCCTGTAATGCCGCTTCTACCTCTTTGTTTAAACTTTGATTATGTGGAATTAACTGATCTACATAAATTCGATAACCAGAGTCTGACGGTATTCTTCCTGACGAGGTATGGGGTTGATAAAGCAGTCCAGATTTTTCCAAGACTCCCATTACATTACGAATTGTTGCCGAACTTACACCCAAGTCGAACTCTTCCACCAAAGCTTTAGAACCCACAGGTTCAGCTGTCGCTATATAATGACGTACTGTTGCCCAAAGAATATGTTGTTGTCGATTGGTTAGCTGGAATTGCATAGGGAATGGCTGTTTAAACACAGTTTTTATCAATATTAAAAAAAACAAATTTTTGAAATGTTATTAGCAGATATTTAATAACGACCGCATGGTGTACTGCAATACCTTTACACTTACAAATAGTTTTGTCCTGAGTGAGAGTACTATTTAATACAAAAAAGGTTCTTATTTGAATACATTGCCAATACTCTCTATTAAGTATTTTCTCAGATTTATTGATGAAATAGGGTATGTATAGCTACGAATTACCTATTACTCATGAAATAATATTATCAAGCTATATAAGTATAAACACCTTTGACTTTGACCTTTAACCTTCGATCTGTAACCATTAATACTGAGGAACTGAAGGGTCAACTAACATTGAATAAGCATCAATACCCCCGGTAATATTTTTCACGTTGGAAAAGCCTTGAGATGTTAGCCACTGACACATTTGAGCGGAACGAACACCGTGATGACATAGAACTAAAGTTTCCTTGTCAGGTTCCAAACGAACTTGAATGTCGTTTCCCCACTCAGCAAACTGACTTAAAGGTAAATTCATAAAGCCTTCGATGCTTGCCGTTTGGACTTCTTGTGGTTCGCGCACGTCTACAAGTTGGATTGAAGACTCCGAAGAAGACAAACATTTTGCGAGTTCTTCTACAGTGATTTGATTCATGGTTTGACCGAGGTTATTCCCCGTCATGAAGAATTTCTAAAAAAAATCTATATTTATTATGTTGACAGAAAATTCCCCTCTTAGCATCAGCACTAGTAAAAGGGTTTGGGAATTATCCAGGTAAATTGGCTACATCTTGATACTTTTTATGAATATGAGTAAGTAATTGTTCCTAATCCCATAGAATTTTGGATTTTAACAACGGATGTTTCTATTTTGCGGAAAGTTTGGGGTGTAGATTCTCTTCTCTCAAAACTAAGCATCGACGGATTTTGGATTTTGAAAACCACTATATTCACTGCTCAGTTATATAACCTTTCCCTATTCACTGTTCCCTGTTCCCTGTTCCCTTTTTTCCACAAAACGCTTTAATAATGATGGTGCTAAAAAACGCCGCAACGGAAATAGTGTGAAAAGAGTGACAAATAAAAAATTATTATTTCGTTTTGTTGCAGCAAGTGCGATCGCGCTGCTGTTAACTGGTATCGCTGGCTGTAATGGGTTATTTAATCAAAATCCTCTAAATTTAGCCAGCAATACGCAAAAACAACCGAGTGCTGCTGTATTTATTTCTAGGCAAGCACCTGTTATGGTGTCAATGCCAGTAGATCCAAATCGCTTTGAGGTATTGAATGGTGGAGTTAAATTATCCAAGCTGAAAAAAAGTTTATTAGATAATACCGGGCTTGATTATAAAAAAGATGTTCAACCTTGGTTGGGTAATGAAATTACTGCTTCTGTTACGACTGACGATATTGACAAGGATTCTGCAAACGGCAAGCAACCCGGCTATCTAACGGTACTGACTACAAAGGATGAAGAGAAAAGCCGCGAGTTTATCGAACTTTTATTTTCTAAGCGGGTTTTATCTGGAACTTCCTTAGTTGTGGAACAATATAAAGGAGTCAAATTGATTTCCGATATTCCGCAAACGGAAGAAATCAAAAAACCTTTGGCTGCAACGGTTGTAGGCGATAATTTTGTATTGTTCGCTAACGATGCCAAAATCCTGCGAGAAGCAATCAATAACGTTCAAGCACCGGGTTTAAGTTTAATTAGCTTGGATAATTATCAACAAGCCATCAAACAATTAGGTAGCAATCAAGCTGTAAGTTTTCTCAATCTTCCATCTGTCGCAAAATGGCAAGGTTTAAATTTATCATCTCCAACTTATACTACTCAACTAATTTCTTTAGCTGCTAAATCCAAAGGTTTGCTAGCAGAAACTAGTTTCGGAGCAAATTCACCAATACCATTAGCCGAATCCAGCGAAAAAGTAAAAGCACTTTCATATATTCCCGCTACTTCAGGTTTGGTAATTTCAGGAAAAGATTTGAGCAATTTAGATAACAGCAACTTAGCTTTACTTTGGCAGCAAACTGATTCAGCCATATCTAGTGAATCGGGAGAAAATATAGCTTCCCAAATCACTAAACCTTTAACTAATCTGGAAAAACGTTGGGGAATCAATTTAAAAGAAGATATTTTCAGTTGGGTAAAAGGAGAATATGCGATCGCATTATTGCCGAATAGTGAAAATAGAAGTGAAAATAACAAACCTGAATGGATTTTTGTGGCAGAGAAATCTTCAACAACAGCATCCAATATTTCACATTTAGACGAAATAGCTTCTAACAATGGACTGACAGTTAGTTCAATTAGCTTAAACGAGCAAACAATTTCTGCTTGGACGAAATTAACAACTACTGGGAATAAAGCATCTGACTTGAAAATTCAGGCAAAGGTGTTGGGAACTCATACAAGTAAAGATAACTACGAAATTTTTACTTCTTCGATTGAGACGATGGATGAAGCTATTAATAATAAAGAAAATTTCTTTAAAGATAATCGGAATTTTCAAGATAGTATTGCAGCCATTCCCCAATCAAACCAAGGATATGTCTATGTTGACTGGGAAAAAAGTCAAGATTTTATCGAAAGTCAATTACCCATACTCAAGCTTTTAGAAATCGTCGGTAAACCTTTTATCGACAAACTTCAGTCTTTTACTATTAGCAGCTACGACAGCAACAGCGAATTGCTTAAAGCTGGTGTTTTCTTTTTATTGAATGATTAGAAAACAGTTATCAGTTATCAGTTATCAGTGAACAGTTACCAACCCAATTTTATATTTAACCTACGTAAGCCCCGCTTTCTTCGCGGGGTTGGGGGGATCTAAGGTGAAAGCTCCTAATTCCTAACTCCTAATTCCTAACTCCTAACTCTCATGCCTAATGTTTTATAAAGTTGTGAAGAATTTTTCATCAAAAATTAATCTAACATTAATATGGCGTCATTTAACTGATATTAAAGTGCTAATAAGTTGCAAGTTTTGGCTTTATGTCAAAAGTTATAAGTTCAAAAATTAATCGTTCATTCTTTAGACCTTTGTTTTTTGATTTCTAATTTGGTCTAATAAGTGTACGGATACAAAGCTGTCACAAACTTTGTAATTCCGAAATTAGGTAACGTTAGGTTGTATATAAAAGAACTTATAAAATTAATTTAGATATTTCGGGAAGTGTATGTATGAAATTGTGTCGCTCCCAAATTGCATTATCGCTCTTGTGCCTCGCAGGCTTATTTACTGTTGTTACTTCTAATCCCGTAACAGCAAATAACTCTTTCTTTGGGAAAATTAGCTTATCGCCAAACTCGGAAGCTGTCAAAAAAATAGTGACGGGTTATACAGGTGGTTCTTATTCTTTATCCGCAGTTAGTAAGCGTGATCGCAATAAAAATTTGTGCATTGGTTTTGCAGATCCCACACCAGATCATATTCTAGTTTTAGAGAAAGATTTTTCCAAATTAAATATCAAAGTTAATAGTGGTGGCTATGACACTACTTTACTAATAGTTGGGCCAGATGATAAAACAGTTCGCTGTGGTGACGACACTGGCAGAAGTAAAGACGCTAGCATCAACGACAGTAACTGGAAAGCAGGAGAATATAAAATCTGGGTAGGCAGTTTTAAAGCTAGTACAAGACAGAATTACAAACTTTCTTTGCAAGAATAGTTCTAAAATTCCGTACTAATGAATTATAATGAGAAATAGTTAGGAGTTAGAAGTTAGGAATTAGGAGTTGAGAGTTAAGAGTTAGGAGTTAGGAGTGGGGAGTTAAGAATTTTAAATTCTCCTTGTCCCCTTGTCCCCTTGTCCCCTTGTCCCCTTGTCTCCCCATCTCCCATTGTCCCCATAGGACGGTAATATAAACTGTATCTGGTGTAAAGGCTCTCCGAGGGTGCTAATTCGTGTTATCAACATTTATTGCTGACTTTCGTATTATATTTGAACGCGATCCAGCGGCTCGTAACTGGTTAGAAGTATTATTCTGCTACCCTGGTTTGCAAGCTTTGCTACTGCATAGAATCGCTCGGTGGATGCGTCACGTCGGAATACCTTTTCTTCCTCGCTTTACTTCTCACTTAGCCCGCTTTTTGACTGGAGTAGAAATTCACCCTGGAGCAACCATTGGTAAAGGTGTATTTATCGATCACGGAATGGGTGTAGTGATTGGTGAAACGGCAATTATCGGAGATAATGCGCTGATTTACCAAGGAGTTACTTTGGGTGGTACTGGTAAAGAAACTGGTAAACGTCATCCAACTTTAGGAGAATGCGTAGTTGTTGGTGCAGGTGCGAAAGTATTGGGAAATCTGCAAATTGGTAACAACGTGCGTATCGGTGCTGGTTCCGTTGTATTGCGAGATGTGCCTTCAGATTGTACTGTAGTAGGCGTTCCCGGTAGAATAGTTTATCGTTCTGGTGTCAAAGTAGATCCGTTAGAACACGGACGTTTACCAGATGCTGAAGCTCAAGCAATACGCGCTTTGGTAGATAGAATCGAGCAGCTAGAAGAACAAATCGAGCATTTGCAAGAAAAACAGCAAACCGTTTCACAGACTGTTGCAAATGTAGCTTCTAGAGAAAATCATGTTACAAATTCTCATGTTTTAAATGAAGAACATTTGAGAGAACATCATACTAAATGTCGTTTGCAAGATAAAGCGATAGATGAATTTTTGGATGGCTCCGGGATCTAATAGTGAGGAGTTAGGAGTTAGGAGTTAGGTTTTTTCTCCTTGTCCCCTTGTCTCCCCATCTCCCCATCTCCCCCTCTCCCCCTCTCTCTTCCAATTGTGATATCTTACAAATATGTCCTTTACATCCCACATGAAGATGGGTAGGGGGAAATGAATGATTGGAATTTCTTTGACCATAATTTAGATAATCTTGAATTAAATAATTACCGCATTTTTGCGCCTGATTATAAAGCTGAAATTCTGTATTGGTTTAGTCGAGATGATATTCCTAAACAGCAGAAAGAAGCATTTATTCGGGCGCTTGTTAATTTTGATGACGATTG
Organism: Calothrix sp. CCY 0018; assembly: GCF_963920925.1. Taxonomy (NCBI): domain Bacteria; kingdom Bacillati; phylum Cyanobacteriota; class Cyanophyceae; order Nostocales; family Calotrichaceae; genus Calothrix; species Calothrix sp. CCY 0018. Next base: position 33,983 of record NZ_CAWUDI010000001.1, on the reverse strand, counting down.
CGGTGGTTTTTATCGATATCGTGCTTATTTCTTAGCTGCGGAAGCTTTAAATTATTTTCCTGAATCTAGCTTTGGCGATCGCATTGTTAAACAGTTGCTCGATTGGAGTTACATTTATTTTGGCTGGCAACTTTTTCCTCAACCGTTGCTAGAAGCTGCAAGAAATACTTTGAAAGTTACGCATAAAACAAGAGTTGTCAAAGCTTTTGAATACTTGCTGCGTAATACTCCGAGTCGATTAACTTTGCAATCTGCTGCGGTGAAGTTGGGAGAATTGGATGTAGGAAATAAGATGGCGATCGCTGCTTTGATTTTACTGCTGGATGTAACGCAAGAGAATTACAAACGCTCAAGTATTTGTCGGAGTATTGGCAAAATTGGTGCTGGGAATCAAGCTGCAATAAACGCTGTTATCAAGCTGATGGAAACAACAGAGGATAAAAGTCTTTGTTGTGAAGCGATTAAGACTTTGGGAAAAATTGGCTGTGGAAATCAAACGGCAATTCTAGCTTTAGAGAAGTTTTTGCAGATAAATCGAGGTGACAGAATTTGTCTTGATGTTGCTGAGGCTTTGTTGTTGATAGATGTGGGTAATGAAATCGCGAAGGATAGTTTGGTTTATATACTTGAAAGTACTCAGGAAATGTATCTTTTAGTTAAAGCTGTAGAGTTTCTACAAGAAGTAGATTCCCGAAATCAAGCAGCTATCAAAGTTTTATCAGAAAGATTGAAAACTTGTGAGGATAATTGTTGTCGTGCTGAAATTGCTGCAAGTTTAGGAAGGTTTGATAGAAATCAAGTTGGAGTTAAGGAAACTTTAATTCAACTTTTGGAGACTTCTGAAAATAATTTTTTATTTGGATTAGAATATTTGAGAATTCTTAATGAAAATGAGCTATATTTTTATCCTCGAATAATCACATCTTTAGTACAATTATATCCGGGCGATACAGAAGTCATTCTGAGCTTCATTTCCTTTATAGAAAAAAGTTCAAACATAAATGATGGTTCTTCATTAGAAATAACTTGTCTAAGAGCTTCAGGCTTGGCAATTTATGCTATTAGCAAGATGCTTCTTGATAAAAATATAGATTTAGTAATCTACCAAGAAAGTATAGCTGCTTTAAGAAGAATTTTACACTCACCAAAAGGCAAAATATTTGAGGTTGATTTGGCTGAAGCTATCTTGCGATTAGAGCCAGAGAATGAACTCGCGGTTTCGATTATTGTAGAATGGATGCAGGTTTATCAATCTGAAAACGCTGCGGCTATTTTGTTACAAGTTGAAAGCCATTATCAAAAAGCAATAAATACTCTGATTGAATTAGATTCCTTAAATAAATTAAGTATTTTATTTCAATACGAGCGTTTGTTGCCAGAAATATACTTAGATAAAATAGCGAAAGAAGATAAAACAGCAAGAGTTTTAATTAATGAATCAATAAGCGCAGAATTTAAACGTTTACTAAATGCAATCGAAAAGGATAAACTTTTTTTATTTAATAATTGTAAACCTGATGAAAATGATGATTTTGATGAAGATTTATTTTCGGATATAATGCAAAACGTCAATTCAATCAATAAATACGCTTGCTTTCCAGAAATTATTACAGCTTTAAAAGGATATCTCAGCAAAAAGTTTTATCAAAATTGTTCTTATCGTCACGATGACGTGTATCAATTTATGTGGAATTGTGCAGAGAAGATGAGCTATCAAGATTTTTATCAAGCTTGGCATAGTTAGTTTGATTTTACATACTGCATCATTCTTAGTTAAGCTTCCCAAACGCCTTGGAATCAATTGATGCGGCTAATAAACCAAGTCTACTAAAGTAGACTAAAAATCTTGCCAGTCATCTTTAGATGACTTTCGCTATTAGACGGGGAATTACATTCCCCGGCGGTTTTGGGAATATTGCAATATGTAAGTAAATTTCAACTCTAAACCTTATTTTCGTTAAACAATTATGCCTAATAATCAAAAACAAGATGAAAATTCCACGCTTAAAAAGTTTCTAAGTTTTTTAGATGAGGATATGAAGAAAAACCCTCAAAATATCAAACCAATCAGTTCCGATTTGCTTAAGCGAATTCAGTCATTGGTAGCAGATGTTGATTTTGATTTGAATGCTCCACTGTCTGAAGATGATGAATAGATTACTAAAATTGTAAAAATATTTGTAGTGCGTAGCGTGTTCGTTAGGACATACATATACATCTTGCTTGCTTTTGATTTTGATTCGCCAACAATTAGCTAATTTTTCCTCTAGCAAAATTGTGCGTTACTCCGCTAAATACGGAGACGTAGCACTGCTACGTCTCTACACACTAGCTGGTTAATGACAAAATTTTGATTTTGAATTATGGATTAACCTCTTTCACATTCCAAACCCCCGTTTCATCCCTTATATAAATAGTCCGATTTTGCGGCTCTCCCCTCAATCGCAAATGATCGACTTTTACAGGTTCAAATAACAGCAAACAAAAGTTATCCAAAGGCTTAACTTCCGAAGGCTGCTGTGGTGAAAATGCTTCGGGGTTGGCTCTGGGTTCTCTCGGATGCGCCCAGGCAAATTGGATACGAGCGTTGTCTGAAAGTTCTTGCCATGTTGATTGCCTAGCTCTTTGCAATTCGGAATCCTGATGGTTGGCATCAATTATTATTATCTTTCCAGCAATGCGGAATTGTTCGCGGCTATTGGTGAAGTACCAGCAAATTTCTCCCGATGATTGATTTTGAATTTCTGTAATCTTTTCGCTGCGAGTGTCGGTAATAATTTTTAACTTATTGGTATCTTCTATAAAACCGCGAAACACCACGGTACGATTAGCCGGTATTCCATCACTGCGGACAGTTGCTAGTTGAAAGTAGCGCGAATGCGGTTGACTGCGATTCTTTTTGAGAGCATTGGCTAAAAACGAACGCCAAGGAGCAATAGACATCTTAGGATTTTAGATTTTAACAACGGATGCTTTTGTTTTGGATTTTGGATTTTAGATTTTGGATTGCGAGTTCTGAAATCAGCTAAAAATTAAAATCCTATCAATATTGACTTTTATTAGCCGCTTAGAAACCAAAAAGAACTTATAAATCTTATTTCTTAATTCCTAACTCCTAATTCCTCACTCTTAACTGCTCACTGCTCACTGTTGACTGTTCACTGATTTTTGTGGCGAAATTTCTAAAGTTGTGCAGTCTTTTATTGTAATGCTACTTGACGTATAGTCTTAATCTGACAGAGAAAAAACGCAATAAAAAATATGGTTCGAGAGCTTGAACGGAAACACGTTGGTGCAGACTTTCCACAAACAGCCCCTGCTGCAAATCCTGTCTTTTTCAGGACTTACAGTCGTCGCCAACAGTCGGAAGGGACGAGAGAATCTTGGAGACAGGTTTGCGATCGCACTCTAAAAGGTTTGGTTGAGTTGGGTAAGCTGACTCAAGATGAATCTGTAATTTTGGAGGGAATGCAGCGCAATTTGAAGGCTTTACCGAGTGGCAGATGGTTATGGGTGGGCGGCACAAATTGGCTGACTCAACCGAAGAATTTTTCGGGGGCTTATAACTGTACTTCTACAAATGTCATTGACTGGAGTGCTTTCGGATTAATGATGGATTTGGCCATGATGGGCTGCGGTACGGGAGCAATTTTAGAACCGAAATATATTAATCAGTTACCTAGTATCCGCAATCGTTTAAAGGTAACGGTAGAAGGTGATATTGGTAAAACTATAGCTAACGAACGCCGTGAATTTACAGAAACAAAAATAGAAGAAAATCAAGCCACTATTTATGTCGGTGATAGCCGTCAAGGTTGGGTAAACTCGTATCAAACTCTTTTAGAATTATCTACTGACGAACGTTTTAACGAAGAAGTTGAAGTAATTGTTGATATCAGCGATATTCGTAAAGCTGGCGAACCGTTGCAAGGTTTCGGCGGTATGGCAAATCCGGTGAAGTTACCGGAACTTTATCAACGTTGTGCTGCGATTCTTAATAAAGCTGTTGGCAGAAAATTAACTTCGGTTGAGTGCTGTTTGTTGATTGATGAAGCGGCTGTATGTATAGTCGCTGGCAATATTAGAAGATCGGCCGGAATGCGTCAAGGTGTCAGCGAAGATACTGCATTCGCAGACGCAAAAGCAAACTTGTGGCAGCAAGGTGAAGATGGCAATTGGCGTATAGATCCAGAACGCGATGCATTACGCATGGCAAACCATACAAGGGTATTTCATCAAAAACCCACTTTAGAAGAATGTGTTAACGCCGTTCGCAAGCAATATTACAGCGGTGAAGGTGCGATTCAATGGGCTGGTGAAGCTGTAGCCAGAGCAAACATTGATTTACTAACTACGCAGGAATTAAAAACTGAATTTTTACAAGCTTATCAACAAGGTAAAGGTAAAGATTGGCTCAAAGAAAAGCATTCTCATCTTGATGACAATGAAATTGAGCATCGTTTAGCTCGTGTAGGGCTAAATCCGTGTGGTAATTGATACTTTTGCCTCACGTAAAAAACCCCGCAAAATCGGTGAAGGCTGAAATGTTGATATTGCTGCGGTATTTCTTAGAATTCAAAAAAAATAAATACCGGAGTAGTTAAGATGAAATCGAAGACTTGCTCTAAATGTGGTGAAGAAAAACCAATCAGTCAGTTTGAAGCTAGGAAAGATTCTAGAGATGGGTATCGTCAATACTGTAGAGATTGTAAAAAATCCCAAACTAGAAAAGCGTGGCAAAAATGGGCTGATAAAGGAAATCTAAAATACTGGAATAGAAGAGCAAGGTCACTGAATAGTAAAGGTTCTAGAAGGAATGGTATTGCAGGTGAAATCATTAGTAACAGTAAGCCATTGACTGGATTGGAGTTAATGGAACTGTACGAAAAATCTCCCTTATGCTTATACTGTGAACTGGAACTTACACCTACAAAAGTTGTGTTCGATCATAAGCAGCTACTGAGCAGGAAAGGTGAACACTCCATAGGTAATTTATCTGTCACTTGTATTGACTGCAATCAGTTAAAGAAAGCTAGGACAGATGGAGAATTCAGGAAGTTTTTATCGAGCTACTTGGCAAGATTCACGCTAATACCGAGGTAATCAAAAGAATTAAAAAGCTTTTGACACCGTACAGCGTAGAGAGTGAAACTAGATTGCAATCAAAAATTGCATCCTAGAATATAAATCTCCAAGAGTGCGGGGCATCCATTATCTATATTTATAAGGATGAAAATGTACGCGGAACTAATGCGAATTATGAAGCATTAGAACTAGGGGATAAAAAGCCTCTAGGTTAACAAAATTGGAAATCATTGGTTCTAATTTTCACTGTAACCTCAGTGAAATTCACTTAAATCAAATAGATCCAGAAAATTACAAAGAACAAGAACAAGCTTTCACAGCCGGTGCTTTATCTGTAGCAGCGCTGTTGAATCATAAATTCTTGGAACCCCGCTATCAATACAGCCGCGAACTTGACCCAATTGTCGGTGTATCTTTTACTGGCTTATTCGACTTTTTCGTTCATGCTTTTGGGGTTGATTGGCTGCATTGGTGGACGGAAGGAAGACCTGCCACAGACCAGGGTTTAGCCTTTAAACGCCGCGAACAAGAATATCTGACTATGTGGAAAGATATCGTACATCGGGTAGTTTGGGAATATTGCGATCGCCATAACATAAAACGTCCAAATCGCTGTACTACGGTGCAACCGAGCGGTACAAAATCCTTGCTTACGGGAGCTTCTCCAGGATGGCATCCACCCAAAGCCCAAAGGTTTATTCGGCGGATAACTTTCCGCAAAAACGATCCTGTCGCTTTGGCTTGTATTGACTACGGTTATGCTGTGGTTCCTTCTCAAACTGATAAAGACGAAAACGGCAACTTGTTAAACGATCCGTTTGACTCTCGCTGTACCGAATGGTTGGTAGAAATTCCCGTCGCCGTACCTTGGGCTGATGTACCTGGTGCCGATCAAATCGCTATTGACAAATTTGGTGCTTTAGCTCAAATGGATTTCTATATGCAGGTGCAGCAATTCTACGTGACTCATAATACTTCAGCCACAATTGAAGTCCGAGAAAACGAAGTAGAAGAGTTAGGAAATCGCATTTATCAAGCAATCCAAAACGATGAAGGCTATATCAGCGCCGCACTTTTAGCAAGATTTGACGACCATCAAACCTTCCCCCGTTTACCATTTGAACCCATCAGCAAACAGGAATACGAAAAGCTGATGCAACAAGTAGAAAACCGCCGCGATACCAGCGATTTTCATAATGCATTGAAACGTTATGATTTCGGTGAATTAATGGAAGCGGGGCCATCGGGATGCGATTCTGATAAGTGCATGATGCCCGAAGAAAAACCCGTGTAACATTGAAGAATGAAGGATAAGTAATAATAAGCCAGAGATATATCATTAAAGTCTTGGGGGATGGGCATCCCTGCCCGTCCGAATCTAAAGCAAAAATGATCTTTTTTCTTCATCCTTGATCCTTTTTCACCTATTGGAGATAAAAAATGTTCCTCGAAGAACTAATGCCACTATTCAAAGAATTCACCCAGCACCCAGCTTCATTTGCTGGCGGATTTGTTTCAGGTATTCTTAGACTCAGCCTTGCTGACGATCCTGTAAAAAGCTGGTTAGCACAACAAACGAATACACCTGCAAGTACTTTCCCTAGTTCTACTAATGGGACACACAATGGTAATGGGCCTCAAACTATTTCAATTGATTAATGTAGATAGTTAACAGAAAGGTTTGATTAACAAATAGTTAAATTAAATAAGGTCTGCTGATTTTCAGTAGACCTTTTGCTTGTTTAAGCACCTGCTTCACGTACTGATATCAAGCAGTATTATAACTAAATTAAAGCGGACAGACTCTCGTGATCATTTTTTTTAATGCTGTGGTTAGAACTATTCAATCCACACAGCGATATTCTAATGGTAAAAAGAATGAATCAAACTTTAATTATTTGTTTTATCTTTAGATAAAAACTTGTTAGAGGTAATAATGTCGAGTACCGCTCTAAAATAATTTTAAATTACCGATCGCTTGCCTTCCTCAACATTTTCTCAATCTGAGTTGGGTCTTTTAATGTGGCTGTTGCGAATAAAGCATTATCTAAACAGTACAGCAGCATCCCAATGCAGGAACAAACATTTTAACCGACACCCTGTAAGGGTGCGGCTACATCTACAAAGCCCCTCCGGGTTCGTAGTATTAGCCCCAGACTTCTAGCCTGCGGGCTTTTTGAAAAATTGGGATGCTCCCAATTGGTACTTACGCAAATAAATTAAGAAAGTATTTATAATCACTGGATTATTAAGTAACAATACTCTCGTAGCTACATTTCAATGCTCAAAAATGCTTTTAAATGCCATTTAAGACACATTTATTAATAAAGGTTTATATAAAATCGCATTTGCGTAACTAAAATACCTCTCTAATATAGAGGCAGCAGCCACAAGTTTTACCTAACCCACGGCTTCTCAGATAAGAAAGGCAGTTATTAAGAGGATTATGATGACAAAAGCAGCAGAACATCAAAACAAAGGCGTGTACGAGATTACAGATAAAGCTCTAGATCGAGATTGTACGACTTTATCGCGTCACGTATTGCAGCAATTTGAAGGCTTTTCCGCACAAGCACAAGATTTAAGTGCGCTGATGAATCGCGTCGCTCTTGCAGGTAAGCTGGTTGCTCGTCACCTCAGCCGTGCTGGTTTAATGGAAGGGGTTCTGGGTTTTACCGGAGATGTTAACGTGCAGGGAGAATCCGTCAAAAAGATGGATGTTTACGCTAACGATGTGTTTATCTCGGTTTTCAAGCAAAGCGGTTTGGTGTGTCGCTTGGCTTCTGAGGAAATGGATGAACCGTACTATATTCCAGAAAACTGCCCTATAGGTAGATATACTTTACTTTATGACCCAATTGATGGTTCATCGAATACAGACACAAACTTAAGTTTGGGTTCGATTTTCGCCATACGTCAACAGGAAGGTGAAGATAAAGACGGACAAGGGAAAGATTTGCTTTCCACTGGTGATAAACAAATTGGAGCCGGATATATTCTTTACGGGCCGAGTACCATGCTGGTTTACACTATGGGCAAAGGAGTTCATTCCTTTACTTTAGACCCCAGCTTAGGTGAATTTATACTTACGGAAGAAAACATTAAGATTCCCGATAGCGGTTCAGTTTATAGCGTTAACGAAGGGAATTTTTGGCAGTGGGAAGAATCGGTTAGAGAATACGTTCGCTACGTTCACCGAACAGAAGGCTATTCGGCTCGCTACAGTGGAGCAATGGTTAGCGACATCCATCGAATTTTAGTTCAAGGTGGCGTATTTCTTTACCCCGGTACGGTACAAAAACCCGAAGGAAAATTACGCTTGCTGTACGAATCTGCTCCTTTAGCTTATGTAATAGAACAAGCAGGTGGCCGCGCTACTACTGGTAGGATGAATATCTTCGATGTTGTACCAGAAAAGCTACACCAACGTACACCTCTAATTATTGGTAGTAAAGAGAATGTAGCTAAAGTGGAATCCTTTATTCAAAATGGCGATTAGGCAGTGAACAGTTAGCAGTGAGCAGTGAGCAGTGAGCAGTGAGCAGTGAGCAGTGAGCAGTGAGCAGGGAACAGGGAACAGTTTATATGGCTTATGGTATGGTTTTACATCTTCATAAGATGCTTCTCACTTTTAAAGTGATTAACTAAAACTAATGTTCGCGTTTTTCGCACACTGATAACTGCTAACTGCTCACTGTTCACTGTTCACTGATTTATTCCTTTAGTGAGAATCAATCGACTGCTACTACGAGCATTAATAGATAAAGACACGTTAATAAATTTCGGAGTGGAATATAACCACATGGGCATCACCACAAATCAATTATTAGAAATCAACAAATACGGTCAAAGTATTTGGATGGATAATTTAAGTCGCGATATTATCCAATCGGGTGAACTGAAAAATATGGTGGAAAATCAAGGTATCAAAGGGATTACCTCGAATCCAAGCATATTTGAGAAAGCGATCGCCGGAAACGCTATTTACGATAAAGATATAGAAGCCGGGATTAGTAAAGGATTATCAACCGAGAAAATTTACGAATCTTTGGCTTTTGAAGATATTCGTAACGCTTGCGATATTTTGCATCCGGTATACGAAGCCACAGATGGATTGGATGGTTATGTAAGTATTGAAGTACCGCCAACTATTGCCGACGATACCCAAAAAACCATTGAAGAAGCTAGACGCTACTTTAAAGAAGTTGGACGGGATAACTTAATGATTAAGATTCCTGGAACAGAAGCGGGTTTACCAGCGGTAGAGCAAGTAATATCTGAAGGGATGAATGTCAATATTACGCTGTTGTTCTCTGTGGATAGTTATGTAAATACCGCTTGGGCTTATATTCGCGGCTTGGAAAAACGAGTAGCTGAAGGTAAAGATATTAGTAAGATTTCCTCTGTAGCTAGTTTCTTCCTCAGCCGCATTGATGCCAAAATTGATGGAAAAATAGACGAAAAGTTAGCGCAAGGTGTTGACGACATCAACTTAGAAGCCAAACTTAAATCCGTCAAAGGAAAGGTAGCGATCGCTAATGCGAAGATTGCTTATCAGGAGTACAAAAAGATTGTTGATGACAAGCGCTGGCAAGCTTTAGTCGAAAAAAACGCTAACGTACAGCGTTTGTTATGGGCAAGTACCAGCACCAAAGATCCCAGCTACAGCGACGTAATGTACGTTGATGAGTTAATCGGGAAAGAAACCGTTAACACCCTACCACCAGTCACCATCGAAGCCTGCGCCGACCATTGCGATGTAGATTCTAGAGTCGAAACCGACGTAGAAGCAGCATACAAACTGATCGAAAGTCTCAAAGATCCAGATATTAACATCGACCTCGATCAAGTCATGGACGAACTGCTTACCGAAGGTATTGATAAGTTTATCAAACCCTTTGAATCCTTAATAAGTTCCTTAGAAGACAAAGTAAAGCACTTATCGCCTGTTTAATAATTAATGGGTAATAGGGAATTGGGAATTGGGAATGGGAAGATGGGGATGGGGAGATAGGGAGATGGGGAGATAAATAATTCCTAATTCCTAATTCCTAACTCCTAACTCCTAACTTTCAATCCAAAATCCCATGCCCCATGCCCAATTCCCCATGCCCCAATTGCCCGCAAATGTAAATCTAAAATCCAAAATCTAAACTATGGTTAGTTTGCTAGAAAATCCACTGCGGGTTGGCTTGCAACAGCAAGGAATGGCTGAACCCCAGATAATTGTTATTTTTGGTGCTTCCGGAGATTTAACTTGGCGTAAACTAGTACCCGCTTTGTACAAATTGCGACAAGAAAGACGGATTCCACCAGAAACTACTATTGTTGGTGTAGCGCGACGGGAATGGAGCCACGAATATTTCCGCGAGCAGATGCGTAAAGGTATGGAAGAAGCCCACGATGGTGTGGGTCCCGAAGAATTATGGAAAGATTTTTCCAACGGTCTTTTTTACTGTCCTGGTAATATCGACGACCCGGAAAGCTACCAAAAGCTTAACGATCTTCTCAGTGAATTAGACGAGAAGCGGAATACGAGAGGTAATCGATTATTTTACCTTTCTGTTGCTCCCAAGTTTTTCCCCGAAGCTATCAAACAATTGGGTTCTAAGGGAATGCTGGAAGATGCCGATAAACATCGTTTGGTTATTGAAAAACCTTTTGGTCGAGATTTAGCATCTGCGAAAAATCTTAATCAAGTCGTACAGAAATATTGTAAAGAAGAACAGGTTTATCGGATTGACCACTATTTAGGTAAAGAAACGGTTCAAAATTTATTAGTTTTCCGCTTCGCAAATGCTATTTTTGAACCTTTATGGAACCGTAATTTTGTAGACCACGTACAAATAACAGTAGCAGAAACAGTAGGAGTTGAAGACCGGGCTGGTTATTACGAAAGCTCTGGTGCCCTGCGGGATATGCTGCAAAATCACTTGATGCAGCTTTACTGTTTGACTGCAATGGAAGCTCCTAATGCAATGGATGCCGATAGTATCCGCACGGAAAAAGTAAAAATTCTAAAAGCTACTAGACTCGCCGACATAGGAGATTTGGCGTATTCAGCAGTACGCGGTCAATATAGCGCTGGCTGGATGAAAGGCGAACACGTACCTGGGTATCACGAAGAACCTGGAGTAGCTGAGAGTTCTACAACGCCTACTTTTGTCGCGACAAAATTTGTAGTTGATAACTGGCGCTGGAAAGGGGTTCCCTTCTACCTGCGTACTGGTAAGCGGATGCCCAAGAAAGTCAGCGAAATTTCCATCCACTTCCGCGAAGTTCCTTCACAGATGTTTACATCGGCAGCACAACAGCAAAGTGCCAATGTTTTAACAATGCGGATTCAGCCAAATGAAGGAATTTCCTTGCGTTTTGACGTGAAAGTGCCCGGAGGAGATTTTCGTACACGTGCCGTTGACATGGACTTTACTTATGGTTCATTTGGTTTGCAAGCGAAATCCGACGCATACGATCGCCTATTCCTTGACTGTATGATGGGCGACCAAACTTTGTTCACCAGAGGTGACGAAGTAGAAGCTGCATGGCAGGTAGTGACACCAATATTAAGCGCATGGGATGCACCAGCAGATCCAGCAACAGTTCCCCGCTACGAAGCCGGAACCTGGGAACCAGTAGAAGCAGAACTATTGATTAACCGAGACGGCCGCCGTTGGCGCAGACTATAGAATTTTAGATTTTAGATTTTGGATTTTAGATTGAGAACAATTGGACAAACAAAAGAAATTAGTCATTTTCGTTGTCTAATTCCTAAACTCTAAATCCGAAATCTAAAATCGTAATCTAAAATCCAAAATCCAAAATCCAAAATTGTTATGACAACCCAAGCACCCACGATTTTTTCACTTCAAGCTCCCAAAGATATTTCGCTTAACGACATTGAGGGCGAACTAAATAAAATTTGGCAAAGTTACGGTATCGGCGGGGAAGATGGAGCGCTTCCAGCTGCTACAAGAGCTACTACATTTACTTTAGTAGTTTACGAACCAGAACAAACTCAATATTTGTTGGCTGCTTTAGGATATTACAGCGGCCCAATTGATGGTATCCTGGGGCCGCAAACCGTATCGGCATTGCGAGACGCACAGAAAGCTCTTGGTTTGGAACGAACTGGTAAAACGAGTCAGGAAGTTTTAGCCAGACTGCGGGAAGAACTTGCTAAACTTCATGGCGGTGGTGAAGCCACAGATAATAATGGTGTTAGTGCTGCCGAGTTCAGCCCAGATGCAGCGAGCGCCAGAATTGCTGACGAAATCGCTTTGCGTAACCCCTGCCGTATTATTAGTTTGATACCCACAGTTGGTGAAGATGAAGGCGTGAAGGCACAAGTTTCAGCTTATTGTCCGATTCAAAAACAATCATCATCTTCGCTGGTTTGTTGCGAATACATCACTTTAACCGGAACTGCCACAGCTTTAGAACGTATTGGTGGTATGATTCCGGAATTATTAATTGGTGGTTTACCCAAATTTATTTGGTGGAAAGCAACACCAGATCCGAACAACGCACTATTCAAGAGACTTTCAACTATATGCGATAACGTTATTGTTGATTCGTGCAACTTTAACGAACCAGAAAACGACTTACTCAGTTTGCAATCATTGATAGAAAATGGCGTACCGCTAGCAGATTTAAACTGGCGGCGTGTAGGAGGATGGCAAGAATTAACGGCAGAAGCTTACGACGCACCAGCCAGACGTAAAGCTTTAACTGAAGTTGATCGAGTAAATATCGACTATGAAAAGGGCAATCCTACTCAAGCATTACTATTTTTAGGTTGGTTAGCAAGTCGTTTAAATTGGCGTGCGGTTTCCTACGAGCAAGAACTTGGCGACTATAATGTTAAACGGTTTAAGTTCATGGCTTCGGATCAACGGGAAATAGAAACTGAATTAGCAGGAGTACCAGTAGCCGATGTTGGCGATATTCCCGGCGATTTAATTGCTATACGTTTAAGCTCCACCAATCCAGACGCAAACTGCGGCACCTTAATTTGTTCCGAAACCGGCGGCTGTATGCGGATGGAAACACACGGTGGTGCCCAATCTGCTGGCGTATTTCAACAAATAACTTCACTTTCCGAGCAAAAAGCCGAAGCTTTGCTTTCTCAACAAGTACAGCGTTGGGGTAAGGAAGCGCTTTTTGAAGAAAGTTTAGCACTTACAACGAAATTGATTAAATTAGCCAACAAGAGTTAGTTGTTAGGAGTTATTGTGTAGAGACGTTGCAGTGCAACGTCTTTTTCTATTTTGATTTGTAGCGATATTAACCGTCTGATTAATGATCTAAAAGCGTTCCGTCGCACATTCTTTTTTCAAGCTTCTGCATATTTCCTAACATCAATTCTTCTAAACTCAAATTAAATTTTGATGCTAGAAAAGTTACAAAATACAATACATCTCCTAACTCACCTTTCATGGATTTAGTTATTTATTCAATTTCAGATTTATCTAATTTTCGATCGTTTCTACAATAACGCTTTAATATTCTTGCGACTTCTCCCGATTCTTCACAAAGCCCTAATCCCAATATAGGCAATTCATTTTTGAAGTTTTGAGCAATTTCAATAGTCCAGTTTTGATAATAATTAGTGTTCATAATTTTCGATTAACAATACTGAATACTTCAACGTAATTAATAAAGAATAGGTTCTTACTTTTGGTAATTAGTCAATATATTCACTTACGAATATATTATGTTTAGTATTTCATGATTCTAGTTACTAATACAGGTGATTATAGTCACTATAATCCATGACATAAATCACATCGAACTCACACTGTTCCGCTTTTGTTTGGCATAGCATGAGGAATTAAAAATAATTTTTAACGAATAGCAGGCAAAAATACCTGTAAAATTCATAATTCATAACTCCTAATTCCTAACTCATACTTCATGTCTTTGATTATTGCAGGGGAACGCAGCGGGGTAGGCAAAACTACGGTTACGCTCACCCTTTTGTCGTGTTTATCTCGTCGTGGTTTGCAGGTGCAGTCTTTTAAAGTTGGGCCAGATTACATAGATCCAATGTTTCACAAGTACGTTACAGGTCGTGCTTGTCGTAATTTAGACCCCGTTTTAACTTCAGAAAATTATGTAAAAGAATGCTTTGATCGATACTCTAATTTAAGTGAATATACTTTAATTGAAGGAGTAATGGGTTTATTTGATGGTGTTTCACAAAATAAAGAAGAAACCTCACCCCTGCCCCTCTCCTTGGTAAGGAGAGGGATTGAGGAGAAAGATAATCCCCATTTAGTAGAAGAAATTAATAATTTTGCAAGTACGGCTCATATTGCGAAGCTATTAAATTTACCAGTATTACTAGTAATTGATTGCAGTCGCTTATCTGGTTCAGTTGCTGCAATCGTTCACGGTTATCGCTCGTTTGACAAAGACATTCAAATTGCCGGAGTAATATTAAACCGTGTCGGGAGCGATCGCCATTTATCTCTGCTCAAAAATGCCCTAGAACCTTTGCAAATTCCCATCTTAGGTGTTTTGAAGCGGCAAGATGATATAGCAATTCGCGATCGCCATTTAGGTTTAGTACCAACAGCAGAGCTTCCCGAATTAAACCAAGTAATAGATAAACTCGTAAATCTCGGCGAAACTTGCTTTGACTGGGAAAATTTATTACCGCTCTTACGAAGCACAGAAATTTCTCCCCCTTCTACCCCCTCTACCCCCTCTCCCCCCTCTCCCCTAAAAATCGCTGTAGCTTATGATAAAGCTTTCAATTTCTACTACCAAGACAATTTAGATATATTGCAAAATTTGGGTGCAGAATTAGTTTTTTGGAGTCCTTTGGAAGACACAGAATTACCCGAAGATATCGAGGGAATGTATTTCGGGGGTGGTTTTCCAGAAGTGTTTGCCGAAGAATTGGCAGAAAATACTAGCGCCAGGGATTTAGTTAAAGCAGCAATTTTTTCAGGAATACCAACAATCGCTGAATGTGGTGGTTTGATGTATCTATGCGAGCAATTGATAGATATGAGCGGTAAATCCTGGGAAATGGTGGGTATTTTGCCAACAACAGCAGTAATGGATAAGCGTTTAACTTTGGGTTATCGTCGCGCTGTGGCTTTACAAGATAGTTTATTAATAGATGCAGGAAAAACAATTTACGGACATGAATTTCATCGTTCCCGGTTAATAGTTGATTCTCATAAACCTTTATTTCAAACTTATAGATTTGATTGCAATGAATTTATGGGGAAAGAAGGATGGGTATCACCGTTTAATGTTCACGCTTCTTATATTCATATGCATTGGGGAAATAGTATCGAAATTCCGCAAAGATTCTTAGAAGTTTGTAGTAAGGGCTTTAGCCCTTCTTCTCGCACAACAAGAAAGGATTAAAGTCGGCACGTAGAACCTATAAATATTCATCATAAGCGGATATAACCCTATCTTCTAATTCCTCAGCCAACCTTTGCATTATACTTGTCAAACTCGGATAAAGTGGCTTTTGCTGCTCAACTACATCTTGAGGTATGTCATTACAATAAATTGGTCCAGTTTCAGATTTATCTTTAGTTCCAACAATGAAATATCCGCAATCCTCCACCACAAAAATAGGAAATAAATGAAAATCACCTTTCCACTCTTTAGATTCGCTGATTGATTCTTCTAATGAGAAGAAAGTTGCTAAATCCCAAGCATTAGGGTGAGGAATAAAAGGATTTACTCCTCCATTTCTCCATTCATAAAGTTCATAGATTTCTTCTGGTAGATAAAACGGAAGTTGTTGAACTTTTGCTTCGATTGCTTCACGGCTTAAACCTTGTGTCATTTTAGCCGGATGATTGGGCATATTTAGCATCATCCAATTGAAGATAAATTCTAGAGTTTCAGTTAAAGCAGACATTTTCTTTACTTAATCCCATTCACATCATTATTCAACTGACGAATTATTCGAGATAGTTCGCGAATTATATTGATTGCTATTTCAGGAGTTTCTTCAATAGCATCATCAAGTTGTTCTTGAGTTAATTCCAAACATTCACAAGCATCTATTGTAGTAGCAGAAGCCGAACGCGGTTGAGTATCAAATACCGCCATTTCACCAAAATATTTTCCTTGTGGAATAACAGTAAGTGTTCTGTTATTCATATGAATTTTGACTTTTCCCGAAACAACAATATATAGAGATTGTCCTTGCTCTCCCTGTCGAAAAATACTGCAATTTGGCGGGAACCAAAGTTCGTTCATGGCAGAAGCCAATTGAACAATAAAATCATCCCGTAATTCTTTAAATATGGGAACTTGACGTACAAATAATAAACGATCGACGCTGGTTAACATGGAAATAATAGTTAGGAATTAGGAGTTAAGAGTTAAGAGTTAAGAGTTAGGAGTTAGTAATTATATAATTAATTGCTTTTACTTGTATTCCTAGCTTATTTATATAGTTAAACAAATAAAAATTATTATAGTCTATGAAAACTGATATATTGCACCATTATCGTTAAGCCCAAAATCCCGCCTTGAAATCAATTTCAAGGCTCATATACAAAGTGCGTTAAAACGCACTAAAATCCCACCTTAGTCGTCTTTAGACGACTTTGTTTTTGAGCCTGGGAATTTATTCCAAGGTGGTTGTTGATAATGGTGCAAAATGAGACTGAAAATTGCATTTTTAGGTAGTTGTGAAAGAAAATGAATCATTTTTAGTCAATTAAAGTTGATCCTCTCTGTCTACTAACAACTAAAAATTATCCACTATCAACTAGTTCTCAATTTTATATTTTTCGATAAATTCATTAACTTGAGCTATGACAAGAGGATGAGAATCTTTTTTTAACTGGGGTATAGCTTTTATAAATAAACGGGGGGATGCAATACTTAAATATGCAACGGCTGCTTCTCTTACGAAACCACAAGGATGACGTAAACTTCCTTCTATTTGTATGGGGTTAAGTTTGATACGAGCAACTTGAGCAAAGTGAATGCAGCAAGCCCAACACCAATCAGAAAGCGAATTTTCTAATTCTAGTAACTTTCGAGTTCGATCGTTTACTGCCATTTGCTCGTATTGCGTATATCCTGTTTCTACAAGCTTTTGCAATTTTTCGGTGGCTGCTATTTTATCAAAAATACTCAGTAAAATACTTTTAGAAGGTAAGTTGATAGTATGCTGTAGAATCTCTATACCTCTTGCTACAGTTACTCGCGATTCGGAATTGAGGTTAAATACCGCAGCGTTAATTTTGTCTAAGGGATAAAGTAATTTTAAAAGCAAAAATAACCGTTCTTTAATATCAATTTCTAGCTCTGAAATAGCTTTCTGAACTAGCCGACATAAAGCTACAACCTTTTTTTTAGAGTGAAAGTTTTGTAGGGTTTCTCCTGTTTTAAACTCTATATAAGCTGCGTATACTTCACCTTGAAATTTAAAGTCTACAGAGGCAGCGTATATTTGACCTAATAATATTAATTCTCCTTCTATTAATGCTTGTACTCTGGTTTCATAACACCTATCTACTAAAGCTGATATTCCAAGTTGCCGATCTCTTTTGAGTAAAACACGGAGTACATGAGATTTGATTTTACCTTTAGATGTTTCTAAATGGTGCCATAAGGTATCGCTTGCTTCTAAAGTCTCAATTTGACTCATTGTTCGCAAAGCATATACCCGCGCTATTTCCGACTGGTAAAAGTCATGTACTAAGGCTGAGAGCATTGGTAAAACTTCATTCCCTAGTTTGACTAAACTTTTCATTACTGTTAGTCTGGTGGGTTTATAGTAAAGCCCTTTTATTAATGCTGAATAATGCTCTTCTAAATGGTTTGCAGCAATCATTTCTAAAACTGCATTGCGTACCTTTAAAGATTCATCTTCTAATAATGAAGGAATATAAATTCGTAAAGATTGTAAGTAAGATGCTTCTGCTAAAGATTTAACTCCCGATACTCGTATTTCTTCTTCAGGGTTAGTCAGCATCCACTGTAGAGTTTTGGTTGCTGCCACTTTTTGCTTTGTTGTCCCTTGAGTTAATAATAATGCCGCAGCTGTACCTCGAATTACAGAATTGTGTTCGGAATCTAGGTATTCTTCTAATTGGTTTAAATTTGGAGAAACTTCTGCAAGGAAAACGTAACGTAGTGCTAAAGCAAATATATTCGGATTGGCTTTGGAAAGAGAGTTTTCTAATAAGCTACGTATTTGAGGCAAATAAGCCGGATTTACATCATATTCAAGCATCACCTGCAAACTTTTATGCTGCAAACCAGGAGTAAGCATTGGTAATTGTGGCGCTAATACTTCTCCTGCTCCTTGAGGATCGATCTGCGATAAAAGTTCTATGCAAGAATGTTTATCATCTTCGTTTCCTTTTTCTTGTAAAGCCTTTATTACAGCCCGCTTAAAGTAAGGTAAATCAACATTTGTAACGCTTAACTGTCCGTTTTCCGCGCTCAAAACTAACAAATCCACGTACTGCGATCGCAATGCCCAAATTACTCCTACACAGATAATAGCGACTATTGCTGTTTCTATAATTAGGACTAAGTTATGCCAGTCAACTGGTATAAAATGGGTTGTAATCCATTGAGTAATTAAAATAATAAATCCAGCAAAACCAGCCGCAGCAGCTTCTGCAAAGCCTCCCGATAATGTTTGTACGCGGCTTCTAACTCTTTCCGGTATCGGTTGGAACAGCAAAGTCGCAGTATTTGCGACAAAGGTATAACGCACAAGTTCATCTAAAAACTTAATCAACGTTAAACCGCATAGCAGTAATAAACCAGGTATTTTTAAACCAAACGTTATTGACAAAGAAGATAATACAGCCAGCACTGTTAATAAAGCACCTACGCCAACAGGTAAAATTGCGGTAGTAAAAAATATTCCCAAACGTTCAATTGCACGACTAGAAACAAATAATTGCGTTGCAAGTTCAAATAGCCCTAATATTCCGCCAAATACACCTAAAAAGCTGGTAATTTCTTTACCTTTAAAAGTAGATTCTAATTGGGAAAAATACTGAAAATCTACTAACAAACCTATTGCTTGTATCAGAAGCCCAAACAAAAATAATCGCAAAGCATAACGTCTTAGAGGGATCGAAAGACGACGAGCGCGGGAAACTTGCGATTTGTTGACTTGGGATTGCGGAAGATCCGAAAAAGCTTGAGGATATTTTTTACTTAAATGTAGAAGAATCCATGTTCCTAAAACAATAACTAAAGCCCCAATTAAAATTATTTTATCCAACTTAAGAAATCGTACTAAAGTTGGTAAGCTAAAGCCCCCAATTACATCAGCTATTAAAATTCCACTGCTTACTAAAGGATAAGTACGCTTAATTTCCTGGATGTTAAATAACTGATTTGCTGCAATAGAAGTATTAAGCTGATTGATAACGTAAAGCGCATCAACCCAAAGCCTTAATAAAAATACGCTAAATAAAGCTAATTGCGAAGCTTGTAAATTTGTAGATAAAGTAATTTGTAGAATTACAGGCAGTAAAATTAAAGGTATTACCATGCAGGGTAAAGCAGCTACAATTACCCACCGCATAGAAAAAATCTTTTGCAGCCAAGAGTAGAGAAAAACCAACGCAATTCCAACCACTGCGCTAGCAATATAAATCAGCGGTAGAGTGTTAGCTCCGTATTTATCCAGAAACAAAGCGATGCTGCTATCTTCTACCCATCTCAATCCAACTGAGGTTGTCGCGTAAAAAGCAAACATCAGTAATGTTCGAGGAGCCTCTTCCGATCGAAGATTTACCCACTTAAGTACTCGTATTAAAATGTTTTTATAGGCAGCTTCTAATTCCATGCGGTTTTGTCTGGTGTAGTCACTCCTGCACCATATAATTTTTGATTACGTTAAGTTACTTAGACTTTCATACAGCAGATTTATAGTGAATTGAGGATTACAAAGCATCCCCTGTTAACAAGAAAATCCTAGAAAGAACGAAAGTGCCGAGCAACTGACTATTAGTTTTCCCAATCAGCACCCCAGACTATCGTTTTTTTGGATTAATTTGGATATTAGTTGTGTTTTGAGAAATATGGGAATGGGTAATGGTGCATTCTGATTAGCGCTCGAAAAACAAAAAGAAACAATACCAAATGATTGACTCTGGTATTGCTTCTTTACAGTTTTGATTTATTTACTAAGACTTACGTGTGCTAATTGTTGTATTCCTGCAAACCCTTATATTAAGAGGCTTCGCGTAAGTCCGGTCAAAATTACTTCTTAGGAGAAAGCAACATCATCATGTTTCTTCCTTCTTTCTTTGGATATTGCTGCACTTCGGCTTCAGCTTCTAAATCTGTCGCCATCCGCTTAAGCAAAATTTCTGCTAAATCGGTGTGTTGAATTTCTCTACCCCGGAACATAACCGTGGCTTTCACCTTATCACCGTCTTTGAGAAAACGCTTAGCTTGGTTAACGCGCACGTTGTAATCGTGATCTTCTATCTTGTAGCGCATCTTCACTTCTTTTACATCAGCCGTATGCTGCTTTTTGCGAGCCTCTCGCGCTTTCTTCTCTTGCTCAAACTTGAATTTCCCATAATCCATAATCCGACAAACCGGCGGATCGGCTTTATCGCTAACCAACACTAAATCTAAATCTTTTTCATCCGCTCTAGTTAGTGCGTCTTGGGGAGTCATAATTCCCAACTGGGCACCATCTGTATCGATAACCCGAATTTTCGGGAAGCGAATTCTTTCATTGATTTGAGGCAGGTCGCGACTTCTTCTTTTCTCTATCACAGGCATATATGATTTTTGGGGAAGTTATTGTTAAGAATTTGGTTTTGGGTGTGGAATGAGATATCTCAGACTCAAAAACTAGTGGAACCTGAATTAAGTATCCTTGTATTTCTAGGATAACTAATTCATAAAAATAAAAATGTTGGTACCTATTTATATTCTACTAACTTTGAAGAGGATTTGGCTCTATAAGTTAATAGAGTTACATAATTACAGCAAACATTAATTATTGTAATTTTTTGTGTAAAAACATTAACGCTGCATATATTACGTATATTCACATGATAACACCGTGAGATATAAAATACATATATCTAAAGGCTAAGTCTTATTATCGCTACTCAAATATAAAATCAAATATAAAATTTCAAAAATGATGATTCGTCAGTACTTGGGATGCGACATTAAATAGTTTTTGAGGAGGGATGAGGGAATAGGGAACGGGGGAAAAGACGATAAATGGTTAATAATCGGAGTAAATAAGTGTATTAATACTTATATACTTGACTTGGCTTTTGAATATTTTTTCTGAAGCTGTATTCTTACCAACTACTGAAGAATCAGAATTATTTAGATTTGAGTATCAGATAAGCTCCTATTATCAATCGAATAGAAAAACTATTACAGTCAAGTTCTGGTAGAAATCTATAATAAAAATAAATGCTGTTGTAGAGAATTTTTAATGGTTAACAGCGTAAATTGGCAGCAAAAAGTTGGAAATCAGCGAGATTGGGTTTGGCGAGGTTGGCAAACTCGGTATACGTATATTCGTCCTCAGAATCCAACAGAGAATAATCTTGCAAAATCTTCCCCTTTGATGCTGCTGCATGGATTTGGTGCAAGTATCGGTCATTGGCGACACAATTTAGAAATATTGGGCGATCGCCATACAGTTTACGCTCTGGATATGTTGGGTTTCGGAGCTTCGGAAAAAGCACCAGCGAATTACAGCGTGGATTTATGGGTAGAGCAAGCATATGATTTTTGGAAAACTTTTATTCGTAAACCAGTAATATTAATCGGGAATTCCCTCGGCTCATTGGTTTCGGCTGCCGCAGCTGCAAAATATCCTGAAATGGTTTCATGTGTGGTAATGATAAATTTACCAGACCCAAATTTAGAAAAAGAAGCTATTCCTGCTTTTTTATATCCCTTAGTCGCAACAATCAAAGGTTTTGTCGCAAATCCTTTATTAATCAAATCGGTATTTTACTTGATACGCCGACCTAATATATTGCGGCGCGGTGCAACCTTCGCTTACGGTAGTCCCGAAACAGTTACCGAAGAACTGTTAGACATATTATCAAAACCTACATTAGATAGAGGTGCAGCGAATGCTTTAACTGCTCTTGTCAAATCTCAAAACAACCCAAATTACAGCCCCAACGTCAAAAAAATATTATCAACCATTACAATACCCATGCTTTTGATTTGGGGAGAGAAAGACAAAATCATTCCCTACGCACTTGCTTCCGAATTCGTTCGTCACAACGAAAACATACAGCTACTTAGCTTAGCAAACATCGGACATTGCCCCCACGACGAATGTCCTGAACAAGTAAATCAAGCGATTTTGGATTGGATTGAATCAGTGAGCAGTGAACAGTGAACAGTTAGGAGTTAAGAATTATCTTCCCCTTGTCCTCATCTCTCCTCATTCCCACTTCAAAACTTTCTCTTTCACCACATTTTGGCCACCGCGAGAAACTCTTAATACTTTGTTAGTAAGAACAAAACGTATATTGCCCTTTGTAGCTATGTATCGATTAGCTTTTGCATCGTTTTGATTCCCTAAACTTAATGGAAGATTAACTATTTGATTGCTTTTTCTAGTAACACTTACATAGCTACTAGGATTTTCATTACCACAAATATAAATAAAGAAGTTTTTGGTTTCTGCTTGAGCAAAAGTATTGTTACCTTCAGGACAACCTTTTGCTAAAGATTTACCATTTGCTTGCACGGCAGTTATTACTTTTTCTCTGAGGATAATCCGACCACG
Organism: Calothrix sp. CCY 0018; assembly: GCF_963920925.1. Taxonomy (NCBI): domain Bacteria; kingdom Bacillati; phylum Cyanobacteriota; class Cyanophyceae; order Nostocales; family Calotrichaceae; genus Calothrix; species Calothrix sp. CCY 0018. Next base: position 11,143 of record NZ_CAWUDI010000001.1, on the reverse strand, counting down.
TTTAATTATGAACATTTCATAAGGAGTAATGATATACGCTATTTCACCCTTAATAGCAGTATAGGTTTCTCTGGCTTTTCTAGTAATAGGTATTGTTATTTTATTATCTAAATTCTTCGGGATACGAACGTAATATCCTAAAGGATTTTTATCATCTCCCCTACAAATATAAACGTAATATTTTGCAGTATTAAAAGAACGTATAGGTAACAAGTTTGCAGACGGGCAGATTTTATTTATAGCAAGCTGAGTAGAGTTATTCATTACAGAACCAGTATTTTGAGAATCTACTTCTACGTTGTTATTTCCTAATGATGATTTCATATTGAACAACAAAATACTGCTCACCAAAGCTGACTGCAAAGCTTTTCGGCGAGCTAGTTTTCTATTAAAAAATCTCATATTTAATTCATATTTACAGATAATACTTACAAAACAATAAACAGGAAAATCACCGCCATAACATTATCGTGTTTGGCGTGAAATATCGGTGTTATTGCTGATGAACAACTATAAGTATTATCATATGCATAATTATTTAATACAACTACCTTGCAGGTATTTTCATATATTCTTTACTAAAAGAATAATTTAGATAAAATTATTGCGATAATTACGGATTAAGAAACCCAGTTTGTTGAAAAAAGCGGGTTTCTTGGGAAATAAATTTTGAAACTCATCCGCCGATGTTTACAATTTCAACCAATTGAAAATATCGCCAACCGTTAACCGCAATTCTTTGATAAAATCGGGAACGGGCAATAAATCATCAACTTCTCGTAATAATTCTGGTTGCTGTCCTAATGGAAATACTAATATAGAACGTTCGTCGGGGTCGATTAACCAACCTAATTGAGTTCCATATTTAAGACAATGTAAAATATTTCCTGTTACTTTAGTTTGGCTTTGATCTGGAGAAAGAATTTCAATAGTCCAATTGGGTGCAGCTTGAAATACATTGGCAATATCACCGTTTTGATCCAAAGGTATGCGTTCCCAGGTAAATACCGCTACATCTGGTACAATTGAACGTCCGCCGAAAGTGCATCTCAATTCAGGAAAAGCTAGTGCAACTCGTTTTGATTTGGTTATTAAATTAACAGTAGTAACTAATTCACCCTGTAATCTACTGTGTTTTCCTTGTGGCGTAGGTTTTTGAATGATTTGCCCATCAATAAATTCGTTTGCAGGTTTGACTTCTGGTAATTCAAGAAATTCTTCTAAATTTAAAGTTTTGGATTGTATACGTACCATTGCATTAGTCTAGGGAAAGGGAATAGGGAATGGGGAATGGGGAATAGAAAGAAGTTAAATTGATAATTGTTAATTGATTCACTCACACTCTCGTTTCGTAACTTGATGACGATAGCGAAACATTCCGTCTAATTGCGATTTAACTAACCAACCACTGATAAAATCTGCCGATTCACCACCAGGTAACGAAAAAGTAATTTCATCAGTCAATCGAGTTTTACCATTTTCCGATTCAAAGTTATGGTGATGTCGCCAAAACTCAAAAGGGCCAGATATTTGTTCTTCAATAAAAAAGCGATATTCTTCAGTTTCTGTATGACAAGCAACCCAAGTTATAGATAATGGCCCCAAGAATAAGCGAAATTCCGTTTTAGCACCAATACCAAATCCTCCCTCGCGACGAATTACTTGTATTGATTGCCAAGGTGGAATCAATAGTTTAACAACATCAGTCCTTTGGTGAAAATTCCAAACAACTTCTACAGGTGCGTTAATAATTGAGGAGTGTTTAAAATCTAACATTTGTCAGTTAGCAGTTAACAGTTAGCAGTTAGCAGTTATTAATTATCAGTTATTTACTCTTCGTAGTCTGTATCAATTTCAATATCGAGTGTGTCTTGATCAATCCGTATATATAAAATGTTTGGACGACAACATACTTGACAATCTTCAACGTAAGTTTGTTGAAAACCCTGGCTGATATCAATAAAAGTTAAATTTGCTTCGCCGCAGTAAGCGCAGTAATATTCAGCAGTGTTTTGCATAATCAAAGATCAAAGTTTAAAGGTTAAAGGTCATAACTTCCAACTCTTAACTATTTACCATGCCCAATGCCCAATTCCCAATGCCCTAACTCCTAACACCTAACTTTTTACTGCTAACTGGTAACTGATAACTGTTGACTGTTAACTGCTTCATTGAGATGCTTTTGCAGTGTAGACTGTGGCAGCGGCCCTTGCAAGTGATTCCAAGGTAATATTTGCTCTGTTGGCCAGTTTTCGTAAACGTAAAAGTCTAATGGGGGAATTTGCCCTTTTAATTCTTTGAAAGCACGTTTGTAGCTACCTAATGAATCTCCAAAGTTGCGGGTTAGTTGCAAAAGTCGGGATAATCTTCTATCTCCTCTTGACAACAAAGTTTGAATAATCGACCAATTATAGCTTTCCGGACGAAAGTCTATTCCTTGCGGCTTTAACTTTTTCTGCAATAATTTCAATCGTTTTTCTGCTTCTTTATTGACTCCAAACCATTGAAAAGGTGTATGGGCTTTGGGGACAAAAGTACTGCATCCCAACGTTAAACGCAATCCGGGAGCAGCTTTTTTGAGATTCTGCATCATGATTACAGTTGCATCTAAATCCTCTGCTGTTTCACCTGGAATTCCCACCATTCCGTAAAGTTTTAACCCTTTTAATCCGCCTTTTTTCGCGTTTTCTGCGGCTTTGATAATATCTTCCTGCTCAAGCTTTTTATTAATGATTTTTCGTACTTTTTCAGAACCACTTTCCACGGCAATTGTCAAGGATTTGGTTCCTCTTTGAGCCAAAGTTTTAGCTAATTCTTCTGTTACCGTATTAGTTCTCACCGAAGCGATACTTAAACGAACATCTTCGTATTTTGGCTGATTTATATAGTCTAATAAACTCTCAAATTCGGGATGTTGAGTTACCGAAGCGCCCAACAATCCCAAACGATTTGTTACTTGTAAACCTCTTTCAATTGCGGGAATTAAGGAATCATTTAAACTTGCAGTTCTAAAAGGTAAAGTCAGATAGCTTGCCAAACAAAAACGGCACATTTCCGGACAGCTTCTGACAACTTCCACCATGAAAATTTTTTCCCAAGCCGCCTTTTCAGTTACTACCGTTGATGCCGATAAAGTGTTGCCGCGATAGGTTTGCTTGTGAACTTCTGCGGGAATATCCGACGAAATTGGTTTGATAGATTTTATCGCACCATCTGAACTAAGATACTCAACTTCGTACAAACTGGGAACGTAAATTCCCGGTACCCGTGCCAGCGCTTTTAATTTTGTTTCTCTATCTGCGTTTCTAACTTCTTTGTAAGCATTAATAAAATCATTTAAAAGATTTTCGCCATCTCCCAGCAAAACCACATCGAAAAAATCAGCATAAGGTTCGGGATTAGCCGTTAAAACCGGGCCACCACCAAAAACTATGGGATGATTATCTTGGCGATCGCTCGACTTAATCGGAATATCCAAAGATTCCAACGAATTTAAAATATTCACATAATCCAACTCCCACGACATCGAAAAACCCAAAATTTCCGGGTTTCGGGGCAAAGTTTCGCTAATATCGGTAAACAAGCGACTCACCTGTAAATCCGCACGCATAGCCAAAGTAGCCCACACCACCTGATAACCCAAGCTAGTGATTCCCACAGTGTATTCATTGGGAAAAGCAAAAATAACCGGAATAGCGTCGGTATCGGGAGTAGCCCGAGTGAATAAAAGGCGTTCCTTAGCAAATAAATCGGATGTCACAGGCGTTTTCTTTGAGATGTTTTACCATATTTAATTTTAAGATATAGAATTGCCAGGTTAAAAAGTAAAGTGAAAGCATTAGCCAAAATAACCGCGATATCCTGACGCAGAATTCCGTATATCAACCATAAAAAAACACCGATGATAAACGTAATTAACATCGCGTAAGAAACATCATTGGCTGACTTTGTTTGCCAGGTTTTGATCATCTGCGGTAAAAAAGCAGTCGTAGTTAAAGTCGCAGCGAGCAATCCTACAATTAGCATTGGTTGTTTTGAGGATAATGTGCTTTATATTTCTTCATGTTAGTGGATAAATGTATTCAACGCATCAAAAAAGCCCTCACCCTCGAAGAGTGGGGCTACATGAGCAAAACCCACCTGCGTGGGTTGAATGGGTCGTTTTTAAGTGTAAATTGCCTAAATTCTCTGTATCTCTTCCTCTGCGCTCTCTGCGTCTCTGCGGTTTTTTTAATCCGTTTATAGAATAAATCTTTTGTAAGGGAGGCAAATTGCGGTATAGATTTTCTTCCCAGCTTTACTGCACAAAATCATAGAACGTAATGCAAACACCTGCTCGATCTAAAACTACAAATTCTTTACAACCCCAAGGTTTGGCTTCTAATTTGCCATTCGGATGAATTATATCGTCCCCCTTGGCTAGAAATTCTTCATAAAGCTGTTCGATACCTTCAACCCGAATACGAAATGATGTTCCCTCAGCAAGATGCTTGTAGTCATTTTGAACAAGTAAAATTTGTATTTCATCTCGCTCAACTATCGCCATTTTTAGGGGTTTACCTTCTGTATGAGTTGTCGTAAAACCCAATTTTTCGTAAAATTCGATGGCTGTTTCGACATCTTTACCAGCAGGAATTAAGGGACTGAGATTTTTTAGTTTGGGTAAGTTATCCATGATGTTAATTATCAATATAAAGGAATTTAAGTAATGAAATTACCAATTGTACTTATAGGTTCCTCGAATACATCTAAAACTTCGGTAGGAAAGTTATTAGCGCAGCAACTAAATTTACCTTTTATTTCTCTGGGAGAAATCAGTGAGAAATATTATCTGGAAATAGGTTTTAATAAAGTACAACAAGAACAAGCTTGGGAAGAAAACGGCGGTGATGGTTATTATCGCTACATGATGCCATTTGATGCTTATGCGATTGAACGAGCGCTGTCCGAACATCGAGAATCTGTAATAGAATTTGCTGCCGAGCATTCGGTATACGATGATGCTCAATTAGAAAAGGTTGAACAAATTTTACAGCCATTAACCCATGTGATTTTGCTTTTGTATTCTCCCGATATAGAAGAATCATTACGAGTGCTTAAGGAAAGTAATCGTGCTGTTGTGAATGGGATGGATATAAACGAACATTTTGTTAAACATCATTCTAATCATGATTTAGCCAATTATGTTGTTTATACCAAAGATAAAACACCAATTCAAACCTGCGAAGATGTTCTGAGCAAAATTAATCCCAGCGATTCTGATATTATTTTGATTGGTGCGATGAATACGGGTAAAAGCACAATTGGCAAACTCTTATCACAAAAGCTAAATCTTCCCCAAGTTTCTATGGATGAAATTAGATGGGAGTATTACAAAGAAATTGGTTGGGAATCCGATACAGAGAAACAAATACGCGGACAACAAGGATTTGCAGGAGTTTACCGTTATTGGAAGCGATTTGAACTCTATGGAATTGAACGTCTTTTCTCAGAACACAGCAATTGTGTAATTGATTTTGGAGCGGGACATTCTGTATATGAAAACGAAGCCGATTTTGCTCGCGCTAGTGAATTACTCTCTCCCTATAAAAATGTTGTATTACTGTTACCATCACCAGATTTATATGAATCAGTTGAGATTTTGAAACAGCGAAATATGTTCACAATCAACGGTATGGAAATAAACCGTTTTTTCATGACTCACCCTTCAAATCAAAAGTTAGCAAAACAGGTAATTTATACTAAAGGGAAAACACCTGAAGAAATTAAACAAGAAATTCTTTGTTCTTAGTAAGCTATTTATCGCTTTCTTAAGCAATATCTTCGTTTAAGAAGAGGACTAAAGTTCTTACTACGAACCAGCAGAATTCAAACTTGTTTTTCAAATTATAAATTTTTTCTCTGCGCCAAAAACTCATCAAATAGTTCAAAAAATCAATATTATCGAAAAGAACTTCTTGTCTATCTAATTTAATTCAAATTACTTTATGACGACCATTAATTTTCGTAATAACCCTTTGTTGAGCCAGTATATAACTTTATCTGCTTAGCAGAAATTCTGCTTTCAATCAAAAATTGTATTGATTAATAACTGAACAGTCCCGATTAAGCTGTTTTACGATTATTAGCAACTTTATATTCAATTAATGACCGCCGTTTTCCGATTAATTTACGAAATATAAATTCAATTTGACCTATTAATTCAGGAATTTTACCAATCAAGCAGAATATTGCATATAAAATTGCTGATTTATGATTTATTTGACGTTTTTTACGCGAACTAATATAAGTTTTTCCTAACATTAGGAGATAAGCTACTGGTAATATAGCTAAACACCATGCTCCGATTTGCCAGAACATCAGAAGAACTACACTAGGTAATAATAATGTCCAAAACCAGATACTCAGACATTGCTTAACACGATATAGTTCTGTACTCAAACCATGTAACCATGCTTCTTCTGCATAGGCAAAACCACCTCTGCGACAGCGTTGCCACCATTGGCTAAAATATTGCATTTGCACATCATGAAGCGAAGTATCGACATCAAGACGTATAATTTTACCTTTTTGCTCCCGAAGACGATAGCATAATTCTGGCTCTTCCCCTGCAATCAAAGTTGAATTAAAACCACCTACTTCCAAAAAACTAGAAATTCGCATCATTGCTTCCGGACCACATTCTTTAACTTCACCAATAGGAGTAGTCCATTCCAATTCAGAAAGTTGATTATATAGGGATTTTTCAGGAAATTCTTCACGTCTTCTGCCACAAACTACCACCACATCTGAATGATTGATTAATACTTGAGAAGCAGTTTCTAGCCAACCATCAACGAGAATAGCATCACCGTCTAAAAATTGCACAAATTTTAGACTTGGTTTTAAGGTTAATAAATGCTCTAATCCAGTATTATAAGCACGAGCCGCACTAAAAGAAATAGAAGGATCTAGCTCGATAACTTCAACTCCTAAATTTTGGGCAAAACTAACACTACCATCAGTTGAACCAGAATCAACATATACTAAGCAATCATTTTTATTAATAACAGAATTAAGGGATTTTTCTAAGCGTTCTCCTTCATTACGACCAATCACTACAATACCTATTTGTTCTAGATTATTCGTTCTTGCAGATGCAGTTGAATTTTGTGGAGAGATATCCATTTTTTTATATAAAGCTATAGTACTGTTTGTCTAAAAAACTAAAATCTCAAAAATATTAATATCTTAAATCTTCTAAAGATTGATGATTTAAAAATTGCCTATTACTATAGTTGGTTAAAGATTGTTGAGCAGCTTCCAAAATTTCTATAATTTCTAAGCCAATCAAACCGCTAGTTTGAGGTTTGTCAATTCCTTGAATACATTTTACAAAATGTTCTAATTCTAAACGCAGAGGTTTATTACTATTTATAGAATAATATTCGGTATCTCCATAATGATAAGATAATTGTGAATCGATAGAAGTATGATTAAATTTATCAACTTTAACTCTACGATCGTAAATAATTATTCCTTCTGCTTCAACTGGATCGTAAACTAGCATTTTACGATCGCCAACAATTGTTAATTTTTGAATTTTTTCAGGTTCTAGCCAACTTACACGAATTGTTGCTAATATTTGTTGAGGATACTCTAAGCTTAAAGTTGCGACATCATAATTTTTAGCATTGTTTATATTAATACAAGCTTTACCACTAGCAGTTATAGATAAAGGGCGTAGAGATAAAATGTGTCTCAATATAGAAAGGTCATGAATAGCTAAATCCCAAAGTACATTAACATCAGAACGAAATAATCCTAAATTGCCTCGGACTGAATTTATATAGTGGATTTTGCCCAATTCATTAGTAAGAATTAATTTCGCAATTTTTTGTATTGCTGGAGAATATTCAAAAGTATGTCCTACTAATAAAATCAGCCCTAGCTCATCAACTAATTCAATTAATTTTTGAGATTGAATAGAAGATACTGTTAGTGGTTTTTCAACTAAAATATGTTTGCCTGATTCTAATGCTGATTTGGCTAATTCATAATGACTTATAGCAGGAGTAGCAATAATAATAGCATCTAAATTGCTATCTAATAATTCATCAAACTTTGTTGTTGCCTTAAAAGTAGGATATATTTTACAAATCTCTTCAAGATTAGATGACTTTAAATCACAAATGCTTTCCAGAAATACTGTATTTAATGAAGATAAATTATGAATAATTTTTTGTCCCCAATAACCACAGCCAACTACACCTATTTTAATAGGTAAACTGGTTTGCACGTGTTGATTGTAGTTGATATGATTTGCCATATTCTTTAGGCTCTTCAGTACTTGCTATGCTTAAAAAAAATCGCACAAATATTGAAAGCATTGCTATGTATGAGATAATGGTATTTTTTTTATCACCTTTTTTGCTTTTTTATGGTTTCGATGTTCAAACCTACGTTAAAAAGTACTCTGTATGATGTTTAACTAATTATTCGGCATACCAGGTACTGAAGAACTATTTTTTATTCCTTTATTAAAGATTTTTAGACAGAAATAGGACTTACGCACTCGTAACGGAAAACAAGGCTTTGCGATAAACCGCACCTCCGGTGATGAGCCACACCTTCGGTGAATACTATCTTCCTCCGGGAGACGCTACGCTAACGTACAGCGAATAATCACCTAAGCACGTAGTTCGTGCGTAAATCCTCAGAAATAATCTTTGATCTAAAACTTACAGCACTTGGAAGCATCTAAATAAAAAGATTTAGTCAAGTATGTATGAAGCAATTATCAAGCATTAATACAAAAATATTATTCACATATATAACTCACGTCTTAATGCTTCAATTCCTATACTCAAATCAAAACCCCTCTAACTCCGATACAAACAGATTTGATCTCAACCGTTGTAAAAGTTAAGTTTTTGCACACCCTCTCGTAAGTAATGAGGGAATTACGTGGATTTTGCTTAAGCCATACGGGCAGGCTGCGCCAACAATAATCAAACCGGATTCCTATAGCAGTTTTCGGTAGTTACATTAAAGCCTACAAAACTTTACACTGCCCCTGAAACCTTAATAAATGGTCGCACAATACTAAAGCTATCATTGCTTCCACCATCGGAACTGCCCGTGGTAATACGCAAGGGTCATGTCTTCCTTTCGCTGCTAAAACTCCCGATTCACCTGTTTTAGTAACTGTATTTTGTTCTTTTCTAATAGTTGCTGTAGGCTTAAATGCTACGCGAACTATGATATTTTCGCCGTTAGATATCCCGCCTTGAATACCGCCGGAACGATTTGTCACGGTGCGAATATTGCCTTGATCATCGGTGTAAAATTCGTCGTTATGTTCGATTCCGGTAAGCAAAGTACCTGCAAAACCAGAACCAATTTCAAAACCTTTACTTGCGGGAAGAGACATGACACCTTTAGCGATATCGGCTTCTAATTTATCAAAAACTGGCTCACCCAAACCTTTGGGAACTTTACGAGCAACGCATTCCACTACTCCACCAATGGAATTGCCATCTCTACCAACTTGCTCGATTAATTCCACCATTCTTTCGGCACATTCGCTATCGGGGCAGCGGACGATGTTGCTTTCAACTTGTTCTAAAGTAACTGTTTCAGCGTCAACTTCGCCTTCCAAATCCTTGATGCGCTTGACGTAACCGATGATTTCCACACCTGCAACTTGATGAAGGATTTTTTTGGCGATCGCACCTGCTGCAACTCTACCAATTGTCTCTCGTGCCGATGATCTACCACCACCTTGATAGTTACGAATACCGTATTTCGCATCATAAGTAGCGTCAGCATGAGAAGGGCGGTACATTTGCACCATCTCGCTGTAATCTTGGGGACGAGTATCTTTATTTTTAACTAAAATTGATATCGGCGTACCTAAAGTTTTTCCCTGAAACACCCCCGAAAGAATTTCACATTTATCGGCTTCTTTACGAGGTGTAGTAATTTTACTTTGTCCAGGTCGTCTTCTATCTAATTCTACTTGAATTTCCTCGGCTGAAATTTGCAATTGTGGCGGACAGCCATCAATTATTACTCCCACACCACCACCGTGGGATTCGCCGAAAGTAGTAACGCGAAATAAATTACCGAAAGTATTACCCATGATGATGTTACGGAGATTTTAAGTTTACGTATTTTACAGTAAGGTCTTGTTATGGCTTTAAAGACACATACCTAGAATATATTTTTACCTTAACTATTGCTAGGGGTATGGTTTTGGTATTTATGCAGATTTTTTAGATGATTAGCGGTGTAAATATAGTCCGCGTAGGCGGAGTTCGCTTGTGTAGGCGCGGTTGAAACCGCCAGCTTTCCTATAAATTTTTGTAAACTTCGCGATCGTTACGTTTTCCAGCCCGAAAAACATCAACTAACTTGTTTTCATCATCTATCGTATACAAGATTCGGTATTCACCTTGGTCAACTCGATAACCTCCTTCGTAGCCTTTAAGAACACTATAATCTTGTCGAGGATTACCTTGAAGTGAAAGTATTTTTGAAACAACTTGCTTATATTGCTTTGGTTGCAATTTAAGCAAATCTTTTTCGGCAGTCTTAGCAATTCTTAAAGTGTAGCGCTCACTCATGGACACTGCGACGAGCCGCGTCAATCTCTTCTAAAGTCGTAAAACCATCATTTTGCTCAACTGCATCACGAAGTGCGGCAGAGTCCATTGCATCATCCAAAGCTTCCAAGCGTTTCAAATCTTCTAAGCCAATAACTGCTACAACAGACTTGCCGTGACGTTGAATTAATATACGCTCCCCTTTGTACTCGGCACGACTAATAAGAGATTGAAAATTAGCACGAGCTTCAGTTGCACTAACAATAGTCATAATGAATCACTCTAAATAAATAAGGATAAGGAAAACGTAAAATGTACAAAATTAACTAAATATACAAATTGTACATTTTGTATATTTATAATATCATAGCAAGATCGCGAATTTACTATGGGAAAAATACTTTTTAACCACAAAATCCCCAACAAAAAAGCGCCCTCCCCATTAGGGGAAGGCGCTTTATGCAAGCTAAAACTTATTTCAATTTTAACTAAATTATTTAATTTTTAACCGTTGATTGCGGGAGCGCTGATTGCAACAGGAGCGGATTCGCCAGCAG